>NZ_JBQFYU010000039.1:0-527 GCF_056541705.1 Ruegeria sp. AG1 | reverse complement strand
TGTCCGTCATCGAATGATTTGGAACACGAGCGTTTGATTGGCTTAGGAGGATCAGGCTCGCCGTAGTTTCAATCTACGCCGCGTTCTGATGATGCAGCAAGCGGCGTTTCTGGATTGTCTGGTGTTTGATTTCCTTTCTGCGTCTGAGGATTGTTTCGGCTCGACCGAAATAGACATCGGCGGGTGTCAGATTGCTGATGCTCTCGTGGTATCGGTTGTGGTTGTAGTGATTGATGAAGTCGCCGATGGCCTGTTCGAGCGCTCCTGGCAGATAGTAGTTTTCCATCAGGACACGGTTCTTCATCGTCTGATGCCATCGCTCAATCTTGCCCTGGGTCTGCGGATGGTTGGGCGCTCCCCGAACATGATCCATACCCTGCTCATCCAGCCATTTCGCCAACTCGCCAGAGATGTAACTGCTGCCGTTGTCGCTGAGCAGCCGGGGCTTGTGGGCAACGGTGACACTGTCACAACCTGATGCAGCCAAAGCGTCTTCCAGTGTTCCTGTGACATCGTCAGCTTTCATC
>NZ_JBQFYU010000038.1:0-590 GCF_056541705.1 Ruegeria sp. AG1 | reverse complement strand
TCGCCTGCGGCCACCAGACCGGCGAAATGCGCCATGTCCACGTGCAAGTAGGCCCCGACCATGTCGGCGATCTCGCGCATGCGGGCAAAGTCGATCTGACGCGGGATGGCCGAGCCGCCTGCGATGATCAGCTTGGGCTGGTGCTCTTTTGCCAGCGCCTCAACCTGATCATAGTCCAGCATGTTGTCTTCTTTGCGCACGCCGTATTGCACGGCGTTGAACCACTTGCCCGACTGGTTCGGGCGGGCACCGTGGGTCAGGTGACCACCGGCATCCAGCGACATACCCAGAATGGTGTCACCGGGCTGGATCAGCGCCTGGAAAACACCCTGGTTCGCCTGGCTGCCCGAGTTCGGCTGCACGTTGGCAAAGCCACAACCAAACAGCTCTTTCGCGCGGTCGATGGCCAGGTTTTCGGCGATATCGACGAACTGGCAGCCGCCATAGTAACGACGACCGGGGTAGCCTTCGGCGTATTTGTTGGTCATCACCGAGCCCTGCGCTTCCATCACGGCGGCAGAGACGATGTTTTCCGACGCGATCAGCTCGATCTCGTCGCGCTGACGGCCCAGCTCGGACGTGATCGAGCC
>NZ_JBQFYU010000037.1:0-735 GCF_056541705.1 Ruegeria sp. AG1 | reverse complement strand
CTTTAAAACCAGCCCCGAGATCATCCGCCTTGCGGTGATGTTGTACATCCGCTTCCCGCTTTCGCTTCGAAATGTCGAAGATCTGCTGCACGAGCGAGGTATCGACGTGAGTCACGAAACTGTCCGATATTGGTGGAACAGGTTTGGCCCAATGTTTGCTGCCGAGATCCGAAGAAAGCGTGTTCAGCAATTGAGAGCATACTCCAAATGGAAGTGGCACGTGGACGAGGTTTTCGTGAAGGTGAATGGCAAGAGACACTACCTCTGGCGGGCTGTTGATCACGAAGGTGAGGTGCTGGAAGCCGTTGTCACCAAGCGCCGAAACAAGCAGGCGACATTGAAATTCCTCAAGAAATTGATGAAGCGACACGGTAAAGTGGAAAATGTCGTCACGGATAGCTTCGCATCGTATCGGGCCGCTTTCAGAGAGCTTGGTGCTACCAAAAGACAGCAGACTGGCAGGTGGCTCAACAACCGCGTTGAGAACTCGCACCTGCCTTTCCGACGAATAGAACGCGCGATGCAGCGTTTCAGGCGCATGCGAAGTTTGCAGAAATTCGCTTCCGTCCACTCGTCCGTCTACAACCACTTCAATCAGGAAAGATCGCTAGCCAGCCGAGACACCTTCAAGTTGACACGCGCCGCCGCTCTTAGCGAGTGGCGTCAGCTTTGTTCTGGATAGGTTCACGGTTTCCGCGGTAAACTGAGACTGGTTCGAATTCGTCTGACAGCACC
>NZ_JBQFYU010000036.1:0-820 GCF_056541705.1 Ruegeria sp. AG1 | reverse complement strand
GGTTTCGTTGCAAAGTTTTAGGTCAGCCAAATAGTTCTGCGATCGCTTCAGTTCAGGTTGCCAACTCGGAGAATTGACGAAACGGGCAGATTCCGGGCGTGAACTGGCCTTTACGGATCATGTGCGTCACCTCGATGCCCGCCAGAGTCGCTGATGCCGAAGCAAGAGACTTGAAGCCGAGCATCGGGCGGGTTCGTCTTTTGATGAAACGATGGTCCTGTTCCATGATGTTGTTCAAGTATTTCCGCCTGACCATTTCAATTGGGACCGGGCAACCAAAACCTTTCAGCATCTTGTTGATGGCCTTGAGGCCAGCGGTGTTAGCTCCACTTTTGTCGATGACTATCTTTCTCGGAAGGCCGTTGACCTCCAGCATTCGGGCGAAGAACATGGTGGCCGCGAGTTTGTTTCGACGCTGGGAAAGCATAAAATCAAGCGTCTTGCCGTGCTTGTCGACAGCTCGATAGAGATAGACCCAATTGCCTTTCACCTTGATGTAAGTCTCATCCATTCTCCAGGAGCGGTCGCACGGTCCCTTTCGACGACGCGCCGCTTCACCGATTGCGCCTGCATACCGCGTCACCCAGCGATTCAGCGTCGTGTGATCCACTGCAACGCCTCGCTCATGCATGATCTCTTCTAGATCGCGATATGACACACCGTATCGGACATAGAAGAACACAGCGAAGAGGATCACATCCTTCGGATACTGCGCGCCTTTGAAAGAGATCATAAAAACTGACTTTCGATTTCAATATTTCGATATCCATTCACTCGAAGCACTTATGAGCGTCAACGGTCAAAAGTTTGCAACAGATCC
>NZ_JBQFYU010000035.1:0-1130 GCF_056541705.1 Ruegeria sp. AG1 | reverse complement strand
ACTTCGGGCGTGTGAGAAACTGACCTAGGTGGTCGAAAAAGCATCGCTCAGGAAAGCAAACGCCTTTGAATATACGCTAGGTGCCTCGGATTCACGTGGTCCGGCTACGTTGAGAACCAAAGGCTTGATCGATGAGACCCATTGCCGAACCCGCTCAGTTTCTAGACGGTTTTTATCTGCAAGCGCGATACGCAAAACCGGTTTTCCTACCTCAATTGCGACTTGATGAGTATAGTTCGTGCCGGGGCTTTCTGATCCATCAGTTAGAATAAGCGTAGCGTCGCTTGAAATGACGTTGAGTCGGGTTCTGACGTCTGGTTCAGCCGACGGTGCCTCCGTCAACCCTAAGTATCGTTCGGAAATGCGGCCAGCTTCGTTGATTCGACCTTTGGGAACCCAGCCGCCGTAGCTCAAACCGCGTTGGATAGCGAACTCAAGTGCAGCCAAGTCTACGCCAGTTTGCCCACCCGATACGATTTTCACGGCAATCTTCCTGCTGGATCCGACTTCTCACCTTCGCCAGACCGAACAATTTGCGTTTCGTTCGAATTTAAGGGCTCCAGCAGTTCGAATGCGTCATCCGCGTTGCCATCCATCCATTGCTCATAGTCCTCCGGCTTGAGGATGGCGGGCATTCTCTGCGGGTGTATGGGCTTCACCAGCTCATTGGCCTTTGTGGTGATGACGGTGTAGGTTTCAACCTCCTCAGCTCCTTCCTTGCCCTGGTATCGCGAGGTTTGCCACATACCCGCAAATGCGAGTGGCGGGCGGTCTTCATCGCCCTTCAGGGCGAACCAGTGGTGGGTGGCAGGGTTTCTTCCTTGGGCCTCACAGAACGAACCAACCGGAACGAGGCAACGCCGCTCCTCAAAGCTCTGTTTCCACAAACCGTTTGAGCGAACCTTGTCATCACGTGCGTTGTTCCAGGCCCCTGGTTGGATAACAGCACCAGTTTTCTTTGACTTCTTTGTCGTACGAAAGCCCCAGCTCAGCGGGACAAACTCACGCTTACCTTCGTCGCCTTTCCCGACCACAGAGGCTAAGGGCTTTGGATAGATGGCTGGCAATGGTTCCGCATTCCCCAACCCGTCACGTTCAACGGTCACGTCACACAGTTGGCGCATCGCTGT
>NZ_JBQFYU010000034.1:0-1629 GCF_056541705.1 Ruegeria sp. AG1 | reverse complement strand
CCCGATATCGACAACCCCAACATCGTTGCACCGGACATCGCGGCCTCCAACGGCACCATTCAGGTCATCGACCGCGTCCTGCTGCCCATCGACATTCCCGGCAATGAGCCCGTCGAGCCCACCGATCCGACCCTTGCTGGAATCGTTGCGGCAAGTGGCGGTGTCTTCGACGACGATGCGACAGATTTCGACATCCTGTTCAATGCGGTTCAGGCTGCAGGCCTGGTCGAAGCCCTTGACGATCCTGATGCCAGCCTCACCGTTTTCGCTCCGAACGATGCCGCCTTCGTCGCGCTAAGTCAGGCGTTAGGCTTTGAGGGAGGGGATGAAGCAGGCGCGTTCGACTATCTGGTAGAAGCTCTTGCACTTCTGAATGGAGGCGATGCAATCGGACTCTTGCAGAGTGTTCTGCAATACCACGTGGCCCCCGGCGAATTGGGCTCAGATGAGGTGCTGAACGCAACCTCGATCCAGACCTTGCTGGATGGCGCCACGCTTGGCGTCGATGGCACGACGCCGGTGGATGCGGATCCCGACATCGCGGATCCGAATCTGATCGCAACGGACGTACCGGCCAGCAATGGCGTTGCGCATGTGCTGGACGGGGTTCTTCTACCGGCAGATTTGCTGCAATCCGACGGCTCAAATGACGTTGATTTCCTGATCAAAGGCGATCAGTCAGACTACGTTCGGACCGGACGAGACAATGATTTCGTCGACGGAAATGGCGGAAATGACAAGATCCTTCTGGGCCGTGGTGACGATGTCGGTTTTGGGGGTCTTGGGAAAGACAAGGTATTTGGAGGGCGCGGAGATGACAGCCTCTACGGCGACGAAGGGGCCGACTACCTAAGCGGCGGCAGGGGCGATGACATGATCACCGGCGGGGCCGACAATGACCTGTTGGCTGGCGGTCTTGGAGCAGACACGTTCATCTTCAACTTGGGCGATGGGCATGACAAAATTCTAAGGTTCCAGCAAGGACAGGACACAATCGATCTGTCCGGTGCCGGGATCTCGGGCTTCGACGAGCTATCCGATATGATCGAAACATCCCTGTTCGGTGCTACAATTCACCTTGGAGAAGAACAGAGCATCTACGTGCAGGCTTTCAACCTGGATCTGGATGAAACCGACTTCATTTTCGCCCCAAGCGCGTACGACACAATCGCATAAGGGGCCAAAAGAACTGAAGAAGTGCCCGTTTGGATCCAAGCGGGCACATTTTGTTTTTCCTAACACTCCGGGAGGTGTGTGGACCACGCGCGGGCACGTACGCCTGCAAAAGGTTCAGGGTGCGGGTGGTCAGCTAGTCGTTTGCGTGCCGTCATTATCCTGCTGCGGCACGCTCGTATCTAAGATGTCATCCAGCGGATCAGGCTGGGGCTGATCATCAGGCATAGTGTGCGGATCGTCAGGCCCCGGACTTTCGAGAGGTCTTGTAAGAAGAACTTTGGTTGAACGGGTCCGAGCGGTTGCGTAGCTTTTGCCAATGCCCAGACCTGCCTCTTTCAAGTACTTTAAAACCAGCCCCGAGATCATCCGCCTTGCGGTGATGTTGTACATCCGCTTCCCGCTTTCGCTTCGAAATGTCGAAGATCTGCTGCACGAGCGAGGTATCGACGTGAG
>NZ_JBQFYU010000033.1:0-1888 GCF_056541705.1 Ruegeria sp. AG1 | reverse complement strand
GGAGGAAATTGATGTCGATTAAAGAACCGTTTACGGATTTGGACATTAAGACCGCGGATAGCGGTTTTTATGAGAATAACAGCGTTCCGATTGCGCTGATCAGTAAGGGTGTGATGGTAGCCCTTGTGCTTTGGGCGCTGATTTTTCCGGCGAATGCGAACAGCACTCTGGGCAGCTGGAACTCTCAGATTCTGGAGGTCTTCAATAGCTTCTACGTCATCATCGTAGGTCTGTTTTTCTTCTTTCTGGCCATCGTTGCGCTGCTGCCGGCCACCGGCAAGCGGGTGATGGGCACGCCCGGCGAAAAGCCCGAGTTCTCCAACTTCTCATGGTTCTCGATGATGTTCGGGGCGGGTCTGGGTGTGGGTCTGATGGTGTTCGCCACCGCCGAGCCTCTGGGCCTGTGGGGTTCGAACCCCGTGGTTGTCGCGGGCGACGTGCCGGGCAATGAGCCCGAGGCGGTTCAGTCGGCCTATCGCTACACCTATCTGCACTACGGCTTCCACGCCTGGGCGATCTATGTGGTGACTGGCCTTTCGCTGGCCTATTACGCCTATACGCGCAACATGCCACTGACCATACGCTCGGCGCTGACGCCGCTGTTCGGCAAGCTGATGAACGGCTTTCTGGGCCATGTGGTCGACGTTCTCGGCGTTGTGGCAACAATCCTGGGTGTATCGGTGACCATCGGCTATGGCGTCAGCCAGTTCATCGACGGTGTCTATGCGATCACCGGGATGGAGTGGATCATGGACCTGAACGGCGAGGTTCCGACCCCGTCGAAGGTTGGTCTGATTGCAGGTCTGCTGGTGATCATGGGCCTGTCGATCATCTCGGCTGTGTCGGGTGTTGGACGGGGTGTTAAGTACCTGTCGAACCTGAACTTGGTGCTGTCGATCATCCTGCTGGGCACATTTGTCGTCTTCGGCTCGTTCGTCTTTGCGATGACCACCTATGGCACCGCGCTGGTGGACTACATCCTGCACTTCCTGTCGCTGAGCTTTGGCGCCTATGGTCCGCTCTCGGCCGAGGCGTTTGCGGCGGCTCTGCCGGCCGAGGCTCAGGCCCATGCGGATGCCCTGATGGGTGGCGCGACCAATGCCTGGGGCAGCTATGACGGCTTCAAGAGCGGCCTGGAAGGCGCAGCAGCGGAACTCGACGAGGCCACTCTGGCCGCGGCCTATGCCGCCGGTGAGCAGGGTCGTCAGTTTGGCTGGCAGGCAGGCTGGACCACGTTCTACTGGGCCTGGTGGATTGCGTTCTCGCCCTTTGTGGGCCTGTTCCTGGCACGCATCTCGAAGGGCCGCACCGTGCGTGAGTTCATCCTGGGCTGTGTCTTCGCACCGGCACTGGTCTGCTTTGCGTGGATGACGGTTCTGGGCGGCACCGCGATTGATCTGGAACTGGCCGGTGAAGCCGGAGGCGCGATCATCGGGGCATCGAACACCAACAAGCTGTTCGTGACGCTGTCCTACATGATCGACGGTGGTCTGTTGTCGATGCTGAACGTGATGTGTGTGATCCTGATCATGACTTTCCTGGTGACCTCGGCGGATTCGGGCATCCTTGTGATGAACACGATCATGTCGGGCGG
This sequence comes from Ruegeria sp. AG1, assembly GCF_056541705.1. NCBI lineage: Bacteria > Pseudomonadati > Pseudomonadota > Alphaproteobacteria > Rhodobacterales > Roseobacteraceae > Ruegeria > Ruegeria sp. AG1. The sequence continues at coordinate 294 of NZ_JBQFYU010000033.1, read as the reverse complement.
CAGCCAGGAGACGGGCATCAAGCACCGCATCATCTGGGGTCTGATCCTGTTGGCCGTGATCGGCGCGCTGATCCTTGCGGCGGGTGAGAACAACCCGATGGACGCTCTGCGCAACGCGATGATCATCGGCGCGCTGCCATTTACCATGGTGATGGGCCTGATGATGGTCGCCCTCGCCAAGGCACTGTTCCGCGACAGCCAGCGTGACAAACACGCCGAGGCACCACAGGCCGCAGAATAAACGCACCAAAACACAAACAATCAAAGCGCCGCCAAAACACAGGGCGGCGCTTT
>NZ_JBQFYU010000032.1:0-2769 GCF_056541705.1 Ruegeria sp. AG1 | reverse complement strand
CATAGCAAAAGCCCCGGGGTTTTGCCCGGGGCTTTTGGGTTTGTTGTTTCTGTGTTTACGAGCAGTTTTGGACGGCGCGTTTTGTCATGACGCTGACGAGATGCGCGCGGTAGGTTTTGCTGCCATGCAGGTCGGCGATCATGTTCATCGGGTTGACGCTCAGCCCCATCAACGCCTCGGCGTTGAAGGATTTGTTCAAGGCCTCTTCGGCCTCGGCCCACCGGAACACGCCGTCTTCGCTGGCGCCGGTCACGGCGACACGGACACCATCCGCAAAGCGCGCCACGTAGACACCGACCAGGGCAAATCGGGACGCAGGCTGCAGGAACTTCTGATAGCTTGCCGCTTGAGGCACCGGGAACCGGACCGAGGTGATGATCTCACCCTCATCCAGCGCGGTGGCAAACATGCCCTGAAAGAAGTCGTCCGCCGCGATCTGCCGCGCGTTGGTCACGATGGTTGCGCCCGAGCCCAGCACGCCCGCCGGATAACAGGCCGCCGGATCATTATTGGCCACCGACCCGCCAATGGTGCCGCGATTGCGCACCGCCGGATCACCGATCTGACCCGCCAAGGCCGCCAGCGCCGGATACGACCCCGCCGCTTCACGCGCCACCGTGGCATGGGGCGTCGCCCCGCCAATGACGACCGAGCCGTCATCCTCGACACAGACACCCTGCATCTCGGCAATCCCACCCATGCTGACCAGCACCGAAGGGGCCGCCAGGCGCTGCTTCAGCGTCGGGATCAGCGTCTGACCCCCACCCAATGGCTGCGCATCCTCGGCCCCCAACGCAGCAACCGCGTCGGCAATGCTCGAGGGCTTTTCAAACTCGAAACTGTACATTCCGCTTTTCCTTTCCGAAGAGCGCAGATCCGCTCTTCATCTGGCTAAAAATACCTCGGGGGTCCGGGGGCTGGCCCCCGGTCCGCCCTCTCAACTCAGCTGTTCATCGCCGCCCAGACGCGCGACGGGCTTACTGGCATATCGATGTGATCCACCGCCTTGCCGCCCGAATTCATCGCATCCAGAACCGCATTGACCACCGCCGGCGGAGAGCCAATTGCCCCGGCCTCACCACAGCCCTTCACACCCAACGGGTTATGCGTACAGGGTGTCTGGCTGGAATGATCGACGCCGTAGAAGGGCACATCATCAGCGCGCGGCATGGCGTAATCCATGAAGGACGCGCTCAGCAGCTGGCCATTCTCGTCATAGGCGCAGTTCTCCAGCAGCGCCTGGCCGATACCCTGGCCAATACCGCCATGAACCTGGCCATCCACGATCATCGGGTTGACGATGTTGCCAAAGTCATCCGCCGCGGTGAAGGCTTCGACGCTGACCTGACCGGTTTCCGGGTCGACCTCGACCTCGCAGGCATAGGCGCCCGAGGGGAAGGTGAAGTTGGCCGGATCATAGAACGCGGTCTCCTCCAGCCCCGGCTCAACCTCCAGCGGGAAGTTATGCGGCACGTAGGCTGTCAGGGTTACATCGCCCCAGGCCACCGACTTGTCGGTGCCCGCGACGCTGAACTGACCGTCCTTCAACTCAATATCGGCCTCAGACGCCTCCAGCAGGTGGGCGGCAATCTTCTTGGCCTTGTCGATCACCTTCTCAGTGGCCTTCACCATGGCCGAGCCACAGACCGCCAGCGAGCGCGAGCCATAGGTGCCCATGCCGAACGGGATCTTCGAAGTGTCGCCATGCACGATCTCGACCATCGATTCATCAATGCCGATCATGTCGGCCACAACCTGCGGGAAGGCAGTCTCATGCCCCTGCCCATGGCTATGCGCGCCAACCATGACGCTGATCGATCCGGTGGCATTCACCCGCACGGTCGCCGCATCATAGAGACCCGCCCGGGCCCCCAGCATGCCAACGATGTTCGAGGGCGCAATGCCGCACGCCTCGATATAGCAGTTGATGCCCAGACCGCGCAGCTTGCCCTTGGCCTCGCTTGCCGCACGGCGTGCGGCAAAACCGGGCAGATCAGCCGCGGCTTCCAGCTTATCCATGGTCCCGTTGTAATCCCCGGTGTCATAGGTCAGCGCGACCGGCGTGTCATAGGGGAACTGGGTGATGAAGTTCTGACGGCGCAGGGCAATCGGATCGACGCCTAGCTCGCGCGCGGCCTTGTCCACCACGCGTTCCAACTGGAACGTCGCCTCGGGCCGGCCCGCGCCGCGATAGGCATCCACCGGCACCGTATTGGTGAACATCGCCTTCACATTCACCTGAATGACCGGCGTCTTGTAATTGCCCGCCATCAGCGTGCCGTGCAGCCAGGTTGGCACGGAGCTGGAGAAGGTCGACAGATACGCTCCAAGGTTCGCGTAGGTGTTGGTCCGCAACCCGATGAAGTTATTGTCTGCATCCAGCGCCAGTTCGATTTTGCTGACATGATCCCGGCCATGGGCGTCCGACATGAACGCCTCGGACCGGCTGGAGGTCCACTTCACGGGCCGGTTGCAGGCCTTGGCGGCGAAGGTACAGAACGCCTCTTCCGCATAGTGGAAAATCTTGGTGCCAAAACCGCCGCCCACATCCGGGGCCACCACGCGGACCTTATGCTCGGGCAGACCCAGCACGAAGGCGCACATCAGCAAGCGGATCACATGCGGGTTCTGCGAGGTCGTATAGAGCGTGTACTCATCCGTGCCCCGCCTATACTCACCCACCGCCACGCGCGGCTCCATCGGGTTGGCGACCAGGCGGTTGTTGACCAGATCCAGCGTGGTCACATGGGCCGCATTGGCGAAGACCTC
>NZ_JBQFYU010000031.1:0-3074 GCF_056541705.1 Ruegeria sp. AG1 | reverse complement strand
TTGGCGGTGCTACCGCCCCATCCAGCCCCCGTCGACTACAAGGATTTCACCGTTGACGAAGTCCGACGCGGCAGAGGCCAGAAAGACCACCGGTCCGGCAAAATCATCAGGCGTACCCCAACGGCCTTGGGGTGTTCGTTCGAGGATCGACTTCGACCGGACCGGATCATCCCGCAGCGCTTGGGTGTTGTCGGTCGCGATGTAGCCAGGCGCAATCGCATTCACGTTCACGCCCTGCCCGGCCCATTCGTTGGCCAAAGCCTTGGTCAGCTGTCCAATCCCACCTTTCGAGGCCGCATATCCCGGCACAGTAATGCCGCCCTGAAATGTCAGCAGCGATGCAGTGAAGATGATCTTCCCAGAGCCGCGCACCAGCATGTCCTTGCCAATCTCGCGAGACAGAACGAACTGCGAGGACAGGTTGACCTCAATCACTTCGTCCCACCAGTCGTCCGGGTGTTCGGCGGCGGGTTTGCGTTTGATTGTGCCAGCATTGTTGACAAGGATATCAGGGGTTTGTCCGTCGACCCTCAACTTATCAATGAACCCATGCAGCGCGGCGCGATCCGAGAAGTCGCATTGGTACGCCCGGAAATTGCGCCCCATCGCCGTCACGGTTTTTTCGACATCCGACCCGGACAGCTCGAGCGAGGCGGACACTCCGATAATATCGGCTCCGGCCGATGCCAATGCCTCGGCCATGCCACGCCCAATACCGCGTTTGCACCCAGTCACAAGGGCCGTCTTTCCCGCCAGGTCGAAACTTTGCAAAACACTCATGAATGCGGTCCTACTTCGATCAGGCTTTTCATTGCGGTTGGACTGCGATCCAGTGCTTCAAACGCGGCCTGAATGTCTGCCAGAGGGCTGACGTCAGTAATCACGACATCCGCGTCCACTCCGCCCGAGGCGACAACTGCGATGGCTTTCTCGTAATCCTCTGGCTCATAGACCCTAGCACCGATCAGTTGCAGCTCTCGCCAGAAGAACTGGAACAGGTCGATCTGGGGCTTTTGGGCATGGATCGCGACCATCACGATCCGAGCCCGCGTCGCGGCAACGGCGGTCATCGCATCAACACCGGGCTGCGTTCCCGACACCTCGAAAACCACATCTGCCCCTTTGTTGCCCGTGCGCACGTTGATTGTGGACACCAGATCGGTTTCGGTTGGGTTGATCGTGTCAAAGCCAAGTTTTTCAGCTATCGCAAGACGGTTCGGATTCACTTCGGAAATCACGACATTTCCACCCGCATCCCGGGCAACCATGGCAACCAGGATGCCGATCGGGCCACCGCCGATGACGACAACGTCCTCTCCAGGTTGCAGGCCAGACAAGCGCACATCGTGGCAGGCAACGGCGACTGGCTCGATCAGCGCCGCGTGATCCATGCGCAAGTCGTCCGGAAGAACGTGCAACGTGTGGGCCGGAACGGTCCAGATCTCTTGCATGGCACCATCGGTGTCGAGGCCGAGAAACTTGAGATTCTGACAGATATGCTGATGCCCCCGCTTGCAAGCCGGGCATTCGCCGCAGTGATCAAGCGGTCGGACAACGACCTTCTGGCCGGGTTCGACCGTATCGACGCCCTCGCCCACCGCTTCGACGACACCTGACATCTCATGCCCAATCACCCGGTTCAGGCCGACGCGGGCATCCATGTTGCCGTGGTAGACGTGCATATCCGTCCCGCAAATCCCACAATAGGCAACACGAATGGCAGCCTCGCCGGGACCCGGCTCTATCGCTTGGGCTTGCTCTACTGCAAAGCTCTTTTCACCCCTGTAGTATGCGGCAGTGATCGTCTGGGTCGTCATCTACGCATCTCCTTGTGTTCCGCATTCAATTTGTCCCAGTCGAATTCCACTCCGGTTCCCGGGGCATCCGGGGCCACGGCCAGACGGTCTTCGACAACTAGTGGACGGGTCGTGTACTGGTCTATCGGGAATGAGTGTACTTCTAGCCAGCCTGCGTTGGATTGCGCAGAAACAAGGCTGACGTGCAGCTCCTGCATCCCATGACTACAAACCGGAATACCGTGCTGTGCGCTTAGCGCGGCCACGCGCAGCCAGCCGGTGATTCCACCGCAGTTTGAGGCATCGGGCTGGATAAAACTCAGTTTCGCGTCATCAATGGCGTATTCAAATTCGTGTATGGTGTGCAGGTTTTCACCCATGGCAAGGGGAACGCCCGTCGCTTCGACAATTCGGCCATAACCTTTGTAGTCGTCTGGAATTGTCGGTTCCTCGAACCACAGGATATCGCAGTCGGCGAACCCTCTGGCAGCGACGATGGCCTGTTCGACACTCATAGAGTAATTCGCATCGACCATGAAGAACCGATCCGGCCCCAGCATCTCGCGCACCGCCCGGGCACGTGCAAGATCGTCGGCCAGGTCTGGTTGACCGACCTTGATCTTGACTGCGTTGAACCCACGCGCAAGGTACCCTTCGGTCTGACGCAGCAGTTTCTCCAACGAGAAATTCAGGTCGATCCCGCCGGCATAGGCCTTGCACCTTTTCGACGCTCCACCGGCCATCTGCCACAATGGCGCATTCTGCGTTCTGCCGCGAATATCCCACAGTGCAATATCCACGGCCGAGATGGCAAACGAGGCGATCCCGCCCCGTGCGACGTAGTGCACGTGCCACTGCATGGCATCGTACAGGCTTTCGATCTGTTCGGCGTCTTGTCCTACAAGGAACGGTGCCAGGTCATGCTTGATCATCGCCAGAATGGCGTGACCACCCTTGCCCCCGGTATAGGTATACCCGACCCCCTCGACCCCATCCGAGGTTTGAATGGTGACCGTGATCAATTGAAAAAACGTGTGATCCCCATGTTTGGCATCGACGAGGACCTCTGCGAGCGGAACGTTGAACAGCCGCGCTGAAACACTTTCTATGCGATTCACGAACCCAAGACCTTCTGCTGCCTGGCAATAACCCGAGACTGTAAAAGGATGACCGCAAATAGAAAGCCTCCACGTATGACCATCTGCCAATAGGCACTGAAACTGATGGTGCCCTGACCGTTTTCAAAATTTAGAACGTTGAAGACCAGCCCCAGCAACA
>NZ_JBQFYU010000030.1:0-3212 GCF_056541705.1 Ruegeria sp. AG1 | reverse complement strand
CGCACGAAGAAAATGCGATAGCATTTTTGAGGAGCCGAAGCTAGACAATTTATGGAACACACGTAAATGTGTGACAAACGTCTTTGTCTTGTCAGTTTTGAGGGTTCAATACTCTCAATCATTATTCGTTCTTTGAAAACTAGATAACAATGTAAGGCAAAAAATACCGAGTAAACATTAAAATGGATGTAATGATCGCTCATTACTGAAATTTATATCTTTTTAACGGTTAAGTTAGAAAGGGCGCACGGTGGATGCCTTGGCACTAGGAGCCGATGAAGGACGGGACTAACACCGATATGCTTCGGGGAGCTGTAAGTAAGCTTTGATCCGGAGATTTCCGAATGGGGAAACCCCCTCTTCGTAATGGAAGAGGATCCTTATCTGAATTCATAGGGTAAGGAAGGCACACCCAGGGAACTGAAACATCTAAGTACCTGGAGGAAGAGAAAGAAACTTCGATTCCCTGAGTAGCGGCGAGCGAAACGGGAAGAGCCCAAACCAAGAGGCTTGCCTCTTGGGGTTGTAGGACACTCAATACGGAGTGATAAAAGAACGGAGTAGATGAAGCGATCTGGAAAGGTCCGTCAGAGAAGGTAACAACCCTGTAATCAAAACTCTCGTTCTCTCCTGAGTGGATCCTGAGTACGGCGGAACACGTGAAATTCCGTCGGAAGCTGGGAGGACCATCTCCCAAGGCTAAATACTCCCTAGTGACCGATAGTGAACCAGTACCGTGAGGGAAAGGTGAAAAGTACCCCGGAAGGGGAGTGAAAGAGTACCTGAAACCGTGTGCTTACAAGTAGTCAGAGCACAATTATGTGTGATGGCGTGCCTTTTGTAGAATGAACCGGCGAGTTACGATCCTATGCAAGGTTAAAGTGGAAACTGGAGCCGTAGCGAAAGCGAGTCTGAATAGGGCGAATAAGTATAGGGTCGTAGACCCGAAACCAGGTGATCTACCCATGTCCAGGGTGAAGGTAAGGTAACACTTACTGGAGGCCCGGACCCACGCACGTTGAAAAGTGCGGGGATGAGGTGTGGGTAGCGGAGAAATTCCAATCGAACTTGGAGATAGCTGCTTCTCTCCGAAATAGCTTTAGGGCTAGACTCAAGATAAGAGTATTGGAGGTAGAGCACTGTTTGGACTAGGGGCCCTCATCGGGTTACCGAATTCAGATAAACTCCGAATGCCAAATACTTATGCTTGGGAGTCAGACTACGAGTGCTAAGATCCGTGGTCAAAAGGGAAACAGCCCAGACCGCCAGTTAAGGTCCCAAAGTATACGTTAAGTGGAAAAGGATGTGGAGTTGCATAGACAACCAGGATGTTGGCTTAGAAGCAGCCACCATTTAAAGAGTGCGTAATAGCTCACTGGTCGAGTGACTCTGCGCCGAAAATGTACCGGGGCTAAACGTATCACCGAAACTGCGGATAGACTCTGTTAGAGTCTATGGTAGGAGAGCGTTCTAAATGCGTAGAAGCTAGACCGAGAGGACTGGTGGAGCGTTTAGAAGTGAGAATGCCGGTATGAGTAGCGAAAGATGGGTGAGAATCCCATCCACCGAATGCCTAAGGTTTCCTGAGGAAGGCTCGTCCGCTCAGGGTTAGTCGGGACCTAAGCTGAGGCCGAAAGGCGTAGGCGATGGACAACAGGTTGATATTCCTGTACCACCTATGGATTCGTTTGAGTGATGGAGTGACGCAGGAGGATAGGGTAAGCGCGGCGCTGGTCGTCCGCGTCCAAGCAATAAGAGGGGTCGTGAGGCAAATCCTTATGACCATAACCTCAAGTTGTGATTGGCGAGGGAAATTTAAGTACCGAAGTTCCTGATTTCACACTGCCAAGAAAAGCTTCTAGCGAGAATCCGGGTGCCCGTACCGCAAACCGACACAGGTAGGCGAGGAGAGAATCCTAAGGTGAGCGAGAGAACTCTCGTTAAGGAACTCGGCAAAATGACCCCGTAACTTCGGGAGAAGGGGTGCTCTTGTGGGTGTAAGCCCGCGAGAGCCGCAGTGAATAGGCCCAGGCGACTGTTTAGCAAAAACACAGGTCTCTGCAAAGCCGAAAAGGCGAAGTATAGGGGCTGACGCCTGCCCGGTGCTGGAAGGTTAAGAGGAGAGGTTAGCTTGAAGCGAAGCTTCGAATTGAAGCCCCAGTAAACGGCGGCCGTAACTATAACGGTCCTAAGGTAGCGAAATTCCTTGTCGGGTAAGTTCCGACCCGCACGAAAGGCGTAACGATCTGGGCACTGTCTCAACGAGAGACTCGGTGAAATTATAGTACCTGTGAAGATGCAGGTTACCCGCGACAGGACGGAAAGACCCCGTGGAGCTTTACTGTAGCCTGATATTGAATTTTGGTATAGCTTGTACAGGATAGGTAGGAGCCGGAGAAGTGGGAGCGCCAGCTTCCATGGAGGCGACCTTGGGATACTACCCTGGCTGTATTGAAATTCTAACCCGCAAGCCTTAGCGGCTTGGGAGACAGTGTCAGGTGGGCAGTTTGACTGGGGCGGTCGCCTCCTAAAAGGTAACGGAGGCGCCCAAAGGTTCCCTCAGAATGGTTGGAAATCATTCGCAGAGTGTAAAGGCACAAGGGAGCTTGACTGCGAGACCTACAAGTCGAGCAGGGACGAAAGTCGGGCTTAGTGATCCGGTGGTTCCGCATGGAAGGGCCATCGCTCAACGGATAAAAGCTACCCCGGGGATAACAGGCTTATCTCCCCCAAGAGTCCACATCGACGGGGAGGTTTGGCACCTCGATGTCGGCTCATCGCATCCTGGGGCTGTAGTCGGTCCCAAGGGTTGGGCTGTTCGCCCATTAAAGCGGTACGCGAGCTGGGTTCAGAACGTCGTGAGACAGTTCGGTCCCTATCCGTCGTGGGCGCAGGAAATTTGAGAGGAGCTGTCCTTAGTACGAGAGGACCGGGATGGACGCACCGCTGGTGTACCAGTTGTCTTGCCAAAGGCATCGCTGGGTAGCTATGTGCGGAAGGGATAAGTGCTGAAAGCATCTAAGCATGAAGCCCCCCTCGAGATGAAATTTCCCATTCCTTTATGGAAGTAAGAACCCTTGAAGATGACAAGGTTGATAGGTCCGAGGTGGAAGCACGGTGACGTGTGGAGCTGACGGATACTAATCGTTCGAGGACTTAACCAACAGAATTTATTTACTCGGTAAGTAGCCTTACGTTATCTAGTTTTGAGA
>NZ_JBQFYU010000029.1:0-4473 GCF_056541705.1 Ruegeria sp. AG1 | reverse complement strand
CACTGAATCGCACTCCACTTTACTCTCTTCACGTTGAGTTGGGTGGAAAGATGGTTGATTTTGCGGGCTGGGAGATGCCTGTTCAATATCCGTTGGGGATTATGGGGGAGCATAAGCAGTGTCGTGAGAAGGCGGCGGTGTTTGATGTGAGCCATATGGGTCAGGTGATCCTGCGCGGTGAGAATGTGGGCGAGAAGCTTGAGGCGCTTTGCCCGCAGGCCTATGCAACGTTGAAGGAAGGCAAGGCGCGGTACGGGTTCTTTACGAATGAAGACGGCGGGATCATGGATGACCTGATTGTGTCGAACGCGGGGGATCACTACTTTGTGGTGGTGAACGCGGCGCTGCGCCATCAGGACATTCCGCATATGCGCGAGCACCTCGAAGGCGTCGAAGTGACCGAGATATTCGACCGCGCGCTGGTCGCCGTGCAAGGCCCCGCAGCGGAGAACGTTGTGGGTGAGCTTTGCCCGCCCGCCCGCGATCTGAAGTTCATGGAAACCACCGTGGCCGATATCAACGGCGTCGAATGCCGTATCTCGCGCCTGGGCTATACCGGTGAGGACGGGTACGAGATCTCGATCCCCGAGGACAAGGCGATTGAGATCACCCGCGCCTTCCTGGCGCATGAGGATTGTGAAGCGGCCGGTCTGGGCGCGCGCGACAGCCTGCGGCTGGAGGCCGGGCTGTGCCTCTATGGCAATGACATTGACCAGAGCACCTCGCCGATCGAAGCCTCGCTGAGCTGGGCGATCCAGAAGCGCCGCAAAGAAGAGGGCGGGTTCCCGGGGGCCGAGCGCATCCAGCGCGAACTGGCCGAGGGCGCATCCCGCAAGCTGGTAGGCATCAAGCCCGAGGGCCGCGCGCCTGCGCGTCAGGGCGTTGAGATCCAGTGCACGGAAGGCAACACCATTGGCCAGATCACCTCGGGCGGGTTTGGCCCGACGGTCGGTGGCCCCGTTGCGATGGGCTATGTGTCCGCAGGCCATGGTGAGCCGGGCGAGACCGTCAATCTGATCATTCGGGGCAAGCCACAACCGGCCGAGATCGTGGCGCTGCCCTTCGTCACCCAGAATTACAAGCGTTGAAGTCAGGAGAGAGACAAGATGGCAACCTATTATTCCGAAGAGCACGAGTGGATCGACGTGAATGGCGACACAGCCACTCTGGGCATCACCAAACATGCCGCCGAGCAGCTGGGCGATGTGGTCTTCGTGGAGCAGCAGGAAGTGGGTGACGAGTTCGAGAAAGACGGCGAGATCGGCGTGATCGAATCCGTCAAGGCGGCGTCCGAGCTCTATGCCCCGGTTGATGGCGAGATCGTCGAGGTCAACGAGGCGCTGGCCGACAATCCTGGCGCGCTGAACGAAGACCCCGAAGGTGAGGCATGGATTTACAAGATCAAGATCACCGACGCGTCGCAGCTGGAAGATCTGATGGATGAGGCCGGTTACAAGGACTTCATCGGCTGATCCAGACCGGAGCCCTGCACAGGGCTCCGCCCGTTCGGGCCGGACCGGCTCGTGATGATGTATCGGGGGCCTGCGTGGTCTCCGCCCGACCTGACTTATTCATAGGAGCGCTGCAATGGCTTTCAAACTGACTGACTACGAAGCCTATGACTTTGCCAATCGCCGCCATATCGGTCCCAGCCCGACCGAGATGCGCGACATGCTCAAGGTGATCGGCTTCAAGACGCTGGACCAACTGATCGACGCCACCGTTCCGCTGGCGATCCGCCAGAAAGAGCCGCTGGACTGGGGCCCGGCGATGACCGAGCGCGATGCGCTGTTCTACATGAAAGAGGTGGCGAGCAAGAACAAGGTTCTGACCTCGCTGATCGGTCAGGGCTATTACGGCACCACCACGCCTGCGCCGATCCTGCGCAACATTCTGGAAAACCCGGCCTGGTACACCGCCTACACACCTTATCAGCCCGAGATCAGCCAGGGCCGTCTTGAGGCGCTTCTGAACTTCCAGACCATGGTCAGCGACCTGACCGGGCTGGACGTGGCGAACGCGTCCTTGCTGGACGAAGCCACAGCTGCGGCCGAAGCCATGGCGATGGCCAAGCGCGGCGGGCGTTCGAAAGCCAACAACGCGGCCTTCTTTGTTGACAAGAACTGCCACCCGCAAACCATCGCAGTCATTAAAACCCGTGCTGAACCCTTGGGCATCGACGTGCAGGTGGCTGATCCGGACACGCTGGACGCAGGTGCCGTCTTTGGCGCGATCTTCCAATACCCCGGCACCCACGGCCATGTGCGCGACTTCACCAAGGAAATCGCAGCGCTGCACGAACACAAAGCCATCGCCATCGTTGCTGCCGACATCCTGTCGCTGGCGCTGCTGAAGTCACCGGGTGAGATGGGCGCCGACATTGCCATCGGCTCGACCCAGCGCTTTGGCGTTCCGATGGGCTATGGCGGCCCGCACGCCGCCTATATGGCGACCACCGACAAGCTGAAGCGGTCCATGCCGGGCCGGATCATCGGGGTGTCGATCGACAGCCGCGGTAACAAAGCGTATCGCCTCGCTCTGCAAACCCGCGAGCAACATATTCGCCGCGAGAAAGCGAACTCGAATGTCTGTACTGCGCAGGCGCTGCTGGCGGTGATTGCCTCGATGTATGCGGTCTATCACGGCCCCGACGGCATCAAGGCCATCGCGCAATCGGTACACCGCAAGACCTCGCGCCTGGCCGCCGGTCTGGAAGAGGCGGGCTTCTCGGTCGAACCCGAGGTGTTCTTCGACACCATCACCGTTGAGGTCGGCCACCTGCAGAAGACCGTCATGGAGGCCGCCGTCGCCCGGGGCGTCAACCTGCGCAAGGTCGGCGAGACGAAAGTGGGCATCAGCCTGGACGAACAGACCCGCCCCGAGACCATCGAGGCTGTCTGGGGGGCCTTTGGCATCGACAAGACAGACGACAGTTCGAACAAGCAGTACCGCCTGCCGGACTACGCGCTGCGCGAGACGCCGTATCTGACCCACGAGATCTTCCACAAGAACCGGGCCGAGGCCGAGATGACCCGCTATATGCGCCGTCTGGCCGACCGCGACCTGGCGCTGGACCGGGCGATGATCCCGCTGGGCTCGTGCACCATGAAGCTGAACGCCACGATCGAGATGATCCCGGTCACCTGGCCCGAGTTCGGCAATCTGCACCCGTTCTGCCCCGAAGATCAGGCGCAGGGCTATCACGAGATGATTGCCGATCTGAACGACAAGCTGTGCCAGATCACCGGCTATGACGCGATCTCGCAGCAGCCCAACTCGGGTGCGCAGGGCGAATATGCAGGCCTGCTGACCATCCGCAACTATCACTTCGCCCGCGGCGAAGGGCACCGCAATGTCTGCCTGATCCCAACCTCGGCGCACGGGACCAACCCGGCCTCGGCGCAGATGGTGGGCTGGCAGGTTGTCCCGGTGCAGGCGGATGAGAATGGCAACATTGATCTGAACGACTTCCGCGCCAAGGCCGAGAAGCACTCGGATCATCTGGCCGGTTGCATGATCACCTACCCCTCGACCCATGGCGTGTTCGAGACCACCGTGCAGGAGGTCTGCCAGATCACCCATGATCACGGCGGTCAGGTCTATATCGACGGCGCCAACATGAACGCCATGGTGGGTCTGTCGCGTCCCGGTGACATTGGCGGCGACGTCAGCCACCTGAACCTGCACAAGACCTTCTGCATCCCGCATGGCGGTGGCGGTCCCGGCATGGGTCCGATCGGCGTCAAGGCGCATCTGGAGGAACACCTGCCCGGTCATCCGGAATACGGCACCGCCGTGGGTCCGGTCTCGGCGGCGCCCTTCGGCTCGCCCTCGATCCTGCCGGTCAGCTGGGCCTATGTGCTGCTGATGGGTGGCGCGGGTCTGACGCAGGCGACCAAAGTGGCGATCCTGAACGCCAACTACATCGCGGCGCGTCTGCAGGATGCCTATCCGATCCTCTACACCTCCGAGACCGGTCGTGTGGCGCATGAATGCATCCTCGACACCCGTCCGCTGGACGAGGCGGCGCATGTCACCGTGGATGACGTCGCCAAACGTCTGGTCGACAGCGGCTTCCACGCCCCGACCATGTCCTGGCCGGTGGCGGGCACGCTGATGGTGGAGCCCACCGAGTCCGAACCCAAGGACGAGCTGGACCGTTTCTGCGACGCCATGCTCTCGATCCGGGCCGAGGCGCAGGACATCATCGATGGCAAGATCGACGCGGAGAACAACCCGCTGAAAAACGCCCCCCACACGGTGCGCGATCTGGTCGGCGACTGGGACCGCCCCTACACCCGCGAACAGGCCTGCTTCCCGCCGGGCTCCATGGGCGTCGACAAATACTGGTCCCCCGTCAACCGCGTCGACAACGCATACGGAGACCGAAACCTTGTCTGCACATGCCCACCAATGGAAGCTTACGAAGAAGCCGCAGAATAAAACAACAAACCCCCGCCGAAAGGCGGGGTT
>NZ_JBQFYU010000028.1:0-5643 GCF_056541705.1 Ruegeria sp. AG1 | reverse complement strand
GGCGCCGCGCTTTGCGCGGCGCCGGGCCCAACCAGAGGAGATGTCTCGTCAGAGACATTGACGATGGGCGGGAGCGTTCCCCTGACCCAAATATGCTATGACTACGACCCGAGTTTCGCGTGGATTTCATCCAAGTCGATCTCACCCACCGGCATCTTGTTCGCCGGGTTTTCGAAATCGTATTTGAACAGCTCGAAATCCTGTTTGTAGATCTCATAGACAAGATGCATCGAAAGATCGTCGAAATAGTCCTCAACCGGGTGAGCGCGCCTGGGTCCGTGGCCTTCGGATTCGTTGAACCTCGGGATCTCGGATAGGGTCACGGGATGCGCGGTTTCGATATGGTCCAGAACATGCTGCATCCCGTCGTTGAACTTCTCGGTCCAGAAAATGTTGTCGTAGCGCCCGCCATTGACCACAAAGGTCGACACATGCCCCGACATGGCCGACCAGTGGATATCCGGGTCCATCGGCCTGCGCCACCGGATCGTATCCCGCGCAAACAGAAGGAAGCGGCGGAAACTGGCGATCTGGTCGAACTCCCCCTTTCCATCGTCGCCGCCAACCTCGATCCCGTAATTGTAAACCAGCGTCGGCACCAGCTTGCCCCGGTACCGCTTTCCGTTGCGCTGAATGCCACAGATTTTGTCGAAGAATGAGCTGAGGATACGCGTATAGGGATTACGCACGCAGGTGAACGCATAAGACCCATGATTGCGCACATTAGCCGAGATCATGCCCTGGCTGTGGTCAAAGGCCCATTTGTGCATCCCATCCTTGGCATCATGAATGTCGCCATCAAAAAACCGGCCATGGTCGGAATAGTACATGATCTGGCCAATGGTCGAGCAGGCACATTTCGGCACAACACGGTACACCATGCTCTCGCTCTCGGTCATCCAGGTGCCGGGGAACCCCATCTGCTATGCCTCCTCAAAATCTCGGAACTTGTTACGCGCAAGTCGTTTTACAAGCAAAGAACCAAAACTATTCGGTTTATTCAATCGCTCATCCTCAGTATCACGAGTGTAAACGGGCAGAAACGGAAATAGCGGACCCACATGGCGAAGATTGCCTACATATTGCTGTGTCACAAAGACCCCGACGCGATCATCGCGCAGGCTGAGCAATTGACCGCCGTCGGCGATTATATAGCAATCCATTTCGATGCGCGGGCCAACGCACCGGACTATGACCGCATCCGCACCGCCCTAAAGGACAACCCGAACGTCACCTTCGCCGCCAAACGCATCAAATGCGGCTGGGGTGAGTGGTCTTTGGTACAGGCTACGTTGCACGCCTTGCAAGCAGCCGAAAGCGCCTTTCCCCGTGCAACGCATTTCTACATGCTGTCGGGCGATTGCATGGCCATTAAAACGGCAGAATACGCCCACAACTTTCTGGACGAACACGACACGGACTTCATCGAAAGCCACGACTTTTTTGCCAGCAACTGGATCAAGACCGGCATGAAAGAAGACCGGCTGATTTACCGCCATTACTTCAACGAACGCACGCAGCCCAAACGGTTCTATACCTCTTACGAGTTGCAGAAACGGTTCAATGTCACGCGCGACATCCCAGATGATATCCAGGTGATGATCGGCAGCCAGTGGTGGTGCCTGCGCCGCCGCACGGTCGAGATGATTTTGGATTTCCTGAAACAGCGGCGCGATGTGGTCCGGTTCTTCTCCTCCACCTGGATTCCAGACGAGACCTTCTTTCAGACGCTGGTCCGTCACCTGATCCCGAAGAACGAGATTGAAAACCGGACGCTGACGTTCCTGATGTTCTCGGATTACGGCATGCCGGTGACCTTTTACAATGATCACTTCGACATGTTGTTGGGGCAGAATTACTTATTCGCCCGCAAGATCAGCCCCGAAGCGTATGAGCTGAAAGAGCGTCTCGGGACGCTCTACGCGAGCACCGGTGTCGAATTCCCGATCTCGGATGAGGGGCGCAACCTCTATGCCTTCCTGGCCGGGCGTGGACGTGTGGGCCGCCGGTTCGGTCAGCGGTTCTGGGAGGCCGGGAATACGCTGGGCCCGGAACGAGAGCTGTTTCTGATCGTTTGCAAAAAGTGGCACGTGGCAAAGCGGCTGGTGGATCAGATCGCTTCGGTCACCGACATCCCCTGCGTCGAATATCTGTTCAACGAGCAGGATACTCCGCTGCCGGATCTAGGCGGGATTGAGACGACTCTGACCAAACGCTCGCGCCACAGGCGGGCCGTTGTGCGCATGCTGTTTGATCATTTCGGATCGAACCAATTGGCGCTGTGCCTCGATCCGGCCAATCTGGACGCCATTCAGGATTTCTGCGGCGACGCCGCCAAGACCCGTGTGTTGGAAATCGAGTGCCAGTATTCCGACGACTACCTGATCGGTCATGCGCGCCGGGTTGGCCTGGCGGGTGAAAACAGCCCATCCGAGATCGTCGCGCGCCTGTTGCCCACCCTGCGCAATGATCTGGCACACGAGTCCGAGGAAATCCGTAAAGCCGGAATTGATGGCTATCTTCGCCTGCGCGAGACATCTGATCAGGCCGAGAATGAGGCCGCAATCACCAAGTTCCTTGGGGTGAAAACCGAGACAGCCCAATCCATCATGCAATTGGACTACCTGTTTTCAGATTGACGACCTGGCGGCGCGATCACGCCGCCGGACGAGCGTTCAGATGTCGAACTTCACACCCTGCGCCAGCGGCAGCTCCGCCGAGTAGTTCACTGTATTGGTCTGACGGCGCATATAGGCCTTCCACGCGTCCGAGCCGCTTTCGCGCCCGCCGCCGGTTTCCTTTTCACCACCGAACGCGCCACCGATCTCGGCGCCGGACGGGCCGATATTGACGTTGGCGATACCGCAATCCGATCCGGCTGCGGTCAGGAACTGCTCGGCCTCGCGCATGTTCAGGGTGAAGACGCACGAGGACAGGCCCTGCGGCACACCGTTCTGAATCTCGATGGCATCGTCAAAATCGTCATAGCCCATGACATAGAGGATCGGCGCGAAGGTCTCAGTTTTTACCGTTGCTGTCTGGCCGGGCATTTCAACAATGGCAGGCTCCATATAGACACCGCCCGGAACGCCCTCGGTGACGCGCTTCCCACCAAAGATCACGCCACCTTCGGCTTCTGCGGCCTTCAGCGCCGCCGTCATCGCCGCACCCGAGGCCTCATCGACCAGCGGGCCAATTAATGTGCCCTCGGCCATCGGATCACCAATCGGCAATCCGGCATAGGCTTTCTTCAGACGCGCAACCAACTCATCCTTGATCGAGTTATGGACGATCAGGCGACGCAAAGTCGTGCAGCGCTGACCCGCCGTTCCGACCGCCGAGAAGACAATCGCCCGCACCGCCATTTCCAGATCGGCCGACGGGCCGACGATCATCGCATTGTTCCCGCCAAGTTCCAGAATGCACTTGCCGAACCGCGAAGCCACAATCGGCGAAACCGCACGGCCCATGCGCGTAGAGCCGGTGGCTGAGATCACTGGAACGTCTTCGCTGGCCACGAGGGCCTCACCCAGAGCAGCGCCGCCAATCAATGTTTGCAACAGGTTGTCGGGCGCATCCCCGAACCGGGCCAGCGCACGTTCAAAGATCTTCTGGCAAGCCATCGCGGTCAGCGGTGTCTTCTCAGACGGTTTCCAGATCACCGGATCACCGCAGACAAGCGCCAACGCCGCGTTCCACGACCAGACCGCAACCGGGAAATTGAAGGCCGAGATCACGCCAACCGGACCTGCCGGATGCCACGTCTCCATCATCCGGTGGCCGGGACGCTCCGAGGCGATGGTCAGACCGTAAAGCTGCCGCGACAGGCCAACGGCAAAGTCGCAGATATCGATCATCTCCTGCACTTCGCCCAGACCTTCCGAAGTGATCTTGCCCGCCTCCCAACTGACCAAGGCGCCCAGATCGTCCTTGGCGGCGCGCAACTCCTCGCCCAGCAGGCGGATCAGTTCCCCCCGCCGAGGGGCGGGCACGGTGCGCCACGCTTTGAAGGCGGTTTTGGCGTTGGCCAGGATAGCCTCCATGTCAGAGGCCGGTGTTTCATGCACGTCGGCCAGGGTGCGCCCGTCGATCGGAGACCGTACCGCCAACGTTCCCCCAGTCAGCTCCGCCGCGGTCAGGTCGAGGTTTGCCAGAGTGGTTTCTGCAGTCATCACAACGTCTTTCATCTTTTACGCCGCCTTGTTCTGTGGGGTTACGTCGCCCGCCCGATAGAGCCGGCCAAATTCGGTATTGAGGAAATCGGACAGCTTCACCTGCTCCTGTCGGACAAAGCCGGTCGAGGGCAGAACGCCCGTGCGCATCAGATCAACCACGCCCAGCACACCTGCGGCCGTGGTGACCTGAATGGCGCTCCAGACCTGTCCGTTGATCTCACGCGCGAAACTTTTATTGATCAGGGATTTTTCGCGCAGGGCACCGTCGATCTTGCCCTTGGCAGTACAGTAGACAAGCACCACATCCTGATCCGTGCGCGGCAGGGCGGCCTCAAAAATCTCTTTCAGAAGATCGCGGCGTTGACCCAGCCCCAGATCGTTCAAGAGCAGTTTCAGGATATCGCAATGACCCGGATAGCGGATCGAGCGGTAGGACACCGCCCGCGCCTTGCCCTCAAGGGTTTCGGGAAGGGTTCCAAGGCCGCCTGAGGTGTTGAAACACTCATACTCCACCCCGTCATGGCCTAAGACCTCATAGTCCTCCAACGGAGCGGTCTTCACCCGCTCGCCGTTAACGATGGCATCGCACGGGTTGCAGTATTCGTTGATCAGCCCATCGGTCGACCAGGTCAGGTTGTATTTCAAAGCGTTGGTCGGAAAGAGAGGCAAGGCCCCGACCCGCATATGCAGGCTGTCAATCTCATCAAACTCGGCCGCCAAGGACGCCCCCGCGATGCCGACAAAGCCGGGTGCCAACCCGCATTGGGGCATGAATGCGGTCTTGCTGTTTTCTGCCAAATCACGCACGGCATTGGTTGCGGCCACATCTTCGGTCAGGTCAAAATAGTGCGCCCCGGCCCGCTGAGCAGCTTTCGCGATATTCGGTGTCAAAAAGAACGGAGCGGCTGAGATCACCGCGTCAAACGTCTTCAGGCCTTGCGCCAGACCTTCAATATCCGAGGCATTAATCTGCTTAGTCGCCACGCCCAATTTAGAAATATCGCTCAAGGCCTTGAGATCATGGTCCGCAACCGTGACGCTGTAGTTTGGCGACCCTTTCAACAGCGTGGCGATCATCTGCCCGATCTTGCCAGCCCCTACGATGCAAAAATTCCAACCCATAACGCGCCTCCTCCTTCTGGTTTTCAATCCAGAGTGGCGGAGAATATCGTAATTTCGCAGGTATTAAATTGACGAAACAACGGTAGTAGTTGTCAATTTGACGGAAGATTTGTTTTTTTGACGGAGTAATCGCTGAACCGGGGTCATGTGGGTTGCCACAACAGCAGCAAACGCTGGGCTAACTTTATTTGGAACAACGTAGCTAAGCAAATAATGGACATGCCGCATATTCCCATCCGTTTGCTTCCACAGTGCTGCCACTTGTGTTTTGGGTATTGTTATCGGGCGTAGGATTTGGATCTACGACCTTTAGGTTATGAGGCTGACGAGGTTAGGACGTTAAGCA
>NZ_JBQFYU010000027.1:0-5783 GCF_056541705.1 Ruegeria sp. AG1 | reverse complement strand
GGTCTAACCCATCACTAAATGCATTCACCGCCATCGATAACCAAGGCTTGCCCCGTCATAAAAGCGGATTCATCTGAAGCTAAATAGACGATCCCATGGCCAATCTCTTCAACTGTCGCCCACCGACTCATAGGGATCGCCTGCTCGATGTAGCTTTCCAGTTTGGCACGGCCACCCATCTGCTTTTCGAAGCCTGCATTGAAGGGGGTGTCTACAAATCCTGGACAAAGGGCATTGAAACGGATTGCATGGACAGCGTAGTCGGCTGCCATCTGCCGGACCATCGCAACAGCTGCGTGCTTTGTAGTCGCATAGGCGATCATACCCCGGTCGTATTGAACCCCCGAATTGGAGGCCGTGACGATCACGCTGCCTCCACCTTGTGATTTCATATGGGGGACGGCTGCGCGCGCGGCAATGAAGTGAGCGCGGACATTCAATGCCCAAGAAGCATCCATTCCATCTGGTTCCACTTCTTCCAGCGTTCCTTCGATCTGCAACCCAGCATGAGAGTGCAACACGTCAAGCCGACCGAAGTTTTTTACTGCTTCGTCTATGGCTTTGGTAAGGGCATCGTCATCGGTCACATCAAGCTGTATGGCAGATGCTTGATTTCCCTGCGCAACGATCGCGGCCACAGTGGCTTCAGCAAGTGTTGCATCGCGATCGGTTACCACAACATTCGCACCCTCTTGTGCCATTGCCATTGAACCCGCCCGACCAATTCCTGATCCCGCGCCCGTAACGAGCGCGACCTTACCTGCAAGCCGCATGTCACTTGGCTCCTTTATTTAATTATTCGATTTTGAGGCGCCTCGGCGCAAAAGCAGCTGCGCTGCTACGAGCAACAAGAGCGACGCGCCCATAACCATAGTGCCGATGGCATTGATCTCGGGTGTTACGCCGCGCCGGATGGATGAGAATATGTAGATTGGCAGGGTTGTTTCTGAGCCAGCTACGAAGAACGCGATGATGAAATCATCAAATGAGAAAGTGAAGCTGAGCAGGAAGCCTGCCAAAATTGCCGGTGCTATCAACGGCAGGGTCACCTGTCGAAAGGTGCCCCAGGGCGTCGCAAAGAGGTCAGCCGAAGCTTCCATGAGCGCGCGGTCCATACCCGATAGCCTTGCACGTACGATGATTATGACCAGCGCCATTGTGAACATGGTGTGTGCGGCGACAAGCGTGGGCATCCCCATGGAAAGTTGCGGGGGATTTGCTCCATCGGGCCATAGGCTTGCAAGAAGCGGGTTTAGCCAGCCGAATACAGTGACCAGGGCAATGAGTGTCGCGATGCCGATGACGATACCGGGTATCATTATCGCAATATAAATCATCGCATCAAACAAAGTTCGGAGCCATCCCTTAACCCCTTGTAAAGCGATGGCCGCCATGGTTCCGAGAGTGGATGCGAGGCAAGCAGTTATGAATGCCGCAAGCAGACTGGTCTCGAGCGCGTCCATTACAAATGGGTTGTTCAGCGCTTTACCATACCATTGGGTCGAGAACCCCATGAACTGGCTTGCGTGTCGTCCGGCATTAAAGCTGAAAAGCGCGATGATGCCGATTGGAATATAGAGAAAAAGGTAGACGCAAATCGCGTATAAGCGCATCGGACCCTCACATCAGCGAGACATCTTGGCGCTGGCCACCCAGGCGCGAGATGAATTTCATGTAAATTGAGACAGTGACAAGCATTACGACAACCAAAGTCATTGCGACCGCCGATCCGTACGCCCAGTTCCGAGACTGCAGGAACAGGTCCACCAGCGCATTTCCGACGAAAAAGACCTTTCCGCCGCCCAAGATCGCTGGGATCAGAAACTCGCCCATCAGCAAGATGAAGACCAGCATGCAGCCAGTTGCGATACCAGGTACCGACAAAGGAAGTGTCACCTGACGGAACGTACGCCATGGGGTAGAGCCGAGATCAGCCGATGCTTCCAGAAGGCGTTTATCCAGTTTGTCTAAGCTTACAAAAATCGGGAAAACCATCAGAGGTAGATACCCATAGACAATCCCGACAAGCACAGCGAACGGCGTATTTATCAGGCGGATATCATCGATGCCGATCGACTCCAGTAAAGCGGGCAAGCCACGCCCCCCAAGGATGAAAATCCAAGCGTATGACCGGATCAGGATCGATGTCCAGAACGGCACGATCACTAGGATCAACAGCGAAGTTCTCCACTTTGGTGAACAACGCACTGCAAGAAAGTAGGCGAGCGGGTAGGCAATTACCAACGCAGCGATAGTCCCCAGTGGTGCAAGGATCAAAGTGTTCTTAAACGCCGTCCATCGCGCAGGAAGGTTGGCATATTGTTCCAAAGTGAACGCTGGAACGTAGCCTCCGGCGGCACCCCGTTCGCCAAAGGAAAAGACGAAGACGACCAGCAGAGGAAGGGCTAGCATTACCAAAAGCCATATTCCTGCTGGAGCCAGCAACAGTGCTTTTCTGCCTCGTTCGGTCATTTTGTCCTCGTCTTTTCCGATATTGGCGACCTTGGCGCTTAGGCCGACTTGAAGCGGGCGAGCAACTCGGCACGGTTTGGATCTGTTAGTGTAGCTGCCGCGCCGAACTCGAGTGCATTCAGAAGGTCAGCTGCCGGATAAAGGATCGGATCTTCCAGTAGTTCCTTCGGCAGCAACGCATTGGTGCGAGCATCAGCCGATGGATAGCCGTGAGCGAGGACTTCTTTCGCATTAACTTCCGGGTTCAGCAGGAAGTCGATCAAGGCATAAGCGGCATCCATATGGGGTGCGCCCTTAGGAATAGCGTAGTAGTCGGACCAGAGTTCACCGCCCTCAGTTCCCAGAACGTAGGCGATTTCAGGCATGTCGACATTCATCTGCTTGCCGTCACCTGTCCAGCACATCGTCATCCAGGCGTCACCGTTACGCATCGGTGGCTGATAATCCGACGAGATTGCAAACAGATGCGGTTTGGCATCCAGCAACAATTTCTCGGCATCCGCCAGTTCCTTCTCATCGACCGAGTTGAAGGAGTATCCGAAGTATTTCAGTGCATTACCGATGGTGGTGAGTTGGTAATCATGCACCATTGTCCGGCCTGAGTAACCTTCCATAGTAAGGTCCCAGAACTCTTTCCATGTGGTTGGAGTCGGAGCGCCGTCAAGCTTGCTGGTGTTCACTGCAAAGCCAGTCGTGCCCCAGTTTTTTGGGACCGCGTAAAGCTGGCCATCGACAGAACCGGCATCGGAAAAGCGCTGTTCGAATGAACCTGCGTCGTAGTTTGGCAGTTTGGACGTATCGAGCGGGATGATCAGATCTTCACCCACATACGTAGTGATCGTGTAGTTGGTTGGAACGAAAACGTCCCAGCCAGACCCTCCAGCCTGAAGTTTTGCCAACATCTCTTCGTTCGAGCCAAAAACATTGACCTGAACATGGGCGCCAGTGGCTTCCGTGAAGGCTTCGAAGTTCATCTCGTCATGGTAGTTCGGCCATGTGGCAAGGATCACTCGGTCGCCAATGTCCCCGGCAGCAAATGCCGGGCGTGGACGCAACCCAGGAATGGCCGTGCCCAGAACGGCCGTTGCCATCCCAAGACCTGTCACGCCTAAGAAATGTCGCCGTGTAACCGAACCCTTTTGGTACCGGCGAAGCTCTTCCATGAACTTTTGCTTGGAAATAGTCCCATTATCCTTGGTCATTGTGAACCTCTCTGTTGTTGGATTGCGGGATTTGTTATTTTTCCAGGATCAGCAGTGCGCCTTCGCCCCATGAAACAAAGGCCTGCTCTCCTGCATTGAACGTCCCCTCGTTCAATTCCGCTTGCCTTGGCACAAGTACATGGAAATCACCCAGTGCTTCATTGCGCGTAAGGTATTCTGTGTGCTCCCCAAGGAAGATCCGATTTTGAATGGTAACTGGCAGAGCGATTTCAGCTGTGGGTAGCGCGCGGGTCAGCGTGATCTGTTCAGGACGGATACTAACGCACACTTCCTGCCCTGCATCTATTGGAATCTCCGGAGTTCCGTGCACCTTTTGGCCACTCGCTAAACGCACAGTGATTTGGTCGGCTGCTGAGTCAGTCACAGTTGCATCAAAGAAATTAGAGGTGCCTACAAATCCAGCCACGTAGCGGCTGCGGGGCATGTCATAGAGTTCGCGTGGGCTGCCAACCTGCACAATACTGCCGCCTTCCATCACACAAATTCGGTCGGACATTGAAAGCGCTTCTTCTTGGTCGTGCGTGACGAGGACAAAAGTTATTCCCAGTTGTCGTTGCAGGTTCTGCAGTTCAAACTGCATTTCTTTTCGAAGCTTTCGATCCAGAGCAGCCATTGGTTCATCAAGCAGCAAAAGCTTGGGCTCGTTTACGATCGCACGCGCCAAAGCGACGCGTTGCTGCTGACCACCAGACATCTCCCAGATGCGACGTGGGCCAAACCCACCAAGACGGACAGTTTCCAGCGCTTGCTCAACCTTTGTCGCGATTGTTTGTTTGTCTACGCGTGGTCGTTGTTGGCGCAGGCCGTACGCGATGTTGTCGAACACGCTTAGGTGAGGAAAAAGAGCATAGTGCTGAAACACCATGTTGACTGGGCGATGGTGCGCATCCAAGTCGTTGACGACTTCTCCATCGAGCAACACCTGACCTTCGGTAGGCTTCTCGAAACCTGCCAACATTCTAAGCGCAGTGGTTTTGCCGCAACCAGATGGGCCTAAGAACGACAGGAACTCTCCTTTCCCAATGGAAAGATTCAGGTCTTTGGCGGCGACCACATTCCCGAAGGTCTTGGTCACTCCTCGGAGTTCCGCAATCGTCTGCATGGTGACGCTCATGTCAAAGCTCATATACTGCCGTTTTCCTTATGCTTGATTTTTTGGCATTTGTTGGCATACCACTCAAACAAGGAAAAAGTAACAATAACTCGGAATAACTGTATATACCACAATTGGGGTATAGAGGTGCTTTTCGAAAATCTGGAGCGACGTGTGTACGATTGGATGGAAGAGGCCGGCAGGGTCGTGGAGAAGATCGGAACCCCAGAATTTCCATGTGCTTTGGCAGACGGCTTACGGCAGGTCGCACCATTTGATTTTACGGTGGTGTTTGGCCATGTCGGAACCGAAGCACCAATAGACATTCACGACGATTTCCCCAAAAGCAAACGGCGTATTTTTGTTGAGGATTACCAAGCCGGGCCCTACGTACTTGATCCATTTTTTTTGGCCGCGACAAAACCAATAACACCGGGTCTGTACCGCATGCGCGATATCGCACCGGACAGGTTCTATCAAGGCGAATACTATCGCAGCTATTACAAAAGGACTGGGTTAGCAGAGGAGATTGGCTACTTTATCGATATCCCAGGCGCTGGGATGGTTGTGGTCTCGCTCATGCGAGCAGAGAAGCCTTTTTCCGCCAAGGAAATTCGTCATTTGCAAGCTCTATGGCCGCTCGTTCGGGCAGCCTGTTGCAAACATTGGAGTGACTTTCCAACGATGACCCGCGGCGCCGCAGCGAATGGCGTTAGTCGTCGCGTCGATCTTGCTTTCCAGGCATTTGGCGATGGCGTTCTGACGCCACGAGAAAGAGAAGTCGTTGAGTTCACGTTGAAGGGTCATTCGGCAGAAGCTGTCGGCACAATTCTCGGCATCTCTCCAGGCACAGTCCGCATCCACAGACGCAACATTTACGCGAAACTTAGGATCAATTCGCAGGGTGAGCTTTTTTCAAAGTTCATTGAAAAGGCACTTTAAAAGGTTCCTTGAACACCCACTTTGGGCTGACTGCGGTTCTTTGGAGTAAAAAT
>NZ_JBQFYU010000026.1:2500-5982 GCF_056541705.1 Ruegeria sp. AG1 | reverse complement strand
TGGTTGCGGGAGCAGGATTTGAACCTGCGACCTTCAGGTTATGAGCCTGACGAGCTACCGGGCTGCTCCATCCCGCGACACTTTGCGTTGGTCTACCGCCTATTCGGCTACTTGAGACCGGGTAGTGTTCTTTTCATCGTTTAGAGAGAATGCTGTTTGTGGGCTTTTACTAGGTTTGGCGGTGACCTACTCTCCCGGGGCTTAAGCCCAAGTACCATTGGCGCGGCAGTGCTTAACTTCCGGGTTCGGGATGGGACCGGGTGTTTCACTTGCGCTATGACCACCAAACCGAGGAAAAGCCCAAGTCGACTTTCTTGCAAAGCAAGAAAGCGACGAGGTGGCAGTTAGCGTATGTGCGGTGCCACTCGGTTGTGTTTTCAATCAACGTTGTCCAACTCAAAGTCGGTGTATGCTTCTGGTTTGATTTGTCTTTCTGTTACTGGATCAAATCAAGCCTATCGGGCGATTAGTACCGGTCAACTGAACGCATTACTGCGCTTACATCTCCGGCCTATTGACGTGGTGGTCTTCCACGGCCCTCAGGGAGACCTTGTTTTGAGGGGGGCTTCCCGCTTAGATGCCTTCAGCGGTTATCCTGTCCGATCATAGCTACCCAGCACTGCCGTTGGCACGACAACTGGTCCACCAGTGGATCGTTCACCCCGGTCCTCTCGTACTAGGGGCAACTCCTCTCAAGTCTCCTACACCCACGGCAGATAGGGACCGAACTGTCTCACGACGTTCTAAACCCAGCTCACGTACCTCTTTAAACGGCGAACAGCCGTACCCTTGGGACCTGCTCCAGCCCCAGGATGAGATGAGCCGACATCGAGGTGCCAAACACTGCCGTCGATATGGACTCTTGGGCAGTATCAGCCTGTTATCCCCGGCGTACCTTTTATCCGTTGAGCGATGGCCCTTCCACTCGGGACCACCGGATCACTATGGCCGTCTTTCGACTCTGCTCGACTTGTCAGTCTCGCAGTCAGGCTGGCTTCTGCCATTGCACTCAACGAGCGATTTCCGACCGCTCTGAGCCAACCTTCGCGCGCCTCCGTTACGCTTTAGGAGGCGACCGCCCCAGTCAAACTACCCGCCACGCAGGGTCCCGGATCCGGATAACGGACCGCGGTTAGACATCAAGAGTGCGAAGGGTGGTATCTCAAGGGAGGCTCCACGGATACTTGCGTTTCCGCTTCAAAGCCTACCACCTATCCTGCACATCACAATCCTGATGCCAGTGCGAAGCTGTAGTAAAGGTGCACGGGGTCTTTCCGTCTAACCGCGGGAAGCCTGCATCTTGACAGGCAATTCAATTTCGCTGAGTCGATGTTGGAGACAGCGGGGAAGTCGTTACGCCATTCGTGCAGGTCGGAACTTACCCGACAAGGAATTTCGCTACCTTAGGACCGTTATAGTTACGGCCGCCGTTTACCTGGGCTTCAATTCAAGGCTCTCACCTCTCCTTTTAACCTTCAGGCACCGGGCAGGCGTCAGACCCTATACGTCGTCTTGCGACTTCGCAGAGCCCTGTGTTTTTAATAAACAGTCGCCACCCCCTGGTTTGTGCCCCCAGCCCCTAGTTGCCTAGGAACCGGGCCTCCTTCTCGCGAACTTACGGAGGTATTTTGCCGAGTTCCTTCAACATCGTTCTCTCAAGCGCCTTGGTATGCTCTACCAGTCCACCTGTGTCGGTTTAGGGTACGGTCTGATGGAGGGCTATTTCCAGGAACCACTCAGCAGCCCAATCAATCCGATAAGATTGAACTACACCTGTGATCCGTCACATCCTCCTGGCCTAGGAATATTAACCTAGTTCCCATCGCCTACGCCTTTCGGCCTCGGCTTAGGGGCCGGCTTACCCTGCTCAGATTAGCTTTAAGCAGGAACCCTTGGACTTTCGGCGAGAGTGTCTCTCACACTCTTTGTCGCTACTCATGTCATCATTCTCACTAGTGATCTCTCCACCGGATGGCTCACGCCCCGGCTTCATCGAAAGAACTCGATCCGTCATTACATCCAGGTGGATGCAAATACGGATGAGTTCTATGTCACACTACGCTCTGCTACCGATGCTTACGCATCCCTAGACTTCGGCTCATGGCTTGAGCCCCGTTACATCTTCGCCGCAGGACAACTTATTTAGACCAGTGAGCTGTTACGCTATCTTTAAAGGATGGCTGCTTCTAAGCCAACCTCCTGGTTGTTTTGGTCGTCCCACCTGCTTTCCCACTTAGCCATGAATTGGGGGCCTTAGTCGTAGGTCAGGGTTGTTTCCCTCTCCACTACGGACGTTAGCATCCGCAGTGTGTCTGCCATCTATTACTCCCGGGTATTCGGAGTTTGGTTAGGATCAGTAAGCCTGTGGGGCCCCATTACCCATCCAGTGCTCTACCCCCCGGGGTATTCGGATGACGCTCTACCTAAATAGATTTCGCAGAGAACCAGCTATCTCCGAGTTTGATTGGCCTTTCACCCCTAGGCACAGCTCATCCCGATCCTTTTCAACGGATGTGGGTTCGGTCCTCCAGTAAGTGTTACCTTACCTTCAACCTGGCCATGCCTAGATCACTCGGTTTCGGGTCTGATCCCACGAACTCATACGCCCTATTAAGACTCGCTTTCGCTACGCCTACACCTAACGGCTTAAGCTTGCTCGTGAGACCAAGTCGATGACCCATTATACAAAAGGTACGCCGTCAGATCTCGAGGATCCTCCGACTGATTGTAGGCGTTCGGTTTCAGGTACTGTTTCACTCCCCTCGTCGGGGTGCTTTTCACCTTTCCCTCACGGTACTGGTTCGCTATCGGTCAGCAAGGAGTACTTAGCCTTCGAAGGTGGTCCTCCGATCTTCAGACAGAATTTCACGTGTTCCGCCCTACTTAATACGTCCATCAAAGCTTCCTATACGGGGCTGTCACCCGCTATGGCCACGCTTCCCAACGTGTTCTAGTCACTTATCTGGCTCGGCTGGTCCCCGTTCGCTCGCCGCTACTAGGGGAGTATCAATTGATTTCCTTTCCTCCGGGTACTTAGATGTTTCAGTTCCCCGGGTTTGCTCTTAAAACCCTATGTATTCAGGTCTTAAGTACCTGTTTAAACCCCATATTGAGTATCTATCTCACAACTAGGTTGTGAGGGGATAACAATATGAAGCTTTCAGGTGGGTTGCCCCATTCAGAGATCCATGGATCAAAGCTTATTCTCAGCTCCCCATGGCTTATCGCAGAGTATCACGTCTTTCATCGCCTCTTGCTGCCAAGGCATTCACCAAACGCCCTTCTCGCGCTTGATTTGATCCAGAAAGAGAAAGACACACGATAGTTGTGCTACCGCCTATTCGGCTACTTGAGCACAAGTATGTCAATCGCGATCGCCCAGCTGGTAACTAAAGGCGATCTTTCTTCTGAACCAAAAGCATACTTTCCCGCCTTCCATCCTGGAACCCGCGCTGCCGATGTCGGTCGGCCCCACGCAGAGG
>NZ_JBQFYU010000025.1:0-9711 GCF_056541705.1 Ruegeria sp. AG1 | reverse complement strand
CTTCAAGTTGACACGCGCCGCCGCTCTTAGCGAGTGGCGTCAGCTTTGTTCTGGATAGGTTCACGGTTTCCGCGGTAAACTGAGACTGGTTCGAATTCGTCTGACAGCACCCTATCGGGCGATGGGCCGTGACCACCGGATCAATATCGAACGTCGGGAGCACAATCGAATGAGGGTAAGAAGGCGGTAGAACAAAAAACCATAGTTCGAGACCGATAGTCGACCTTGAGGCGCCCAGCGAAACCTTGGCCATTGGGCCTGAAGGGCGGGAAGCAGGCATTCGCTGCGCTTAGTGCCAATGACAGCATTGCAGACTCTACAGCCGGACGCTTGCGTAGCATATTAACAAACTTCGGTGTTAGGCTATTAACTAAAATCCAGAATACCAGCGCGTTGCTATTTGGATCTCCGGTTGGTTCATGGTCAGCTACCCTTGTGACTTGTCGAAGGAAGAAAATGAAAACACGTAAACTAGGCGCAAACGGACCTGAAATCGGTGCCATTGGTTATGGCGCAATGTCGTTCTCAGACATGTATGGACCAACAAATGAGAAAGCTAGCCACGCGATCCTCAATTCGTGTCGTGACCTCGGCGTCACACATCTGGATACGGCCAACGTCTACGGCATGGGTAAATCAGAAAATGCTATCGGGTCCTATCTGAAGGCCAATCCAAGCGCCCGTGAAGAGTTTGTCATTGCGACCAAAGCGACGATTACACGCGGCTCTGACGGCAATCGCGTATTCGACAACTCGGCGGAGCATCTGGAGGCCGAGCTGGACAAGTCGTTGCTACGTCTTGGGCTGGACTGCGTTGACCTGTTCTACGCGCACCGCCGAGATCCTCGCCTTACGCCAGAAGAGACTGCAGCCAATCTTGGCCGACTGGTCGAGAAGGGAAAAACCAAAGCAATCGGACTTTCCGAAGTCGCGCCTACGACGCTGCGCCGCGCGATGCAAACCTTTCCAATCGCTGCCGTCCAATCCGAATATTCATTGTCGACCCGTTTTCCCGATCTTGGACTGGTACAGACCTGCGCCGAACTGGGTGTCGCTATGGTTGCGTTTTCGCCTGTAGGGCGGTCGTTACTGACGGATAACCCGATCCCGCGTGAGCGCATCAAAAGCCTGCCATTCCTAGCTGGCAACCCGCGCTTTATGGAACCCAACCTGTCTGAAAATCTCCGCATCACAGATGGGTTCCGAAAACTTGCGGCAGAAATGGACACGTCAGCTGCAAGTTTGGCGAATGCTTGGCTCCTGAGCCGTGGACCTCACGTCATACCGATCCCTGGAACGCGGTCTGTAGATCACTTCCGAGAGTGCATCGCAGGTGCAGAGTTGGACCTCACGAGCGCCGACCTCGAACGACTAGAAGAAGTTTTGCCCGTTGGCTGGACGCACGGGGACCGATATTCGGTAAAGCAGTGGATTGGACCAGAGAGATACTGTTAAATGGGTAGTCTGATCAGTCTTAGTTATCGACAATACGATCTTCCGTACTCAAAAATGCCGTGAGCCGACATTCGAGGCGATAAGTTCGAAACCCCGGCTAAACGCCTGCTTCGTCATGTACAGAGGTCAGCAAGACAGACCGCAGCGAACGGTAGGTGAGAGCGTTAAGTGAACGTTGCGGCGTGCTCAACCGACGACGGCTACGCGCAGGAAGCGGACTGTGCAAAGCGCGGTGGACGACATGCTCCAGGGGTTCACTTACGGAGCTCGTGTCATGGAGCGACGCGCTATTGCAAACCCTCGTAGCAACTGCACAATATGGATTGTTTAGGAGCAAACGCATGGATCGCACAAAGCCGATCCTGTTGAAGGGGCGAATTCCCTTAATTCAAGGTCTCAGGTAATACGTAGCAATGGATATTGTCGTCATTACGACCATCATCACTTCTTTTTTTGTTGTAATCGGCGTGGCGGAACCATTGGCTGCACGTATGCGCCTGCCTTACAGCGTTATCCTAGCGGTCCTGGGAATAGTCATCGGACTTGGCGCAACGTTTTTTCTCAACACTGACTTGACGGATGCACTGAACCCGGGAGCGCAGGCGATTATTGATTTGCCGATCCGGTCAGACGTCTTCCTCTATGTTTTCCTGCCAACGTTGCTCTTCCAAGCGACACTTGGCATGAACCTGCGCAGGATGCTGGATGACTGGATGCCCATCCTGATGATGGCCGTTGTAGCGGTGATTGTGGCTACCCTCTCTATTGGCTATGCGCTCAGTTGGGTAAGTGCGCTACCGCTGGTCGCCTGCCTGTTGATTGGTGCTATCGTATCGACAACGGATCCCTCGGCGGTTGTCAGCATTTTTAGGTCAATCTCCGCACCACGCAGGTTGTCGCGAATAATT
Organism: Ruegeria sp. AG1; assembly: GCF_056541705.1. Taxonomy (NCBI): domain Bacteria; kingdom Pseudomonadati; phylum Pseudomonadota; class Alphaproteobacteria; order Rhodobacterales; family Roseobacteraceae; genus Ruegeria; species Ruegeria sp. AG1. The sequence goes on along the minus strand of NZ_JBQFYU010000025.1, from coordinate 7,348 downwards.
GAGGGAGAAAGCCTCCTGAACGATGCTGCCGCGATTGCTCTTTTCGGGCTATTCATGAGCTTTGTGATGCTCGGCAGACCTGATCCATCACTAAGTGAAGCCGCGGGGCAGTTTCCGCTGTTGATCGCCGGTGGCGCACTCACTGGTTGGCTTATGGCGCGTATGGCGGTTTGGATGATGGCTTTCGTAGACCGTTGGGAGAAGGCGCAAATTTCAATTTCTGTAGCGCTTCCCTACCTCGCCTATATCGTTGCGGAACAAAGCGTCGGGGCTTCGGGTGTTATCGCAGTGGTGGTCACAGGACTAACGCTCAACCTCACCGGCCCCGGTCGTTTGTCACCGATCGCATGGACAAATCTGCAAGAAGTATGGGATCTCCTGGCGCACTGGGCCGGAGCGCTGATCTTTATTCTTGCAGCATTGTTGATACCGCGACTTTTGGAAGGGGTGCAGCCGTCTGACTTTGGCCTTCTGGCAGTGGTGGTTCTTGCCGCAACACTGGCGCGGGCGGCGGTTCTGTTCGGCTTGTTGCCCTTGCTCACGACAATTGGCCTGTCGCCCGTTGTGGAACGCCCCTATCGCACCGCAATGCTTTGGGGTGGGCTGCGGGGCGCCGTGACTTTGGCATTGGCACTAGCAGTCACTGAAAGCACTCAAGTACCGCTCGAAACAAAGCGTCTGGTCGGCATTTTGGCCACTGGCTTTACGCTGTTTACACTGATTGTCCAAGGGACAACCTTGCGAACGGTGATCACAAAGCTAGGGCTCGACGAACTCACTCCGCTTGATACGGCATTGTCGCGCCAGGTGGTCGCCGTCGCCTTGCAATCGGTCCGCGAGGATGTGTCCCGCACCGCGGAAAACTATGACCTGACCCACCAAATTGTAAGAATCGAAGCCAAACAATTTAGCGATCGCCTCGACGAGGCTGTAAAAGCCGCCGAAGACAGCGCGGAGATCCTTGATCGCGACCGGATTACACTTGGCCTTATTGCGTTGGCCGGTGCAGAGAGGGATTCCGTTTTGGCCCGAATGCGAGAGCGCACCATGTCATCCGTTCTCAGCGAAAAAATTCTGTCAGACGCGGATCGGCTCATTGAAGGCGCAAGGACCGGTGGGCGGATCGGCTATCAGCGCGCGTCCAATCGATCCGTCGTCTACGGAAAATCTTTTCGGATCGCTGTGTTCCTGCGCAACCGCCTACGAATCTCGTATCCGCTCACTCGTATAACAGCGGACAGGTTCGAAAGACTGCTCATGCAACGCCTGATCCTTCGGGATCTCGATGGGTTTGTCCGTGGTCGTATACGCCGGATCCACGGTCGCCGGGTTGCGGAGTTGCTAGACGACCTGTTGGAGCGCCGATCCGAGGCGGTTGAGACAGCGCTTGAAGGATTGCGGCTCCAATATCCAGGCTACGCGGAAAAGCTAGAGCGGCGGTTCATCCGAAGGACAGCATTGCGACTGGAGGAGCGAGAATATGCGGTCATGCGCGAGGACGGCCTAGTAGGCGAAGAGCTCTATTCAGTGTTGATGCAGGAAGTGGCCGCACGACGAGCTTTATCTGAAGGGCGTCCGGTCCTGGACATCGCCCTGAAGGGGAGGGATCTGGTCAGGCAGTTTCCACTATTCTCTGATCTCGACAAAGCTTCAATGCGAAAACTCAGTAGAGCGCTGCGTACCCGTTACGCCAACGCGGGTGACACGATCCTCTCCAAAGATGAATTGAGCAGGAGTGTGTTTTTTATCGCGTCTGGAGCCGTCGAAGTGGAGTTTGGCAGACATACCACACGGTTAGGTCGTGGCGAAATGTTTGGGCAATTGGCCATGCTAATGAAACGGCCCCGTCGCGTGAGCGTGCGAGTGTTGGCACCCTCTACATTGCTTGTGCTCGACGAAGCACGTTTTCGGAGATTGCTCCGGCGTAGTAAAGCCATGCGGAACTCTGTCAAGATGAGCGCCAGCAAACGCATGATCGACCCTGCGGTGTTGGACCTGGACGAGCATGAAGGTTCTCCTGATCAAGGATAGCTGTAAAGAAAGCTCATCAATTGGAAAGGAACCGCTACAAGATTTCTTTTCATTTCGCGGAAGTGCGATGCCCGCTTTGGGCCGGGTGTGGGCACTGTTGTGCGCTGAGTGGACGGCGGCTCTGCTGGCATCTCTGAAATTGCAAACTCTTGTTACGAATGTCCGCATGGGGCTGTGACCAGCCAATCACGCAAGCCGCAGAGAATGGCAAAACGGAGCCCATAGCGGAAGTGTTCTGATACCAGCCTAATAGATTTGCGCTCTGCGGATATGCTGCGGGAGACAATGCAGATCTTGCAAACTAGTATCAAACGAAACAGGAGTTTTCACTTGAAACGTCGCTTGGCTGCTGTGCTTGTTCTTGATATCATCGGTTCGGCCGAGCTTACCGCCGCCGACGAAGAAGGCATGCATGCCCGAATTATGTCTTTGCAGGACAATATCATCGCTCCCCAAGTGTCGGCACGGGAGGGGCGTGTAGTCAAGTACCTTGGCGACGGTGCGTTGGCTGAGTTTCCGTCGGTAGTGAATGCCGTTCAGGCTGCGACCGACATATTGCTGCAGAACAGGGCACACGAAGAGACGTTGCCTGAAGGGCAGCGAATTCACTTACGCGCAGGTGTGAATCTTGGTGATGTTATCGTGCAAGATGGTGACGTTCACGGAGAGGGTGTCAATATCGCCGCGCGACTGGAAGGGCTGGCGGACCCAGATGGCTTATGCATTTCGGCGCTGGCTTATGAAGGCCTGGGGCCGAAACGAGCACATGAGTTTGCCGATAGTGGTCCATACAAGGTTAAGAATATCGACAAGCCTATTCGGGTGTATCGGTGGCGCAGCGGACGCGATAGCAGTATTGATTTGCGTATAGTGGAAGTAAAGCCAACCATAGCGATCGCTCCATTCAGACATGGCTCCATCCGTAGTGAAATTGAAGAGCTGTCCAGCGGTCTGGGCGAGGACATCGCAATAGCGATCGGCACCGTTGCACAGCTTACGGTGGTTGACGAGAGCCGCAGTCTCGAGCCTCCACGATATCGGTTGAGTGGCAGTATCCGCTCCGCAGGAGAACGCGTGCGAGTGCAATGTATGCTCGTAGATCAGTTTTCCGGCGTGCAGGTCTGGGCGCAGCGCTATGATCGTTCTGGCAGAGACTTGTTTGAACTGCAGGATGACCTTGCGCAGAAGATTGTCATCGATGTGCATACGACGCTCGGCGCCGGCAGCTATACGAACCGATGGCAACATGGCACTCACAATTTTGAAGCTTGGCGCCTGAGCGCAAGAGCGTTTACGGAGTTCCAAAAATACTCTCCGGATGCAATGGAAAAATGCATTGGCATCTGGACGGAAGCACTGGAACGCGATCCCGATTTCCCGACACCTCGTATCGCAAGATCCTATTGCCGAGCGCGCATTGCACTCTGGTCGCCTGAACGCGCCGAGCAACTCCTATCCGCGGCCGAAGAAGACTTCACTATCGCGTTTGCAACCTCGGAAGAGGATGATAGCAGACCGTATTCGTTGCTTCGGGCAATCCGTATAGCTAGGAAAGATTACGACGGAGCGGTCGCGGCAGCTACCGAAGGACTGGCCCGTGAGCCGTCGAATCCGGCAACGCGAGCGACGTTGGCCTATGCATTGTTTATGGCGGATCGCAGTGAGGAAGCCCTGACCGAGATCCGAAAGGCAACATCTGAGATCGTGAACTACCCAGGCTGGTTTTCAATGATTAAGATACTCAGCTTGCTGTTTACTGGTGAAGTTACTAGTGCCCGCGAAGAAGCAGAAGCCATCGTGGCGCGCCAACCGGACTTCTATGCGGGCCGTCCCCTTCTGGCTGTCTGTCATGTGGAAAGCGGCGCTATTGAAGCGGCAAAAGCCGTAGCCAGCATCGCTAAGGCGCGGGACAGCAAGTTCTCGGTCGACACACTAGTGTCATCTTTCGGTTTGAAGAGTGCGCAAAACAGAGAGCGACTGCGCTCGGCACTTGTTGAGGCTGGGTTTTAGACGCTCAATCAAAGTTTCCGACTAGCTGGTTCGAACACAAAGTCGTTTCATTTTGCCTCACGACCTCCGCTCAAAGAGATAGCCCCGCCCTATGCAAACCGGTAGCCAGAAGCTCGAAATCTTCCGGTCGACGCCACATGCTTTCAAAGCCTCGAGCAAGCGTGGAAATATTTTCTTCGACCATTTCAATGCCTCGGCTTCCAAACTCATCTCTACGTTCCGAAACAAAGTCCTTCAAGGCTACCGCAGCCTCAGTTTGACGTCCAAGGTGTGCATAAGAAGCCGCCACGAAAGCTGCGGCTAAAGAGTTGAGGCGAGCCTCGCCAATCAGCAAACCGAGTGCAGCCTCGAAGTTTCCAAAAAAGAATTCCACTTGTCCCATTATCCAATCTATGGCCGGCGGATGTAGCGGGTCCAATCGCATCGCTTCTGATACGACCTCAAGCGCCTTTTCGTGCCTTCCCAACAAAAGAAATGCATAGCCACACCATGCCATGGACTCTGCTTCGTTTTCGATCAGCGCTAGCGTTTTCTCAAACTGTGCGTCGGCTTCATCCCAAAGCTTGGCGCAGAGATAAGCATACCCAAGCTGGTCCTGAATGTAGGGGTCCCGGTTATCCAGCGCCGCGCCCTTCCGTGCAATGTTTAGTGCGTGGTCAGGAGCATCTGAGTCAGCCAATCCTAACCAGAGGTCGATAACATAGGTGTCCGAGAGATACATATAGGATCGCGCGATAGATGGATCGAGTGCGACTGCCCGTTCCAGCAAAGCGCGAGCTTTTGCTGTATCTCTGGCATTTAGACCATCGCGAAGAGCCTTGCTTCTCAGCATCAAGTCATAGGCCTTCATCTCGTCCACTGATTTCTGCGCCGAGCGGTCGACAAAATCATGTTGTACTCGCCCGGGAAGTACCGCCACGATGCTGCGGGTGACTTCGTCCTGAACGGATAAGATGTCTTCCAATTCGCGGTCGTAGCGTTCCGACCACAACTGCGCACCAGTGACTGCATCGGCGAGCTGTACGGATATCCTTACCCGGCTTCCAGCTTTTCGAACACTGCCTTCAACGAGATAGTCAGCACCTAGAGCTGTGGCTATACCAGCCGGATCCATATCTTGTGCTCTGAACCGGAACGACGCGTTCCTCGAAATAACCTGAAGGGTACGAAAGCGCGACAAACCAGTGATAATGTCTTCCGCGATTCCGTCGCTGAAAAAAGCCTGCTCCGGGTCGTCGCTCATGTTGTGTAGCGGCAGAACAGCGATGGCGGCTTTATTGACGGATGCCGGTTTCGGCGGCTCGGCACTTTCTCGTTTCTCTCCCGCGATGCGCCAAGCGCGCAACGGCTCAGAAACATTTTTAACAGAATGTGTGCCTGTGTCCTCCCAGGCAACCGGAATTCGGTTGCCGACAACGCGATAAACAGCGTCGGACACGAGCACACCTCCCGGGTCCGCAAGTTGCTCCAATCGCGACGCGAGGTTAACGCCAGAACCGAAGACATCACCATCCTGCATGATGATGTCACCGAGATTTATGCCAATGCGGAATTTTATCGGGTCGGGTTCTTCCGGGGGGTTCTGTTGCCATTCAACCGCACAGGAAACTGCATCTGCGGCACTGCTGAAATAGGCCAGGAGGCCATCACCCATTAGTTTGAAGATATGCCCGCGGTGACGTTTTATGAGAGGCGCAATCGTCTCATCTATTCTAGCAGACAAGGCGGAAAGTGTGCCTGACTCGTCTTGCTCCATCCGCCTCGTGTAGCCGACCATGTCAGCCGCTAGAATTGCTGCAAGTTGGCGCTCCACACTGTTCCTCCTATCTCCTGCATATCGGTCGTAGAGCAACAAAACCATGCGAAACTGACAAGCCCGCTTCGCAACCCTGCAATAACGACCGCCGTGTCCGGAGTGCTGTCATTCAGCGCAGCTTTCTCCAATGTCTGCTTCGCGGACAAAGCGCCAAATCGCGAGAATTGCACCAAGTTCAACTTTGAGTACTTATTTCGTCCAAGCGGTCGATTGTTTATTTGATGATAGGTGTTGTTTTGCGTTCAGACAATTCGATGTCTCTCAGGACGCTTACTTTGATCTTTTGGTCGCCAAGAAGACGCCAAATCCAGCGACAACCATCCCAACCCAAGCAATTGGCGGCATAACTTCTCCGAGGACCAGCCAAGCAACAGCTGCCGCTCCCGGTGGGACTAGAAAAAAGAGCGCGGAAACTTTTGACACCTCCCCGGCGCGGATCATGGCAAGCAACAAGCCAACGGCGATGAGTGAACTTGCAATGATGAGATAGACCAGCGACGCAAAAAGCTGCCAAGTCCAAGTGATCTGCATGGTTTCAAAGGCGACCATGAATGGCGCAACCCCCAACAAGCCTGCCGTAAACCCGACCAAATTTGCAGTGACAGGATGATGCGAAACTCCGAAGCGTTTTTCCCACAAGGTTCCGCCGGTAATACCGATCAGGGCGAGTGCGGCGAAAAGAAAACCAAACAATGGCGGTGTAGCTACCTCCGACCTTGCAGTAATGACAAGAACCGCCCCCGTCAGGCCAAGGGCCAATCCGGCCCATTGCCGCCAGCTCACACTTTCACCTGCCCAACGCGGTGCGATCAGGCTGGTCAGAATGGGCTGCATAGCGAGGATAAGGGCCAGTGTTCCAACCGACAAACCTGCATCAAACGACATGTAACACATGCCAAAATACATCGCCTGAAGCAGAAAACCAACGATGGCCAAGTGTATCCACTCTTTAGGTGATTTTGGCAGCGGTGGGCGCAGGATGGCAAACAAGCCCGCCATAATCACCACTACGCAGGCAAAGCGCAGTGCTAGGAAAGTCATCGGCTCTATATATCCGAGACCGAACTTGGCACCGACATAGCCGGTTGACCACACCGCCACAAATATACCTGGTGCAAAAATAAGCCATGTGGGCCGGTCGGCGGACAAGAAAAATACCCTCGGCAAGTGTTGGTGTCGGACATCAGGGAATATTCACGCGAACTCCGAAATACACTGAGCATGGAAATAGTGAAAATGAAATGGTTTAGCAGACATCTATCTTGCCATATCGCGTGACAAGAAATCCTTCGCTACCTAAATGGTGGCAGTATGGAATTTCCGATCATTGGACCGAAGGAGTTGTTAATACCGTCAGTTTTACCAGTCAGCTCTTTAAGAACTTCGGGCGTGTGAGAAACTGACCTAGGTGGTCGAAAAAGCATCGCTCAGGAAAGCAAACGCCTTTGAATATACGCTAGGTGCCTCGGATTCACGTGGTCCGGCTACGTT
>NZ_JBQFYU010000024.1:0-16841 GCF_056541705.1 Ruegeria sp. AG1 | reverse complement strand
TGACCGCAAATAGAAAGCCTCCACGTATGACCATCTGCCAATAGGCACTGAAACTGATGGTGCCCTGACCGTTTTCAAAATTTAGAACGTTGAAGACCAGCCCCAGCAACAGCGCACCGGCCACCATCGCAGGGATCGAACCCATCCCACCCGTCAACAATGTGCCGCCCACCACGACGAACGCAATGGCCGACAATTCCCATCCGATGCCCTCAAGGGGTTGTCCGGCTCCAAAACTCGAGGCCCAAAAGACTCCGGCCAGCCTCCGGCAGCGCAACCTGAACTGCGTTTGGGCTGAGATACTTAGCAACTACCGACGTAGAGGCTGCAACGGATCCGACCGACAGATCACTCCCGCCAGTCATGATCGCGAAACATATGCCCAGCGCGATCGCAACGAACATCGCGTTGTAATTCAGGAAAGACGAGAAATTGTAGGCGCTGCCAAAGCTTACATGGCGCATCAGCCCGAACAAGATCAAAGCCAGCAGTGCGATCCAAACCGTCACCGAGGCCGAATTGCGCCGAAGGTAGTTTCAGGCGTGTTTTGAGTGCCATCGACCTCACCCCAAAAGTGCCTACCGGATATGGAAACACCGTAGCTTTGTCCGATGTATTTGCCGACAGCGGGAATTCATATTGGTAGAAGCAAGTACCGGCAACGAGCCGGAAGGTCCATTCACAAGAAGCTATTCCCCATAGGCATAACTATTCAATTTCCCTGACCTTCTTCAATGGTTTTGTGATCTGGCATTTCTGATGCATAATTAGTCAATTGCATATCCGATCAATACTGTCGGGAGCGATTGCATGACTGCCGAAACTTCTGATTTCGTGAAAGCCGCAGATAGCCCAAAAATAACCTCTACCAATTCGCCCAGCGGGTTTCACATCAAGATAAGAACCAAGTTGTTGGTCGCGCTACTTGGTATTGTCGGGTTAATGCTAGTACTGGCGTTCACCGGGCTATCTGAGTTGCGCAAAGCGAACCTTCGAACTGCTGAGTTGCTTCAAGATCAGGTACGGCTATCAAATCTAAAGGTGTTTGAAAGCAGTCTGCAAGAAATCTGGTTGAATGGAACAGCAATTTTTGCCGAGACTGGAGGCAACACCATGCTTGGCGACAGTGCAGGGTTCTTTAAAGCTAAGCTGCATGTTATTCAGTCGCTTGGCCATCTCATTGAGACAAGGGATCAACCGGATCTCAGCCTTTTTTCCAACGATGAAATCGCGGATGTGTCGCGAAAGACTCAAGAAATAAAACGAATAGGACTTGATATCGTTGAGCGATATGAAGCTGGGCAGATTGTAGCTGCCAAATCAATATTCGAGTTGCAGCTAGTCCCAATAATTAAGTCTTTGGATAATCTGATTGAGAAACGATACCTGCTTTTGCGCGATGGTATGCGCTCGAAAGCTTTGATTAACCAAAACGCGTTTGATCAATCGTGGCGAATGGTGCTTGCTTCAGCTGGGATTGCAGTCGTTATTGCGATTTTGCTTGGCTTCCTGCTCAGCAAATCTTTGATCCGCACGATTGAGCAAATCCGGGTCACGCTAAGAAAAGTTGCTCAAGGCGACTTTACCGCCCGAGCTAATATCAAGAGCACCGACGAGCTTGGAGATCTCGCCCGCAGCGCCAATCGTATGACAGAGCGTTTGGGTACGTTGTACGATGAGCTTGAGACTGCAAACCTACACAAGTCGCAATTTCTCGCCAATATGAGCCATGAATTGCGAACTCCGATGAATTCGATCCTCGGATACACCGAAATGATCCGGGATGGAATTTATGGTCCGGTGCCCAAAAAAATCGACGATCCGCTGCATCGGGTTCAAGTAAACGGCAAAATGCTACTGTCATTGATCAACGATGTTTTGGATATTTCGAAGATTGAAGCCGGAGCACTCGAACTGACACTGGACACATATTCGATGTCTGAGATCCTCAAAGACGTTGTTTCCACGGTTGAGCCTATAGCAGCGAGCAAGGGACTGGAAATCCGCACCAAAGTAGAAGGCGGACTCCCCACTGGGCGTGGCGACGCGGGTCGTATTAGACAGGTCTTACTTAACATCGTCGGAAATGCGGTAAAGTTCACTGACAAGGGTTACGTCGAAATAAACTTGGCGCGTCGTGATCAACGGTTTGTAGTAACCGTAACTGATACGGGAGTTGGAATTTCCTCAGAGCAAATTGACGAGGTTTTCCTGGAATTCAAACAGGCTGACGCCTCGTCTACGCGTGCCGCCGGGGGTACTGGTCTCGGTCTATCTATCTCTCAAAAGATCGCAGAAATGCACGGTGGGCGAATTGAAGTCGCCAGCAGCCTTGGCAACGGTTCGACATTCACTGTTGTACTCCCCGTTCAGGCTACGAGGAGCTGAGCATGTCGAAAAGAATACTTGTCATAGAAGACCAGGCTGACAACAGACGCATACTCCGAGACCTTCTAGGCAGTCACGGCTTCGAAGTGCTGGAGGCCGAAAACGGAGCGCAAGGAGTAGACCGAGCGATTGCTGAAAAGCCCGATCTAATCTTGATGGATATCCAGATGCCAGAATTGGACGGCTACGATGCCACCCGCCAGATAAAGCAGCATCCAAAAGGCGCGAACATTCCAATCATCGCGGTAACATCCTTTGCTTTGTCTGGCGACGAAACAAAAGCACGGGAAGCCGGATGCGACGATTACGTTACCAAGCCCTACAGTCCGCGTGCTCTGTTGGCCAAAGTCATTACCTTTGTTGGACAGGTCTGAATGAAAAAATGAAAGACCCACCACTCATTTTGATTGTCGATGACCAGCGGGACAATCGCAACCTGCTGACCATGCGACTTAGCGCGCATGGTTACAGTACTGCCGAGGCCATAGATGGCGAAGACGCTATAGAAAAAGCTACTGATTTGTCGCCCGACTTGATCTTGCTAGACGTAATGATGCCTAAGCTGGACGGTTTCGAAGTCTGTCGAAGATTGAGAATGGATCCAATACTCCCCTTTATTCCGGTGGTTCTGATAACAGCTCGTTCGAACACTGAAGATATGGTGCAAGGGCTTGAGGCTGGTGCAAATGACTATCTCACCAAACCAGTTGACACAATTGCACTCATTGCTCGTGTACGTTCCATGCTCCGAACAAAAGCTTTGCATGACGAAGTGCAGGGCTGGAACAAGGAACTCGAGAAACGAGTAAATCAACAGATTGGTCAGATTGAGCGGTTCAATCGTTTGCGCCGCTTTCTACCAAGGCAAGTGGCAGAAGAAATTATTTCGGTTGGTAATGACAGCGCTATTCTTAAGAACCGAAGAGCGGACATCGTCGTTTTGTTTGCGGATCTAAGAGGATTCTCGGCCTTTACGGAAGCCTCTGATCCTCAAGTAGTACTGGAAGCCCTCAACGTATTTCACAATTGCGCTGGACCACTGATTGAACGGCATCAGGGCACACTTGAACGTTTCTTGGGCGACGGCATCGTTGTTTTGTTTAATGCCCCGCTGCGGGCACGCGATCCTACAGGCCAGGCTGTCACCTTTGCGAGCGAGCTGCATGTTGCGGTCGCAAACGCGCTTGGACCCTTTCAAAAGGAGGGATCGAGCTTGGGTCTCGGGATCGGTATCGCCAAGGGTGAAACCACTATTGGCTGTATCGGATTTGAAGGCCGGATTGACTATGCGGCCATTGGAGAAGTGCCAAATCTTGCAGCTCGCCTATGTGAACACGCGCGAGCTGCCGAAACACTAGTCGATGCGTCGGTTGTCGAAGCGTTAGGAACATCCAAGAAAACACGATTTTTACGGGATCAAGAATTTAAAGGACTGACCGGAAAGGTACCTGTGTTTCAGCTTCTGAGTTAAGGTGCTGTCGATCAATTCGAACCAGTCTTAGCGAGGCTGGCAATGCTGCCCTCTATTCCAAACGTCGAGAAACACCCGACGGTGCTTGAGGACAGCTATTCTGTGTCCAAGTGGAGAATTGGGCTACGGCAAAAAGTTTCCAACGAAGAAGCGGGTTCGACATCCGTGGCTTGCGGATCAACAACGAGATTGAGCCGCATGAACGCTAACTGAACTTGTCAGCCTGTATACATGATGCCTCTCTACGCCGCAGGATTATTTTTGCATGTATTGACGCGCGCTATCTTGGCCAAATGGTTGACAGCTGCCAGACGGTCGATGGGTTGGATTATCAGGTTTTCAACGTATCAAACGACAACCACTCTGTGAGTTTAACAACATCAGAGTTGGTCGTGCCGATTTATTAAATAATTGAATTTAATAAGAAAATTAAGATGGATCAAACCTTCCATTCAAAACGCCAAGGCAAAGAAACTTCTCGGTTTTAATCCTCAGCATGATTGCGGGGACTACCTGAAATCCAAGTTCCTGCATCTTAAAGATTTCGCTCTTAATTGCGCGTACAACGCGACCAGAATTACGCCTTGGATACGCCGTTTCTCGCAGCTACGAAATCGACAAGGTGAGGAACATAGTCGTTCGGCCCATCACCTCCAGCGGCGAGCGCCATAGCAAAACTGTTCTTTGCGGCGTTTCCGATTGGATTGGACAGCCCCACTTCATCTGCCATGGCTTCGAGGTAACGCAAATCTTTTAGAGCATTGGACAGAGTGAATTTGTGGGACTCTCGTTTGCCTTCAACCGCGTAGCCCATAAAGGTTTGATAAAACCCGCAATCCATCCTGCTGCCACGAATGACCGAGTCGAATTCCTTCGTGGAAATTCCGACTTTTTCGGACAATGCCAACGCTTCTGAATAGAGCGCCGCGTATCCCAGTGAAAGAAAGTTATTCAGAAGCTTCATTTTGTGCCCTGCAGCACATGGGCCTATGTGAACGATGGTCTTTGCCCAAGCTGCAATAACAGGCTCCAACCGCTCAAAAACAACTGGGTCAGCGCCGACCATGGTCGCCAGCTCTCCGTTCTGTGCCTGCACAGGTGTCCCGCCCAACGGCGCGTCCGCCATATGGTGACCGGCCTGCGCTAACTTATTTGCGAGTGCCGTAGTGGAACTCGGGTCTGACGTGGAACAATCCACAATGACGCTACCGGCTTGCATGGTTGGCATCATGGCCGCGACAATTGCCTCGACCTGAGGTGAACCGGGTGCACAAATATGGATAACTGAGGAAACTGCCGCAAGCTCCGCGAGGCTTTCCGCCTCCGTCGCACCCTGAGCGACCAAGTCATCGACAGGGCCACGATTTCGATGAGCAACCACACTAACTGTGAAGCCTGCTTTTAGCAGATTTGCGGCCATACCCTGACCCATCAAGCCAACACCAACAAATCCTATCGTTTCTTCGCTCATCGAGGCCTCCATTCAACTCTTACTGAGCATCACTTTGGACCAGTACGGAATGCAAACGCAATGACGGCTTCTTTGACGTTGTCGAAGTGACATTGTCTCGCATAGCTTCTTTAGTAGCTACAGGATCAAGACGGGAAAACTCGCACTTTAGCGATTGGGGAAGCATCCCGGCAAGGCGGTGTCGACTTTGAAACGATCCACTACAATGAACGCGAAGGGATCGTGCTCAAACCAGAACGGGCACCGAATATTCGGCGAATTTATTGCCCATACGATGTTGGAAGGCTTCGCTTTCTCAAGAATTGCCGCAATTTGGGCTTTCCATTGGCCGATGCAAAAACGCTTTTCACACTTTCCGAAGGCGACGGCGGGAATTGCCAGCCCGTCAAAGAGCTGGCCCTACTTAATGCCCTTAGTGTGTGCTCAAGAATGGACAAACTTGGGCGCTTGGAAGCGGCATTTATCGAGCTTGCAGCCAACTGCGTTACCAGGAATGTTTCTCGCCCGATGCTTTCTAAATTGCGCACTATTCAACAGAACTTTGGGCTAGACGTGGTCGTTCGCTACCCGAAAGAGATGTCCACTTTACGGGCAAACCTGCCGCTAGTCTTTTTCCGTCGAACAACCGCTTTGGGGCATTTTGCGACTGAGGCGAAAAACACCTCGGGCGGAGAGGAAACAATCGCTGGTATGGAGAGATTTGATGTTCGAAACTGGCAAAGCAGAAATTCAAGCAACGTGATACATCTTAAGAATGTACATCAATATTATTGTTTCTTAGTTACGCCATCACCTTTGAAATAAGCGCAGGATTAGGAAAAGCCGAATAAGGTTGATCAAAAAAGAATCCTATTGGATCGTCTTTCTAAAATGACCAATTCACAAATTCCTCAAGTGAACATCGAGGCAAGTTCCTTTGGATGAAGGCGTCGTACGGAAAAAGGTATCAAAACTGACCTCACATCTTTCCAGTCCCAAGCACTTTCACTTCTAACCAGTGAAAGCATAGCGCGATCAGGCCCGCGACCAGTATGTAGAACACCGCCAGCAGCAGCAGTGGTTCATAGATTATGAACGTGTCAGAACGCACGCGGGACGAAACAGCATAGATGTCGACCACGGTGATGGTTGCAACCAGCGGAGTCGCTTTCAGTTGCAGGATGGTTTCTCCGCCCAGTGTCGGTAAGACATTGCGGATCGCTTGTGGCAGCCAGATGCGGCGGAACATGATCAGGCGGGGCATGCCGAAGGACTTGGCGGCCTCTAGCTGGCCTTTGGCAACCCCTTTGAAGGCGCCGCGCATGACCTCGCCCTCATAGCCTGCGTAAGACAGGGTCAGCGCCAGAACCGCATAGGGCCAGGCTTGGCGGAGATAGGGCCAAAGCTCGGATGAGCGTATCCAAGGAAACTGCGGGAAAAGCGAGCCGAGGCCGTAGTACAGCAGCCATAGCTGTAGCAGCAGCGGCGTGCCCCGGATGATCGTGCAAAAGGCTTTTGCTGGGGCGGCGAGGTACCAAGGCCCGACCGCCTGCGCCAATCCCAACGGTACGGCCAGAAGAAAGCCCAGAACAACGGTGACGACCAGCAGCCAGATCGTGGTCAAGATACCTTGTAGGGCCAGCGGGGCGTATTTGGGTATCCAGTCCCATTGCAGCGAAAGCGCGCACCAGACAACGATCCCGGCGAAGATCAGCATCATCACGATGCGGTGCGGCTGCATCAGGGATTTGAAGTCGATCATTTGCCCCCTCCGGTCAGAGAGGGTTGTCCGCGACGCGCCCATTTCTCGATCCGTCCAAACACGGCGCCCGAGCACAGCGTGACCATGAGATAGAGAAAGCCCGCCGCCAGAAAGAAGGTGAAATAGGCGCGTGTGCTGCTGGCGGCTTGACGGGTTTCGAGCGTCAGTTCGTTAAAGCCCACGACCGCAAGCAGCGCCGTGTCTTTGGTGGCGATCAGCCACAGGTTGGCGAGGCCCGGCACGGCGAAGCTCATCATTGCGGGTATTGTCACGCGGCGCATGGTCATGAAGGCGGGCATCCCGTAGGATTTGGCGGCTTCGATCTGACCGGGTGGAACAGCTTGAATGGCTCCGCGCAGAATCTCGGTCGCGTAAGCGCCCTGAACGACGCCCAGCACCCATATGCCTGCGCCAACGCCGCTGACCTCGACCCGGCCACCGCCCAGGGCGGCGGAGATTTTGTTGATGATATCCGAGCCTACGTAATAGAGGATCAGGATCAGGACCAGTTCCGGTACAGCCCGGATCACGGTCGTGTAAATGGCGAGAAGATCGCGTGTGACCTTCCCGCCATAAAGTTTGCCATAAGCGCCGAACAATCCGATCACTAGGCCAAGGGCATAAGCGCCAAAGGCGATTTGCAGCGAATGGGACAATCCGCGCAGCAGATTGCTGCCCCATCCCGGTGGCGAGAGCGACAGAAGCTCTGCGCTCTGCGCTAGGCCCAGTGAATCCAACAGTCCGGTCACAGCAGCAGCTTAGTAAATGCTGGCCGAGAAGTAGTTCGAGGTGATCTTCTCATGCGTGCCATCCGCCAGAATGGCCGCGATGCCCTTGTTCAGCGATTCCAGCAGCTCATCCTGTCCTTTGCGGACACCCGCGCCAACGCCGCGCCCCAGAATGGCCGGATCGTCTTCGACTGAACCTTTGATCTCGCAGCACGCACCCGCATCCGAGTTCACGAAATCCGCCATTGCAATGCTGTCGGCCTGCGTGGCATCGATGCGGCCTGCAAACAGGTCCTGATTGGCCTCATCCTGCGTTTGATAGACGCGCAGTTCGGAATCCTTGAAGTATTCCTGCGCATAGGCCTGATGGATGGTCGAGGCCTGGATGCCGACTACCTTACCTGCCAGCGACTCGGGCGTGGCTTCGATATCCATCGACTTGTCGGCCACGATGACCGCAGGCGTGTTGTAATATGGATCGCTGAAATCGATGGTTTTCAGCCGTTCTTCGGTGATCGACATCGAGGCCATGATCGCGTCGATCTGCTGGCCGGTGAGCGACGGGATGATACCATCCCAGGCAACAGGCGTGATCACGCATTCCAGTTCAGCCGCGGCGCAGACCGCGTTGATGACGTCGATTTCCCAGCCGACCCAGTTGCCGGAACTGTCGAGCGAGGCGAAGGGCGGATAAGGCTCGGCGGCGATGCCGATCTTGACCTCTTCGGCGCTGGCGATGCCTGCCGAAAGGATGGCGGCGGCAACGCTGGATGCGAGCAGTTTCTTGATGTTCATTTTTGTGACTCCCAGTTGATTTTGTTGAGTTTTGTTGGATCAGGCCACCGAGCTGAGGAATTGCTTCAATCGCTCGGATTTCGGATTGCCAAAGACCTCGGCAGGTGGTCCCTGCTCTTCAATGCGGCCTTGGTAGAGATAGACGACATGGCTGGCGACTTCGCGCGCGAACTTCATTTCATGCGTGACCAGCAGCATGGTGCGGCCTTCGGCGGCCAGATCGCGGATCACGGTCAGAACCTCGCCCACAAGCTCGGGATCAAGCGCCGAGGTCGGCTCGTCAAACAGCATCACCGACGGATCCACCGCCAGCGCCCGCGCGATGGCGGCGCGCTGCTGCTGGCCGCCGGACAGATAGGCGGGATAGGTGTCGGCCTTGTCGCCCAGTCCGACCCGCTCCAACAATTCATGCGCCCGCGCGATGGCCTGCGCCTTGGGCACCTTCAGTACATGCACCGGCACCTCGATCACGTTTTCCAGAAGCGAACGGTGCGTCCACAGGTTGAACTGTTGAAACACCATGGCCAGCCGGGTGCGGATGCGTTCGATCTGGCGCCGGTTGGCGGGGCTTCCATTGGCATGCATTTCAACCAGTTCACCCCCAATGGTGATCTTGCCCGAGCTGGGGTTTTCCAGAAAGTTGATGCAGCGCAGCATGGTGGACTTGCCTGAGCCTGAGCCCCCGATGATCACAACAACATCCCCTTTATGCGCGGTCAGCGAGACGCCTTTCAGAACCTCCAGCGGGCCGAAGGATTTGTGCAGGTCTTCAACCTTTATTGCCTCTTCTAACGCGGTGGCATCATCTGCGGGAGTTACGGCTTTGGCTGTGTCCATATCCAAGATTCTTCTGATTTCGGGTTGAAGTAAGCCTCGAATCTCGCAATTATGCAAGTGTATAATAACTTCATGTCATGGATGCGCCCGACGTGCAGGATGCCTGCCCAAAATTCAGACGCGAATCTGCCGAATTTCGGCGTGAGGCGTTGATCCACGCGACGCTGGACCTGATTGCCGAGGTTGGCATTCGCGGGGCCACCGTGCGTGAGATTGCGGCGGGGGCGAACGTGACGCAGGGGCTGATCCGGCACTATTTCTCTTCAAAAGAAGAGCTGGTGCAGGCCGCTTATGAGCATCACATGACAACGCTTACCGACCAGACGGCGGCCTCATCCGGTGAAGGCAGCGCGGTGTCTCAACTGGCGAATTTCGTTGACGCCTCGCTGCGCCCCCCCGTCATTGATCCGGGCGCGGTGGCCTTGTGGGCGGGCTTTATCAACAAGGTGCAGCATGACCCGAAGATGCAGCGCATTCACCAGCGGACCTATAGCTATTTCCGGGACCAGCTTGAAACGCTGATCGTTGCAGCGCTGCGGGAGTGCGGGCGCACGGTCAACACGACCGAGGCCACGCGGCTGGCCATTGCCTGCAACGCGGTGATCGACGGGCTCTGGCTTGAGGGCGGGGCTTTGCCCGACGCGTTCTCGGACGGCCAGTTGCCACAGATCGGGCTGGAATCGGTCAGCGCAATCGTCGGAATTCCATTGACCAAAGAGGTGGAACAGTCATGAAAACCACATCGGTGACAGAACGGCTGGCGGGTTTGGGGGGCGCCAAATGGGGCGTCCATCTGAAAGCGCGCGAGCTTATCAAGGCCGGGGCGGATATCGTCGAAATGACGATCGGAGAGCCGGATGTTCCGGTGCCCGAGGCGCTGATCGAAGCCACCGTGGAGTCTCTGCGCGCGGCGCGGACCGGGTATTCGAACGGGCGTGGTGAGGCCGGCCTGCTGGATGCGCTGGCCGCGCGCTATTCGGCGACGCGCGGGCGGGCGTTCGTGCCCGAGAACTTCCTGTGTTTTCCGGGCACGCAGACGGCACTGTTCGCGGTCATGGGCGGCGTGGCCGAGGCCGGCGATGAGGCGCTGGTCGGCGACCCGATGTATGCCACCTATGAGGGCGTTGTGCGGTCGTCGGGGGCCGAGATGGTGCCAGTTCCACTGCGGCCCGAGCATGGCTTCCGGATGCAGGTCGAAGATATCGCCGCCCGGATCACTCCGCGCAGCCGCGCCATTCTGCTGACCACGCCGCATAACCCGACCGGTGCAATCCTGACCGCATCCGATCTTGCAGCCATCGGGCAGTTGGCGATTGAGCATGATCTGTGGATCATCTCGGACGAGGTCTATGAAGAGCTGGTTTTTGTGGGGGCCGATTTTGTCTCTCCGCTCTCTGATCCCAAGCTGGCAGATCGGGTCATTGCGGTGTCGTCGATTTCGAAATCCCACGCGGCCCCCGGCTTCCGCAGTGGCTGGTGCGTGGGTCCGGCGGCGTTTTGCGACGCGCTGCTGCCCTATTCGGAGACCATGCTGTTCGGCAACCAGCCCTTCATCGCGGATATGACCGAAAAGGCGATCCGCGACGGGTCGGCAGTGGCCCCCGGCATGGCCCAGCGGTTCTCAAGCCGGGCCAATATGCTGGCCGACCGGCTGCAGGCCGAAACCGAACTGACGGTGCATCGGCCCGAGGCCGGGATGTTTGCACTGATCCATGTCGCCTCCACCGGGTTGGATGGTGAGGCTTATGCCTGGGACCTGTTGCAATCCGGGGTCGCCGTCATGCCGGGCTCGGCTTTTGGGGACGGCCTGAAAGACTGGGTACGGGTCGCGCTGACGATCAGTGACGCCGAATTTGCCACCGCCGTCACCCGCATCATTGAACACGCCAACACAACACCGCGCGAGGTTGCATGACCAAACTGACAGTGGGGGAAGCTCTGGTAGGAGAGCTTCGGCAACGCGGCGTGACCTGCGTCTTCGGCATTCCGGGGGTCCATACGGTTGAACTGTATCGCGGGCTTGCGGCCTCGGGCATTCGGCATGTGACGCCCAGGCACGAACAGGGTGCCGGTTTCATGGCCGATGGCTATGCGCGGGTGTCGGGCAAACCGGGCGTGGCCTTTGTGATCACCGGGCCGGGCCTGACCAATACGCTGACGCCGATGGCGCAAGCGCGGGCGGATTCGGTGCCGATGCTGGTTGTGTCGGGGGTCAATGCTACGCCGTCGCTGGGCCGGAACATGGGGCATCTGCACGAGTTGCCGGACCAGCAAGGACTGGCCAAGACCGTTGCGCTGTTGTCCGAGCACATCGCCGAGGCAAGTGATCTGGACCCGGCTATGGACCGCGTCTTTGAGTGCTTTGCGGCAGGTCGGCCCGGTCCGGTGCATATCGAGGTTCCGCTAGATGTTGCGGCCGTTGACTATGTCACAGCGCCGAGTGCTGCGCCTGATCCGGGGCCGGTTCTAGACCCGGCACAGATCGCGCAGGCCGCAAAGCGTCTGGGTGAGGCGCAGAAAGTTGTCATTCTCGCAGGCGGCGGGGCCAAACGGGCCGAGGCCGCTTTGCGCGGACTGGCCGAGGCTCTGGACGCGCCGGTCGTGCAAACCACCAACGCGCGCGGGCTGATGCACGGGCATCCTCTGACGGTTCCCGCCAGCCCCAGCTTAGGGGCGGTGCGCGCGCTGATCGAAGACGCCGATTGCGTGCTGGCTTTGGGGACTGAGCTGGGGTCAACCGACTATGACATGTATGCAACCGGCCAGACCCCGGCACTTACCGGCCTGATCCGGGTGGATCGGTGCAGCGCCCAACTGGCGCGGTATGCGGCCAAAATTGCGCTGCATGGCGACGTCGAAGCGATCGCGCCCGCAATTCTGGATGTGCTGACCGTTGCCGGTAAGCAAGGCGACGGTGCCGCAAGGGCGGCTCAGGCGCGTACCGGCGCGTGGGAGGAGATCGGCCCCGAGTACCGCCATCTGGTCGACATCCTGTCTGCGATGCGCGATGCGGCACCGGGTGCATTGATGGTCGGAGATTCCACGCAACCGATCTATGCTGGTGATCTCTACTATGATCATGATCGCCCGGGCGGCTGGTTCAACGCCGCAACCGGCTATGGCGCGCTTGGCTATGGCATACCGGCGGCCATCGGCGCGGCCATCGCCGACCCTTCGGCGCGGGTGATCTGCATCACCGGAGATGGCGGCGCGCAGTATTCGCTGCCCGAGATCATGGCCGCCGTGGACGAAAACCTGCCCATCACCTTTGTAGTCTGGAACAACCACGGATATCGCGAGATCGCGACCGCCATGGAGGATGTGGGTGTGACGGTGATTGGGTGCGACCCCTCGCCCCCCGATTTTGCCGCAACCGCCAGATCGTTTGGCATCCCGTTCGCCAGCGTATCGGAGGAACCTCAGGCTGTTGCGCAGGCGCTGCGCGAGACCGCAGAGGCCACCGGGCCAACCATGATCGAAGTGAAATCCCCGATATTCGAACCTCGGAAAGAGTAAACCATGCCTGACCCGACCTATGAGTTTTCGCGCGCCATCACCCGCCGCCCGGCCCCGACCATAGCGGGCGGTTTGCGGGCCGAGGATATCGGAAACCCGGATTTCGACGGGATGACGGCGGCGCACGCGGCCTATGTGGCCGCCTTGAAAAGCACCGGCGCAGAGGTGATCGAGCTTGGCCCTCTGGACGCCTTTCCGGATGCGCAGTTTGTCGAGGATACCGCGCTTTGCCTCCCGCAGGGGGCGGTTCTGATGCGACCGGGCGCGCCCTCGCGTCTGGGCGAGGTGGCGGAAATGGCCCCGACCCTGTGCGCCTGCTATGAGACCGTTCGCGAGACCGAAGGCCCCGGCCATATCGAGGGCGGGGATATCCTGGTCACCGGTCGCGAAATTCTGGTAGGCCGGTCAGACCGAACCGACGCCGAGGGCGTGGCCGCGCTAGCAAAAATTACATCCGATTGGGGGCATAGCCTACGCGAGGTGTTCACGCCCGAAGGTGTTCTGCATTTCAAGACCGATTGCTCTCTGATGGACGCGGAAACGATCCTTTCGACCCGGCGGCTGGACGCATCTGGCTGTTTCGCGGGTTACCGCGTGCTGCACGTCGCCGACGGGGAAGAGGCCGCCGCCAACGCAATTCGTTTCAACAATCTGGTGCTGATGGCTGCGGGATTTCCCCGCACCGCCGAGATGCTGGACCGCGCTGGATATGAGGTTGTCGAGATCGACAACACTGATTGCGCCAAGCTGGATGGCGGCATGTCCTGCCTTTCCCTGCGGTTTTAAGTGGGAGATACAAGATTCAATACAGAAGGCATACTAACGCCTGCCAAAAGGGCGGTTTCCACGTCACGCTATATCCGAGAGAATACGCCTGCAACATCTGGAGTACCCGCGGCCCGTGAATTCTTGGAAACCGGGATCATGCAGCCGCGGCAAAAGTCTGGTCTTGCAAACCTACACCACAGCGCTTTCTGGCATAGGCAAAGTTCAGAATCCTCCATCTTGAAAGTGGTCAATGTCTGCTTACGGCAGCTTCGCTGCAACTTGTGTTTGGTGCATAATCAGGGAGGTTTGGACTCATTTTTGCCGTTCTCTGCGGTTTACATGATTGGCTGGTCGCAGCCCGTAGCCGACCTTCGAAACGAGACTTTGCAAACTCAGAAGTTCGCGGCCCTACTTTCAACTAACTCTAATTTTCAACCACACTAGATTTCTGTAAGCGCCTCAGCGATTTTGTCTGCGAGTACTTCAGGCTGGTCAACGCTCGCCCAATGTGAGGCTTTTTCCAAGATGATATGGTTCATCTTGTTTTCTTCTAGCCAACGGACAGTGTCTTCGGGACAATTGTCGGGGTTGTACAGATAAGTAACGATAGCTGCATGTTGCAAAACCTCACCTGGTACGTGATCTGTAGAGAACCTCCGTGCCTCGATGCCGAGTTGCCAAAGCGCCAAGGGATTGGCCTTTGTGACTTCGTTGCAATATCGTCTTATGATCGGTTCAGACTTCGCCATTTCATCTAGCCGCCTTAGAAACGCTTTGCGAAACTCTGCCGGACTAGCGTAGTCGGCCGCTGTCTCGGAAAAATAGGCATCCGCGGCTGTAATATTTCCTTCCAGAGAAACGATTTTAGTCAAAGGGCAGTCCGCCCGGCGAGCGGCCAATGAAGCTATGATCGAAGCAACTGAATGGGCGACGATAGTTTCGACCTCATACTTTGTTGCTTCATTTGACACGTATTGCGGGAGGGCTTCGAGTGTTGTTCCCTCAGCAAGAGGCGCAGCGCCAAATCCTGGAAGATTGATGGGCAACAAACGATGGCTGAAAGCAAGATGTGTCTCAGCCAATCCGTCAAACATGCTTCCATTGTCGCCGAAGCCGGCAACGAACAAAATGATCGGCCGATTGTCACGCACCCCTTTGAGTTTTCTTGAGTGTTCGGCGCAAATATCAATCTCCTGAACTCTGCGGGACGCGCAAAACAGGGCTCCAACGTGCAAGCTAATTTGTGCAAAGAAGGCCGTTTGCGGTGTATCGGGAGCTTTCTGCAATTCCTATGGGAAGGACCTCAGCCGCAGTATTTTCGGACCTCGGTATCCCGAAGCCCCGTGGCTACAAGCATGCATCTGTTGCGGGCTTCGTAGTAATAGCCGCGGGCATACCACATGACCGCTTCGGGCTCATTTCCATCCGAAACCATCCAGGCACCGCGCAGGTATTTCACGGCGTACGTCAGATTGGTCTGAGCGTCCAAGAGGTCGGAAGGCTGTCCACGAAATCCCATCTGGCGCGCTGTGGCAGGTAGAATCTGCATCAGCCCGTAGTAGGGGCCATTTCGGGCACTGGGGCGGTAATCACTTTCTCGCTGGATAACTCGGTGTACAAGGCTCCGCGGCACACCGTTTGTGTCCGCAGTTTCATTGATCATCACTCGCAGCTCAGGGGTCTCACCGGGATAAAGCCGGGTTAATGGCTCTGCGGGTTGATTGCTACAAGCGGCAAGAAATAACGCAGCAACAATGAACGTGTTTCGCATCAGAATTCTCTTCCCATCAACTGTACGATTCATCAGCGCTCAACTGCGATTGAATTTCAATATCCCAGAAAATTGTTGAGCGACTTTTGGCCCGAATTGATTTGGCATCTAATACCGACGATGCACTCTCTTTTCAGTAACAATGTGCCTCTTTTTCTGACGCTCACGCAAAAATACAAACAGTCCTGACCCCAAGATCAGTGTGATACCAATGGCGACAGGCAGGTTTGGGAGCTCTCCCCAAATGACCCATCCCCAGAAAACGGCCATAGGAAGACCGACGTATTCAAATGGCGCCACTGTCGCCGCGTCTGCCATGCGGTAAGCCTGGCCGAGGCAATACCCGATGATTGCAGAATTGAATCCGAGCCCAATAAACAACCAGCGGTCAGTCCATTCGGGCCAAACCCAGGCTCGCAGCAAGAAGATCAAGCTTTCGTTTTCAAACGCGCTCGCAAAGCGCCCATCCCCTGCCACTGACCAGAACAACAGGCTGACAACGATAAAGCACGCCTGAATATAAACAGCCATTGCTGAGGCCTTGGACTTTGCGCCCAAGAAACGAGTCATCACGTTGTTGAGGGCATAGGTGAACGCAGCAAGAACCGGAAGGGCATACATCAGCAGACCAACCTCACGCTCGCCGCCGGCCTCCCAGGGGCGGGTCATGATCACCACGCCCAAAAATCCCACAATCACGGCACCAATCCGCATCGGCCCAACTCTTTCGCCAAGCAATGGGATACTCAGCAAGGTGATCATCAAGGGAGCTACGAAGAAAACAGCCGTGGCTTCCGCCAGGGGCATTACCGCGAGGGCTGTAAAGAACGTCAGATTGGCTACCACAATCAACAGACCGCGCAGAAGGTGAAGACCTGGCTGATCGGTTTTCAGGATGCGCCAACCGCCCTCCATCTGGACTAGGGCAAAGCTAAACCCGATTCCGATCAACGATCTTGCAAACACCATCTGGTGCAAGGGGTAGCCGCCAGACAGGAATTTAATCAGCATATCATTGATAGAAATCGCCAATATTCCGATCAGTACGAACGCAATACCAACTGTCGGGTTTTGTAATTTTTGTACCGGTGTCATGGTGTGCCCTTTCATTGGGCCACTACCATGGGTCAGGGGATAGATCACGTCGCTTTGCGACACGGTAAGTCGCGCAGCCTTGTCCAACTTAGGTCTTGTGCGTAGCTTTTGGGGCCATGTGCAACCTCTACTCCAACACCATCCCTGCTACAGCGATGCGCCAACTGTGTGACGTGACCGTTGAACGTGACGGGTTGGGGAATGCGGAACCATTGCCAGCCATCTATCCAAAGCCCTTAGCCTCTGTGGTCGGGAAAGGC
>NZ_JBQFYU010000023.1:0-20182 GCF_056541705.1 Ruegeria sp. AG1 | reverse complement strand
CTGCTGCCGTTGTCGCTGAGCAGCCGGGGCTTGTGGGCAACGGTGACACTGTCACAACCTGATGCAGCCAAAGCGTCTTCCAGTGTTCCTGTGACATCGTCAGCTTTCATCGTGGTGCAAAGGCGCCAAGAGACAACGTAACGGCTGTAATCATCCAGGATCGTAGACAGGTAGAACCAGCCCCAACCGATGACTTTGAGATAGGTGAAGTCGGTCTGCCAAAGCTGGTTCGGCCGCACAGTCTTCTCATGGAATTCATCCGCCGCTTTGATGGTGATGCAGGCTGGGCTAGTGATCAGATCTTGTGCCTTCAGAAGCCTGTAAACACTGGCCTCAGAAACGAAGTAGCGCCTGGTGTCGGTGAACCGCACCGCAAGCTCGCGGGGCGATAACTCGGGTTCTTCCAGAGCCAGTTCCACGATCTGCTTGCGCACCTTGTCGGGGATGCGGTTCCAAACCCTACCTGGCCGGGAATGGCGATCCTCAAGCCCGGCCTCGCCGAAAGACAGATACCTGTCGTACCAGCGGTAGAAGGTCGTTCTGGGAATGCCGAGCTTTTCCAGTGTGCGTTTGATCGGCAGGTGCGAACCGTCAACCAGCCGGATGATCTCAAGCTTTTCGGATGCGGGATATCTCATTCGTCGTCTCCCCCATCCTCGAACATGCTTTTTTTGAGCAGCCGGTTCTCAAGGGTCAGGTCGGCGACTACCTCTTTCAGCGCCGACGATTCCGCTCTCAAATCCTTCACCTCAGAGCTGGTAGCCTGGCGTGCGGTATCGCCAGCCAACCGCTTCTTACCGGCCTCAAGGAACTCTTTCGACCAGCTGTAATACAGGCTCGTAGCTATTCCTTCACGGCGACACAGCTCCGCTATGCTGTCTTCACCACGAAGCCCATCCAACACAATACGGATCTTCTCCTCTGCCGAATGCTGGCGCCGTGTCTTCCTGCGGATGTCTTTGACAACTCTCTCTACTGACGCTTTCTGTTTCCCGGATTTCATTCTCATCTCCACTCTCTGATGGTTACGATGAGCCTGAAATCCTCCGCTACGCAATCAACCTAGTCTGTTCCATGGGTGCTGATGGCGGACAGCCTTGCGTCCTAAGTCCACGCAATTGTTGACTGGGGATTAATAAGTGGCAGTGCGTACGTTTACTTGGTCAAATGCTACGAGTGTGATGACACGTTTCTATCAAAATGCATTGGCATTGGACACTCTTTCACTGCGCTTCAATACACGATCCACCAGTTTCAGTCTCACTTAGTCGAAGTTTTCGATGACAATGAAAGGAAATACTCCGAAACCGCTTTTTTGGATTGGCTCAGTCTCAGTTTGGCGAATTCCATTAAATCTTCTTTCAGCTTTGAAGAAGTACAGAGCTGAAACGTAGCTCGGGGGTCTATTTGAGCTCGCGAATTGTATCTGCCATGCCCCGTCGTCAAGGTTTATGTCGCTGATTGTAAAAAATATGTCTGTGGCATTCCCTTCGAGAGAACTTTCTTCTAATTCGCTACAGTTGTTTGCCCATGCAATCATCTGAGCGATCCAAACCGGTATAAGCTCTATTAGCTTAATTTCGCGTTTAGCCAGTGAAAATTCATCACCTGGCCGATATCCAAAACCGACCAAACCACTCCCACTTCTTAAGGTAACTTCACTGTCCGGACGGCGGGCCAATTGCCCTTTTATAGGGGCGTCAGGCATCCATATTGTGGCGCAGCAGTGCGCCCACAATCTCAACTTAGCAATGGATTCAGTGAACGAGCCGGGGTTGGCGTTATGAACGCGACATTTGCATTGTACGAGCCAAATACACAAGGTC
The DNA here is from genome assembly GCF_056541705.1 of Ruegeria sp. AG1. NCBI lineage: Bacteria > Pseudomonadati > Pseudomonadota > Alphaproteobacteria > Rhodobacterales > Roseobacteraceae > Ruegeria > Ruegeria sp. AG1. The sequence goes on along the minus strand of NZ_JBQFYU010000023.1, from coordinate 18,356 downwards.
CGCTGAAGGCAACTACTACGCCATATTCAATCTTTGCCGCGTCGGCATCGCCGCAAGTGGCTCAACTATAGACATCGACCTTGCGAACAAGGGGGGATACGACGCGTTGCTTGAATCAATCGCAGACTGACGGCAGATGCAATTGAGCGTTTGGAGACCGCAGTGAAGGCCCCGAAGGCGGTATCGGATCGGGCAGCCTGAGTTTCAGTTGAGCTGGACACAGAATTATCTGCGTCCATTTTCATTTGTGAGATTGAATATGAGTTTCTACAGCGTAAATCGGCATTGGTCGGATTAGTTCTTGCCCGAGATAAAGGGCATCATCGGAAGCCAAATCCGTCAGGCTGCGCAGGATCCATTGGAACACTTTCGTGCTACAAGCGTGTTAATACTGGACGCCAAAGATATGCGTTTTGCAGCCAGGCTTAACGCCGCGGGTACGTTACCAGGTTCCTGAGGGAGTTCGACATCACGGCCAAGTTATCAATTGGGGCAGGGATTGAGCTACCCAAGACTGTGAACGGGAACGGAGATCGCTTTTTCTATGGCCACTTAGGGCCAGACGGGCAGACTATCCTAAATTGATGGTTGATTGACCTAAAAGCGTTCAGAGCTGCGCTGATCCTGAATAGGACAATAGGTAAATAGCATCATATAGGCGACAAACGAAATGCCGACGGCACGTGCTTCAAGTGGTTTGACATTAGGTCGTTTTCGAAAGAGCCTCCGTTGGTTGTTGCTAGGCGTTGATAGCGAGCCAATTTAATACAACAAGTAGCCTTTCTAGTTGGCGATGCCTGGATAGAGCCCTGAGCCGAAGTTGGCCCCAATTCAGTCATTCGCTTATGCAGCAAGTCGTGAACTGCGCATTCCGGATGTTAAGAATCAGGAAGCAAATGGGAATTGAGCAGACAAATTCTCCATTCGCTGGGGTTCAACCAATCGTTCACGAACGCGTGATCATTGTTGCGATAGTGACGTCGAGAAACAACCTACCTATCAGTAGGTAAGTAGAGTCAATTTGTACAGACACAGTGAAACTGGAAGGAGACCAAACCATGCGCGTGAATGCCGACTTCAATGTACGTACCCTTGTACATTTTGAAGAGAACGAATGGGTCGCATCCCCGATGCCCGGAGTTGAGCGCAAAATGCTTGACCGAATTGGAGAGGAAGTAGCTCGCGCCACCACCATCGTACGTTTCGCGCCTGGCAGCGCCTTCTCTGCCCACACGCATGACGGTGGCGAAGAATACCTGGTGCTCGACGGTACATTTCAGGACGAGGACGGTGATTTTCCAACTGGTTCCTACGTGCGGAACCCACCGACCTCGTCTCATACACCTGCCGCACAGGACGGCGCGACAATTCTGGTAAAGCTCCACCAATTCGACGCTAGCGACCGCAATCAGGTCCAGATCGACAGCGGTAAGGCAAGCTGGATTGAAGCAGCAGATGGTGTTTCCAGGTTGCCCCTTCACACAGATGTACGTGAAACTGTAGCGATGGAACACTGGGATGCAGGTACAGTGCGCTCTCTACATGCCTCAGGCGGGCTTGAGGTCTTTGTGATTGATGGGAGCCTGAACGAGGGCGGCGATACCCTGTCCCGCTGGGATTGGTTACGCCTACCCGTCGGGGCGAGTTTCGAGGCGACCGCTGGCGCTAACGGGGCGCGAATCTGGATCAAGACCGGCCACCTTAGTCACGTCGCAGAGAGCGCGACATGAAGCCAAACGCAGAGATTGTCATCGTCGGCGCAGGGTTGTCTGGCCTCGCTTTGGCGCATGCGCTGAAGCTTGAAGGGCGCGACGTGCTTTTGCTGGAGGCGCGCGACCGCGTAGGCGGTCGCATTCTCTCACAGGGTGGCTACGACCTTGGCCCTGCTTGGATTTGGCCGCACAACCAACGCATGCTGGCCCTCGTAGACAAGCTTGGGCTGCGAACATTTCCACAATACAGCGATGGACGATTGGCGTTCGAGGATGCTCAGGGAAATGTGCGTCGTGACTTCGATTTCGCCCCCATGGGTGACGCGCTTCGCGTTTCAGGCGGACTCGCTCAGATAACCAACGACCTCGCTCAAAAGCTTGGTGATACGCTGTGCCTTGGCCACGAAGTTCGGCGTGTGATCGAAGAAGACGAATTCGTGACCTTGAGCGGAAACGGGTTTTCATTGCGCGCCGACTTCGTTGTTTTGGCGTTGCCCCCGCGCCTCGCTGCACAGATGGGTGTGGTCGTTCCGGATGTTCCAACGTGGATGGCCGGGCACGCCAAACTCGTTGCTCTTTACGACACCCCATTCTGGCGCGACGCGGGCCTGAATGGTGACGCAATCTCTCATCAAGGTCCCCTGGCTGAAATCCATGACGCGTCACCCATGGACGGCACCGAGGGTGCTCTGTTCGGCTTTGCCATGCCCGGCGCGGCCCGACAATCCGGGTTCGAAGCGCAAGCGGTGGCGCAACTGGTCCGCCTGTTTGGCCCCAAAGCAGCCGAGCCACGCAGCGTAATCGTCAAAGATTGGAGTGCCGACATGGCAACCGCCACTTCTGCCGACCTCGAGCCGCTTAAATCACATCCTATGTATAGTACACTCACTCCTACTCCGAGGGTGATCTTTGCAGGAACAGAAACCGCACCGTCGCATGGTGGTTTCCTCGAAGGCGCTCTTGAAGCCAGGGATGCTGCGCAGAAGGAATTGTCGAGGGTGATGGTATGACATCAGAAGAGAAAATCCTTGCCGCCGCCGAGGCGCGGGTCCGCACTGGCGGCTACAACGGCTTTTCGTTCCGAGACCTTGCACGCGACGCAGGGCTGACCAGCGCAGGCGTACATCATTACTTCCCAACCAAAGCCGACTTGGTCGCTCGACTGGCCAGAAACTACACGTCCCGTTTCCTAGACGCTTTGGATGAATGCCCTTCTCATGCGCGTGTCGCGCGCCTACGCGAGCTTTTCGCGGAAAGCTTGCGCCAGGACGGAAAGATGTGCCTTTGTGGACTTCTCGCAGCTGAAAGCGGAGGTCTGCCTGAACCTGTCGCGGAGGCGGCAAAAGCGTTCTTTGCAGCATTAGTTGATCGGCTTGTGAGCGCATTTCCGGACAGCGACGATCCGCTTTCTGACGCACTAGCACTGCTCGCAACGCTGGAAGGCGCTGCACTACTTGCGACCGTGCAGTGTGACCACGACATCTTCGAGAAAGCAACGTCCGTTTCGTGCTCAATTCCGTAATTCACGCCGGTATCTTCGAATGTCCGTATCACGGTCATAGTACCAATTCGCTGCGTTTGTTCGAATGTCAGCAATTTTTCGATGCTTGGGTTGAAAACTCATCTTCAGTGAGGCCTCTAAGTCTTGCCGATCATTCACAATCCATCACGAATGTACAGTCCCATCATAGTGATGGCTGGTGGTTCAGAACCAAGCCATCGAAAACCGGTTGATGCACGTGGCGTCGGAAGAAGCTTAGGTTCGTTGCTTCTAAGTCCAACGCCGCAGATGCTTTCCAACCAGATATTTACGCCTAGAATGAAGTTCTCTTACATTGCACGATAGGCTCCATTCCTATTAACCTCGAAAAATCTGACAGTTACCAATTCTTCCCAATCTCATTCCAAAGAAAATTCCAATGCATCGGCTAGATGATGAACGATAGCGCAAGCAACAGACCATTTTGGAAACGATGGTTCAGCAATGATCATTCAGCTATCAAGGATGCAAGTGCCATTAAGACAACAGTCTCCATGAAGGCGCGGAGCCAGTTCGACGACAAACCGATCGAAAATCCAGAGGAAGACAAATTCGGCTTCGACACTTTTGCTTCCGCGATTGCCACATCCATCGCTGGAAATACGCAACCAGAAGGCACTGTTGTCGCGATCCACGGACCCTGGGGAACTGGCAAAAGCAGTATCGTCAATTTAGTCAAACATCACCTTGCAGACCAAGTTGAAGCAAAAGATATCGAGACACTCGATTTCAATTGTTGGTGGTTCAAAGGCGAAGAGGCGCTAGCGCTCGAATTCTTTCGCCAACTATACGGCGTTATGGACCAAACTGACGTGGAAAGGGCGAAGGAGGCAGTTTCAAAACTCGGCTCACAAGTCCTTAGCGGCTCAAGTTCTTTCGTTGGAGCCGCTCTGAACTTCGCCGCTCCCGGTGCAGGTGGAGCAGCATCCAGCGGCATGAATTTGGTGGCAGACCTAATCAAGCAAGATAAGACAGTGGAGTCGTTCCATTCTGAGGTATCTGAAGCACTCGCAGAATGTGACAAGCGTTACTTGATTGTCATAGACGACATTGAGCACTGTGCCACCTTTGGGTTTGGCAAGGGCCGCTACCAGCATATGCAGCTACGAGCTTCGACGGACGCCTACGGACGTGTGCTGGCCGTTAGCTAGGTACGGCTACCCTTTTCCGGGCTTCCATGCGTGGCCGCAGAGCAGGCAGGTAACTTTGATTTTGCCGCTTCCGACAAAACCGGCCAATAGGCCGACCCCGCCCGCTGCGACGCCACCCGCCACAGCTTTTCCTAGGCCAAAGCCTTGCTTCTGAGCAGTCACTTGATCAGAGGTGCATTTTGGGCACAGGATTTTTCTGGGCTTCGGTTTGTGCCGGGACATATCCAGTATACACTTGCTGTCATAGGTCTGAACATATTCCTCGGATGTGCCGCAGAGTACGCACTTCCCCTCGGTGAACTCATGCTGTTTGCGTGGCTCAGAGTCAGCTTCGGTGGAAAGGTTCTTTCCGCAAAGTCGGCAAAAGACAGCTTCGGCTTTAATATCTTCCGCGCAATGAGGGCATTGCTTTGTTGCGCGGCTGGAAATCTCACTGTTCATAACGGCTCCTCTACTAACGAAATCGGCCACCAGAGTGTCCTCTGGCAGCCGGGGAGTTAGTAAGCCGCCAAGAGACGACCGCGCTGGCCTTTAGGCCGGAGCCCTGGACATACGCCAGTGCCTCCCCGACCATAGGGTTCGAGGAGGTGTCATTACGGTCGACACCGACCGCTCTTGGTGGGGTTACTAAGCCCCGGGACTGGCCGTTTTCGCCAATCCTGCGGCCAGCCTGGCCCGGATGTCTGAAAGTCGAAAGCGCAAACATCACCATGCGGACTTGCCGAAGGTGTTAATTCCAGTGCTTAATTTGGAGGGTTATCGGAGAAGGGTGGTGCCGCTGATAGGACTCGAACCTACGACCCCATCATTACGAATGACGTGCTCTACCAGCTGAGCTACAGCGGCACCGTTGGTCCTCCGAAGCTGAATTCCGGAAGGATGCGAAGGCTTCTTTAATTCGTCAGGTCTGCGCCTGCAAGCCCGGATCAGCGCGCCGAGGCTTCATGAAAGTTCTATGACACAATAGGTTTCCCGGTTGACCACCAATATATATTTCTATAATTCATGAAATATGATAGAAGAAATTACCGATCAGCTGGCCATTCTGGGGCATCCGCAACGCATCACAGTCTTTCGCATGTTAATGCGACGGTTTCCTGACACCGTGCCAGCGGGTGAGCTGGCCTCGGAGCTGGATATCAAACCCAGCACCATGTCGAACTATCTGAATGCGCTGCAAAGGTCCGGGCTGGTGACACAGGAACGCTCTGGCACGTCTCTGCTTTATTCCGTCGACATGGCTAAAGTTCAGGGAATGCTGGATTTTCTGGTCGTCGATTGCTGCCGGGGTCGTCCCGATATCTGCATGCCTTTCACACAGGGAAATGAAGACATGACTGACCGCAAGTTCAACGTCCTGTTTCTATGCGTGGGCAATTCCGCCCGCTCGATCTTTGCCGAAACACTGCTGCGCCAATTGGGTGGCGACAGGTTCACCGTCTATTCCGCCGGAACGCAGCCCGCGTCCGAGTTGAATCCCTTTGCCGTGCAGGTGTTGCAGGACAAGGGTCACGATACTTCGGTCCTGCGCTCCAAGCATATGTCGGAATTTGCAACCGACGGGGCGCCGGAGATGGATTTTGTTTTTACCGTTTGCAATCAAGCTGCGAACGAAGACTGCCCGGCCTGGGAAGGCCAACCGATCAGCGGCCATTGGGGCATGGAAGACCCGGTGAAAGCTACCGGAACCGATGCCGAGAAAAGCTTCGCCTTTCAAAACGCCTATGGCGCGCTGAAGCGCCGGATCGAGGCGTTCACCTCCTTGCCGGTCGAAAGCCTTGACCGGATCGCCCTACAATCTGCTGTCGATGACATCGGCAGAACCTCTGTCGGAGACTGAAATGACCACATATGCTGTGAATGGCCTGGGCCGGATAGGAAAACTGGCCCTGAAACCGCTGTTGGAGAAAGGCGCCAAGATCGCCTGGATCAACGACGCGGTCGGAGATGCCGAGATGCACGCGCATCTGTTGGAGTTCGACACGGTTCATGGCCGTTGGGACGCCACTTTCGAGCATGATGACGAAAGCGTCACCATCAACGGCACCCGCCTGCCCTTCATCGGCACCAAGGATCTGAGCGCTCTGCCGCTGGACGGCGTCGATGTGGTGATTGACTGCACCGGTGTCTTCAAGACCGAGGCAAAACTGGCCCCCTATTTCGATGCGGGCGTAAAAAAAGTTGTCGTCTCGGCCCCGGTCAAGGACGGCCCGACCGCCAACATCGTGATGGGTGTGAATGAAGACATCTACGATCCGGTTATCCATCAGATCGTGACCGCAGCCTCCTGCACAACGAACTGTCTGGCCCCGGTGGTGAAGGTCATCCATGAGAATCTGGGCATCCGCCACGGCTCTATGACCACGATTCATGACGTGACCAACACGCAGACCATCGTGGATCGTCCCGCCAAGGATCTGCGCCGGGCGCGCTCGGCCCTGAACTCATTGATCCCGACCACAACCGGCTCGGCCACGGCGATCACGCTGATCTACCCTGAACTCAAGGGACGTTTGAACGGCCATGCGGTGCGGGTGCCGCTGTTGAACGCCTCACTGACCGACTGCGTGTTCGAGGTTGAGCGTGAAACCACCGTCGAAGAGGTCAACGCCTTCTTCAAAGCCGCCGCCGAAGGTGAATTGAATGGCATTCTGGGCTGTGAGACCCGTCCGCTGGTGTCAACCGACTACACCAATGACGAGCGCTCTTCGATCGTCGATGCGCCGTCGACCATGGTGGTGAACGGGACACAGGTGAAAATCTATGCCTGGTATGACAACGAGATGGGCTATGCCCACCGCCTGGTCGATGTGGCGCTGATGGTTGGGGCCTCGCTGTGACCGATCGGCCTGAGGGGCTGTCGGCCTATATCGCGGTCACGGCGGCCTATTGGGCTTTTATGCTGACCGACGGAGCCTTGCGGATGCTGGTGCTGTTGCACTTTCACACGCTTGGCTTCTCGCCGGTGCAGCTGGCCTATCTGTTTGTCCTCTATGAAATCGCGGGGATGGTTACGAACCTTGCAGCGGGCTGGATCGCGGCGCGGTTTGGCTTGACCTCGACGCTCTATGCAGGGCTTGGGTTGCAGGTGGTGGCGCTGCTGGCGTTGACGCAACTAGACCCTAATTGGGCGATTGGTGCATCTGTGGCCTTCGTCATGATCGTGCAAGGCGCAAGCGGAGTGGCCAAGGATCTGGCCAAGATGTCCTCGAAATCCGCGGTGAAATTGCTGGCCCCGACCGAGGGCGGCGGGCTGTTTCGCTGGGTGGCGGTGCTGACCGGATCAAAGAACGCGGTCAAAGGGCTGGGCTTCCTTCTTGGTGCAGCCATGCTCGCAACGTTGGGCTTTCAGGCGGCAATCATTGTGATGGCAGTCGTTCTCGCGGTGATCCTGTTCGCTGTCATCCGCTTCATGCCCCCCGGTCTGCCCAAAGGGCGCAAGGGCGCGAAGTTCTCTGAGGTCTTCTCGAAATCTGCCAACGTCAATTGGCTGTCCGCCGCGCGGGTCTTCCTGTTCGGTGCCCGCGACGTGTGGTTCGTAGTCGGCATCCCTATCTATTTCTACGCCGTCCTCTCGGATGGTACGGAAGAGGGCAACCGCGCCGCCTTTTTCATAATCGGCACCTTCATGGCGTTCTGGATCATCCTCTACGGCGTTGTTCAGGCCAACGCGCCCAAGATCCTACGGGCCTCAGACCGGTCCGAAGGCGATTTGATCCGCGCTGCACGCAGCTGGGCGGCAATGCTGTTCTGCCTTCCTGCGGCTCTAACGCTGGCGGTTTTACTGTCTTCCGGGCCTGAAACATGGCTGACAATCACGTTGGTTTTGGGCCTGCTGGTGTTTGGAGCAATCTTCGCCGTTAACTCATCCCTGCATTCCTATCTGATCCTCGCCTTCACCAAGTCCGAACGGGTCACGATGGATGTCGGCTTCTACTATATGGCCAACGCGACAGGCCGCCTTTTGGGCACCGTCCTGTCCGGCTTTACTTATCAGGTCGGCGGCCTCCCCCTTGTGCTGGGTACAGCGGCTGTCATGGTGGCGCTTGCGGCGCTCACTTCGGGCAAGCTGACCGACCAAACAACTGAGGCATATTCATGAGCATCTTCGAGCGCTATCTGACAATCTGGGTCGCCCTCGCCATGGGCGGCGGCGTGCTGATCGGACTGGCCGCGCCCGGTCTGGTCGGTCTGATCGCCGGGGCCGAGGTGGCGAGCGTCAACCTTGTCGTGGCCCTGCTGATCTGGGCCATGGTCTACCCGATGATGGTTGGCGTCGATTTCAAGGCGGTCGCGGGCGTGGCCCGGCAACCCAAAGGCCTGATCGTGACGCTGGTGGTCAACTGGCTGATCAAACCCTTCACTATGGCTCTACTGGCCGTGTTGTTCTTCGATTACGTCTTTGCCCCGTGGATTCAGCCGGAAGATGCTGCACAATACACCGCGGGTCTGATCCTCTTGGGGGCCGCCCCCTGCACCGCGATGGTGTTTGTCTGGTCGCAGCTGACCAAAGGGGATGCGACCTATACGCTGGTTCAGGTCTCGGTGAATGACCTGATCATGGTGGTAGCCTTTGCGCCTATCGTGGCATTCCTTCTGGGGGTCACCGATATCTCGGTGCCTTGGCAAACGCTGGTGTTGGCCACCGTCCTGTATGTGATTTTGCCTCTGATCGCCGGATTGCTCACCCGCCGGAAACTGGGATCACAAGGGGCCATAGATGCCTTCTCGGCCCGCGTCAAACCATGGTCGATCATGGGCCTGATCGCCACGGTGGTGATCCTGTTCGGCCTTCAGGGAGAGACGATCCTGGCCAAGCCGATGGTCATTGTTTTGATCGCCGTGCCGATCCTGATCCAAAGCTATGGCATCTTCGCTCTGGCCTATGGGGCCGCCTATGCCCTGAAGGTCCCGCACCGGATCGCGGCCCCTTGCGCCATGATCAGTACCTCAAACTTTTTTGAGCTGGCCGTAGCGGTCGCTATCAGCCTGTTCGGCCTGAACTCGGGCGCGGCGCTTGCGACGGTGGTGGGTGTACTGGTCGAGGTACCGGTGATGTTGTCACTGGTTGCCTTCGCCAACCGCACGCGGGTCCGGTTTCCCGAACCCGCGACGCAGTAGATCATTCAGCGCACCGATTGATCATACAGCACCGCAATCGCCGCCGAGGCGATGCGAGTGCGGCGATCATCGGCGCGGCTGGTCAGCATGATCGGCACCTGCGCACCCAAAACGATCCCTGCGGCCTCGGCTCCGGCCAGATACATGAGCTGCTTAGCAATCATGTTGCCGGCCTCAAGGTCTGGCGCGACCAGTATATCGGCCTGCCCCGCCACATCGGACTTGATGCCCTTGGTCGTGACAGCCCGCATCGACACGGCGTTGTCAAAGGCCAGAGGGCCATCAAGCATACCGCCCGTGATCTGCCCACGATCCGCCATTTTACACAGGGCACCAGCCTCGACCGTGGATTGCAGCCGGGGTGTAATGGTCTCAACCGCTGACAAGATCGCCACCTTAGGCGTCTCGATCCCGATGGCGCGCGCCAGATCAATGGCATTCTGAACCATGTCCGCCTTGGTCTGCAGATCGGGCGCTATGTTGATGGCCGCATCGGTGATCAGAAGCGGTTTGGAGTAGGTCGGCACATCCATGACATAGACATGGCTCATCCGGCGTTCGCTGCGCAAACCATTGGCCTTAGAGACAACGGCGGACATGACCTCATCCGTGTGCAAAGCGCCCTTCATCAGGGCCTTCACACGACCATCCCGCGCCAGATGCACCGCCCGTTCGGCCGAGGCATGGCTGTGCGGCGTATCAACGATCTCGAGCCCGCCGATATCCAACCCAGCCGCATCCGCCGCATGTAGTATCCGGCTGCGCGGACCGACCAAAACAGGCTCTAACAAACCCAAATCGCGGGCCGAGAGCGCCCCCTCCAACGCGCTTTCATCACAGGGATGGACCACGGCTGTGGGCAATGGGTCCATTTTCTGAGCCGCGCTCAGCAATCGGTCATAGGAGGCGCCCCGGTGATGCAAAACCAAATCCGGCATCGCCATTCGGGGTCTTTTGACTTTTTTGTCTGGCGCGATCACAACGGCCTGTCCGGTGATGACAGGCTTGCCATCGCCAGTCGTGCAGAGGCAATCCAGAGTGACGTGCTTCTTCTCGGGCTGCTTTTCGGTCACGGTGACGCGCACAGTGACCGTATCGCCGATACCAACGGGTTTGAGGAATTTTAGGGTCTGATCCATATAAACTGTCCCGGGCCCCGGCAATTGCGTGCCTAAAACATTGGATATCAGCGCACCGCCCCACATGCCATGCGCGACCACCCTGTGAAAGACATCCTCCTGCGCGAAGGCCTCATCCACATGGGCTGGGTTCACATCGCCTGAGACCGCCGCAAAGGCATCGATATCCTGCGCGGTCAGGGTACGGGACAGTTCGGCCGTATCTCCGACGCTGATCTCATCAAACGGCCGGTTTTCGATAAAGCCGATGCCTGTATCCTCATCCGATGACATTCATTCCCCTTTCAATATAAAAGCCAACCCTTGGGCAGACACCCCGAACAGTTGCTGTTCAAAGACCCATAAAGGCTCAATATGACAGAGACATGCAAGCGCCGCGACGGTCAGACTGCGCGATCCTGTGCGCGATACGAACCCGGGCTGCGGTTGGTCCATTTCCGGAACGCGCGGTGAAAATTCGCCGGGGCCGAGAACCCCGTGTCGAACGCAATTTGCTCGATACTGTCGCCGCTTTGCTGCAGGGCGCGGATCGCAATATCGCGGCGCAGGGCGTCCTTGATGTCCTGAAACGAGGTGCCCTCGTCCTTGAGACGCCGGTTCAGGGTCCGGGGCGTCATCTTCAGAGCAAGGGCCGCATCGGGAAGCTGGCTGCTTTTCCAGGACGTCCGATACAGGAACGCCCGGACCTGTAGGCTGTTTGTATGGGCGCGTGAGTTGGTGAAAATCCAGTCGATCGGTGCGCGTTCCAGAAATAGAGACGCCTCAGCCGGACTGCGCGTGATCGGGGGATCAAAGCGGCGCGGATCGAACAGAATGCTGGTCTGCGGGGCATCGAATGTCACCGCGCAGGGGAAGACAACCGCATAGTCCGCCGCAAAACCGGGCCGCGCAAAGGCAAAGCGAACGGCCTTTACCGGCGTTTCCGATCCGCCCAGCCATGACAGCAGCCCATGCGCAAGTTTCAGGATCAGCATATGACCAAAGCGCTGGGGTGCCGTGTCCTGCCGATACGGTACCAGCGAAAGCTCAGCCACCTCCGGCCCGGTGCGTAGATCCAGGTGGAAATCGTCTAGCAACAAGTTCCAGAATGTCGAAAAGCGATACAGCGACGAGGTCAGGCTGCTTGCTTCGCGCAGGACGGTCACAAGGTGCTGCAGGGCACGCGGCCGAATGGGACGGCTCCAGAGGCCCATCATTTCGTCCCCCGTCTCAGGCGCGGCCAGCTGGTACAGGCGGGCGATTTCCTGAAGCGTCACGCGCTGCGCAGGCTCTGACGAACTGGCGTGAAGCCCCGAACGGCTCAGCAGGTACTGCATCTGATCTGCGCTGCAACACACCCTCAGCGCCTCAAGCCAATCCTGGATGAACCCGGCAGAAACAGTTGTAAGTGAGATGGGGTCATTGCTGACCATGATCGCCCCCAGTTTGGCAATATCGGATAGTATCTTGGCAATATATGAGCTTTTCGGCAAGCTACATGGCAGATAAATGACGTGAAACCACAATTACCATTGGGGGAATCTGGCATGTCCTATCAGCCACCCGTGCAGGATCTGATGTTCTGTATCGAACACCTGTCCCATTGGGAAACAGTGTCCACTCTGGACGCATACTCGGACTTCGACCTGACCGATATCGGCGCTGCGCTGGAAGGCTATGCGCGGTTCTGCAGCGAACAGATCGCGCCCCTGTCCCATATCGGCGATACGTTGGGCGCACAGTTTGACAACGGTCGCGTGAAAATGCCCGAAGGGGACGCGCAGGCCTATGCGCAATTTGTTGAGATGGGCTGGCAGGCCCTCACGCACCCTCCTGAGTTTGGCGGCATGGGCTTGCCGCGTACGGTTGGCGCGGCGGCGGTCGAAATGCTGAATGCCGCCGACATGAGCTTTGGCCTGTGCCCCTTGCTGACCGACGGCGCGATCGAAGCGCTGCTATTGACAGGCTCGGACGCGCAGAAAACCACCTATTTAGAGCCTTTAATTGCTGGGCGCTGGTCGGGGACGATGAACCTGACCGAACCGCAGGCGGGCAGCGATCTGGGTCGCGTCTCGACCAAGGCGGTGCAGCGCGAAGATGGTAGCTATGGCGTGTCCGGCACCAAGATCTTCATCACATACGGCGCGCATGACCTGACTGAGAACATCATTCATCTGGTTCTGGCCCGCACCCCTGACGCGCCCGCCGGACCGAAGGGGCTGAGCCTGTTCATCGTCCCGCAGAAGATGGTTGCAGAGGATGGCTCGGTTGGGGCGGAGAATTCGGTGAACTGTGTCAGCATCGAACACAAGCTGGGCGTACGCGCCAGCCCAACGGCGGTGCTGGAATACAAAGACGCCACGGGCTTCCTGATCGGTGAAGAAAACCGCGGGCTGGAATATATGTTCATCATGATGAACGCCGCGCGCTTTTCGGTTGGTGTTCAGGGCATCGCGACCTCAGAACGTGCCTATCAGCGCGCCTTGGCTTATGCGCGGGATCGGATCCAAAGCCGCCCCGTGAATGGTCAGGTCAAGGAGGCGGTGGCGATCATCGAACACCCCGACGTGCGCCGTATGCTGATGCGGATGCGCAGCCTGACCGAAGGCGGGCGGGCCATGGCGGCGGCCACGGCCGGGCTGCTGGATATCGCACACCATCAGGATGATCCGGACATGGCCGCCCTGGCCGAGTTTATGGTTCCGCTGGTCAAGGGCTTCTGTTCGGAACGCGCGGTCGAGGTCGCCTCGCTGGGCGTCCAAATCCACGGCGGCATGGGCTTCATCGAAGAAACCGGAGCTGCTCAGCACTATCGCGATGCTCGCATTCTGCCGATTTACGAGGGCACCACCGCCATTCAGGCCAACGACCTTCTGGGTCGCAAGGTTATGCGTGACGGAGGCGAAACCGCCCGCCGGTTCGCTGCGCGCATTGCGGCAACCGAGGCCGAGCTTGCAAAGGGCGATGCCACCGCGCAAGCCATCGGTGCAAGCCTTGCACAGGCGCGCAGCGCGTTTGAAGCCGCCTTGGAATGGCTATTGGAAAACAGCCGCAAAGATATCGACGCCGCTTTTGCGGGCTCGGTCCCGTTCCTGATGCTGGCAGGTACGCTTGCGGCGGGGTGGAAACTGGCAAAAGGTGTCACCCCGGCGCAGGCCGCGTTGAACGATGGGCAGAACACGCAGTTCATGACCCATAAGATCGCCACCGCGCTGTTCTTTGCCCAGCACATCCTGCCGGAATGCAGTGCCGAACACACCCGCATCTTACACGGCGCGCGCAGCCTGCTTGACGCGGCCTTCCCCGAATAACGCCTTTAAAAGGATCCGCAAAATGAATGATGTCGTGAACCCCGCCACCTATGAAAACCTCGCGATTTCCGAGCGTGACAATGGCCTCTATGTCGTGACCCTGAACCGCCCGACCAAGCGCAATGCATTGGACGTGGCCACGATCGAAGAACTGATCCGCTTTTTCAGCGGCGCGCGCATGGCCGGCGTGCGGGCTGTTGTGCTGACCGGCGAGGGCGATCACTTCTGCGCGGGTCTTGATTTGGTTGAACACTGGAAGGCCGACCGCAGCCCCGATGACTTCATGCATGTCTGCCTGCGCTGGCATGAGGCGTTCAACAAGATGGAATATGGTGGTGTGCCGATTATCGCCGCCCTGAAAGGCGCGGTGGTTGGTGGCGGGTTGGAGCTTGCCAGCGCCGCCCATATCCGCGTCATCGATCCCGGCACCTATTTCGCCTTGCCCGAGGGGCAGCGCGGGATTTTCACGGGCGGAGGCGCAACCATCCGCGTCTCGGACATGATCGGCAAATACCGCATGATCGACATGATCCTGACCGGCCGTGTCTATCAGGGGCAAGAGGCCGTCGATCTGGGACTGGCGCAATACATCACCGAAGACGGTGGTAGCATGGCCAAGGCAATGGAACTGGCAGACCAAATTGCGCAGAACCTGCCTTTGACCAATTTTGCGATCTGTTCGGCGATCAGCCATTTGAACAACATGTCCGGCATGGATGCAGCTTATGCCGAAGCCGTGGTGGGCGGTGTGGTCAACACCCAGCCTGCCGCCCGCGAACGGTTGGAAGCTTTTGCCAACAAAACCGCCGCCCGCGTGCGGCCCAACAGCTAAGACAGGAAGGACCCGGATGCGTCACCATTTCGAAGCTCTTCAGAAGACACGGGCCAACCACGTGCCTTTGTCACCTTTGTCCTTCCTGCGCCGCGCCGAAACCCTGCACGGCGCGCGCACCGCTGTTATCTATGGTGATATCCGACGAAGCTGGGCGGAAACCGCCGCCCGCATTCGCGCGGTGGCCAGTGGGTTGGCAGCACTTGGCGTGCAGAAGGGTGATACGGTCTCGGTCCTCAGCCCGAACATCCCGGAACTGTTTGAGCTGCATTTTGCCCTGCCCCTGACCGGAGGGGTGCTGAATACGCTCAACACCCGGCTCGAGCCCGAAACCATCGCCTATATTCTGGACCATGCGGACACCAAACTGGTGATTGTGGACTGGGAACTGGTGCCGCTTCTGTCCAAAGCCTTTGATCTGCTGGGTCGCGCAATACCTGTGGTCGAAATCACCGATCCTGCGGCCACTGGTCAAAGCCTCGGCGGCCAAACCTATGAGGCGCTGACCACGGCCCCGCCCCTGCCTATCGATCTGCCCGATGATGAGTGGGACGCGATTGCGCTGAACTACACCTCGGGCACCTCGGGCCGCCCCAAGGGCGTCGTCTATCACCACCGTGGCGCCTACCTGATGGCGTTGGGTACGGGCACCGCATGGCAGATGCCCCTCTATCCGGTCTATCTGTCCGTCGTGCCGATGTTCCACTGCAACGGCTGGGGCCATCCCTGGTTGATGGCGATGCTTGGAGGGACGGTTGTCTTTACACGCGTCCCCGCCGCAGACCGTATTCTAGACGCAATCCGCACCCATGGTGTGACCCATTTCGGTGCGGCCCCCATCGTGCTGCAAATGCTCGCAGAGGCCGAAAGCGACGCCGCCCCCTTTGATCCCGCAATCCGGGTGCTGACCGCCGGTGCGCCTCCGCCCCCGTCGGTCTTGGAGAAGACCCGCGCGATGGGGTTTGACGTCATGCAGGTCTATGGTCTGACCGAGACTTACGGCCACATCTCGCAATGCCTCTGGCAGGAAGAGTGGAACGATCTCAGCCCAGCGGAACAGGCTGAATTGCAGGCACAACAGGGCATCGCTTTTCCGATGGTCGAAGAGGTCACCGTAATCGACCGCGACAACGGCGCACCGGTGCCGCGCGATGGTGCCACACAAGGTGAGATCGCCATCCGGGGCAACACGGTCATGGCCGGGTACTACAAAGACGCCGAGGCGAGCTCAAACGCCTTCGAGGACGGCTGGTTCTGGTCCGGCGACGGAGCTGTGATGCATGAAAACGGCTACATCCAGATCCGCGACCGGCTGAAGGACGTGATCATCTCGGGCGGTGAAAACATCTCATCTGTCGAGGTCGAAGCGGTGCTGTATCGCCATGACGCGGTTCAGGCCGCCGCCGTGGTCGCAATGCCGCATGAGAAATGGGGCGAGGTCCCCTGCGCCTTTATCGAATTACGCGACGGGGCCGAGGCAAGCGCCGAGGACATCATCGCTTTCTGTCGCGATCATCTGGCCGGGTTCAAGGCGCCAAAAGCGGTTGTTTTTGAGACGCTTCCCAAAACCTCAACCGGCAAGATCCAGAAATTCCAACTGCGCGACCGCGTCAAAACACTGTCGCTTTGACCTACGTCTGCCCGGGTTACTCCAACGAAGCTCGGGCAAAGCCTCAAACTTTGGTAAACACGTCTCAGCAAGGCGGAGGTGGCCTAGATGGGGCGCGACAGGAAGAACGAAAAACGCGGAGAGCATTGGACCAAGCTTGTCAGAAACATGATGGAGGAGCCCGCTTGGCGGGCCCTCTCGTCAACGGCGCAGGCACTTTACCCTTGGCTTAGGCTGGAATGGCACGGTGTAGAATACAACAATAACGGCAAGATTTGTCTAAGCGTCAGACAAGCCGCTGAACGTTTGGGAGTGTCATACAACACAGCTGCCAAAGCGTTTACCCGCGAAATCTGGAGGAGAACGTATATCGCGCCATCGTTAGTGTATCCGGTTCGGAATAGACGGAGACCCTAGAGCGACAGGATGGTGAGACAGGCACTGAATTCATGCGCCGTTTCGAGCAAATGGACATCCACATCGGAAAAAAGGTCGGTGCAGCTGTAACACTGCGATGGGATGTTAAATGGATCTAACGGTTGCAAAAATGGACGTAGCGAAGGTCTAAGCGTTTCTTACTCTTTTGCCTTATAGATGTGCCAAAAAACCTGCAGTAGGTGAAGCTCTACTGGCACGGGGCGGCCAATACCATCACCCAAGTGCTACCCGCCCCCTCGTACAACGCGAACTCCTTGACCTTGCGTGACAGCATATTGGCCCTATGTTCCCGCGACTGCGCCCAAGCCGTAATCACAGCATCCAGGCTGCTCTGCCCTTGGGCGACGTTTTCCGCCACAAAACACCATTCATAGCCTGCCCTGTTCACTCGCTCGCCTACGTCTGACCCGTTTGACCCGTTATGCGAAAAGAAACCCTTTCTAACCATGTCTTCAGCATGGGACTTGGCGGCCTTTTCCAATTGTGGACTGTAGCTGAGCGCTGGACGACCTTTGCTTTTGCGGTACTCGTTCAGCTCGTTCGTTGCCAAGGTGTCGGCCAAAAGAACAGTGGGGAGCAAAAACCCAAAGACGAGGAGTAGGCGTAGCAACTCAAACCTCCCCGCTTCGGTCCAAATTGTTCAGTTCGAAGTTCTTGAAAACCATAGGGCGCACATTCAGGTCTTGTTGAACCAAGGCCTTAGTATCAGAGACTCAGTGTGGACTGAAAGTAGCTATATTGGCGGAAGGTACGACGCGTCGAACTCGTACCCCCTCATTTACAATCGCAAACCCCATTCAAGACGCGCCGCACTTACCCGCTATCGAATCTGAATGTTTGAATTGTGACAGTTTGATGAAACAACGACGGGAAGCTCGCTTACGTAGCGGAAAGCACTTCATCGCTATCGTTGGTCGGTTGAGGGCTTCGTTGGGTGACACACCGAACCAATTAACCCCCTCAAATCCAGTCGGAAAAACCAGAACGTTCTAAAATACAAGCATGTCACCCACGGTCAGAGGATCGCATTGTGGCGAAATTGTGTCCACGATTCATTGTGAAACTCTCCGTTTCGGACCCAGAAACAAATCGTTTCGCCGTAGAATTGGGCAATACGGGGTTTCCCCAATTTTCACCAAGTAGTTTTGGTGTCACAGTAAATCAGACTACACACACCTCCACTCACTCACGGGTGAGGACAAGGGGTTGGTCCTTACCCCCTCGACCAACCCCTCACATCACCAACATGTCCCATGATATCGAAACACGGTCGGCTTCAGCGGACACTGTTGTTGTGCTTAGATACATTCACTCGGCGTGGGGAGAAGTCAAGTCGCGCAGCCTTGTCCAACTTAGGTCTTGTGCGTAGCTTTTGGGGCCATGTGCAACCTCTACTCCAACACCATCCCTGCCACAGCGATGCGCCAACTGTGTGACGTGACCGTTGAACGTGACGGGTTGGGGAATGCGGAACCATTGCCAGCCATCTATCCAAAGCCCTTAGCCTCTGTGGTCGGGAAAGGC
>NZ_JBQFYU010000022.1:0-28939 GCF_056541705.1 Ruegeria sp. AG1 | reverse complement strand
CGCGTCGACAACGCATACGGAGACCGAAACCTTGTCTGCACATGCCCACCAATGGAAGCTTACGAAGAAGCCGCAGAATAAAACAACAAACCCCCGCCGAAAGGCGGGGTTCTACAAAAGCAGCAGTCAGTTTTGTTGTTGGGCTAAATCAAAACAAGATTGGTAGTTCAGATGAAGCACTACGCAGTTAAAGATGAGCATAGAGAAGCAAACCGGACATACTGTAAGGCGTCTGAACCTAAGAGGCACATCGATGTCATTTTGCGTTGCGAGGAAGACAAAGCGTCAGCAGAAGCTATCGTCGAATTCTACCGATCTTTGAACAACCTAGTCGGCAAGCCAACCTACCGAGTTAGTACACGTGTTATTGGGGAAGGAGAAGTTGGAGGACCTCTCTATTGGGCCAGGAGAACAGCAGTACTTTGGGGTAACTCGGAGCACGCATGGTCTCCAATAGACGAGCAAAGATCGTGGATCGCGCAATTGTTGAGCCTATCGCCACGGACAGTCCTTGTTGGAGGTGCTGTGATGTTGCTCGCGCAAACAGACAATTTTGATCGCAAGGTCGCTGCCATACATCCAAGCTTTGAAGTGGCAGCATCGGAGGAAGGAATTAAGAGTTGTGGAGCTGCTACTTACCTCTCTTCCACAGGACGTTTGCACAGCGCAAATGCAAGTATCAGCACCGTTAGATTGCTGAGTGATTTTGTCTCGATGGATCACGGAGAGCATCTTGCAGATGCCTTGCGAAGACATATTGGGCTGATTGAGCCAAAACAAACGATCGAAAGTAAACTTGCAAACCGACTGGTTCGTCAAGCCAATGGGGACGAATTGGTTATTCACACGTTGACGAAAATGTTGGAGAACATTGAAGAGCCACTGAGTATTTCCGGGATATCGGAACAGGTAGGAACTTCCACTCGGCAACTTCAGAGGCGATATCTCAGCAAGACTGGTGCAAAACTCTTGGAGACCTATAAAGAGCTTAGGTTGGAGAGGGCAAGTAGCTTGCTACATCATACAGATATGTCGATGATGGAAATCGCTACTGCAACAGGATTTTCCTCTCACGTCGCAATGTCCCGAGCCTTTTTCAAACAATATGGATCAAAACCGGAAGCAAGCAGGAAATTGAGGTATCGTGGGATTGCTCCGATCTAGCAAGGACAAAAAAGTTTGCTAGAAGTCGTAGTCAGCGATCTGGGCATGATGTGGTTTGATGCCGTCCCTCTGATAGGATTCCTTGTCGCAATGGAGATGATCTATGGCTTAGAAAAATGGTGGATTTTACACTGGCGCGATGTGGATCGCGCTAATGAGTAGGTTGAAAGGCAAACAGGTTTCTTTGGATTTGGGTTTAGGCCTTTCAATGCTGAAAGACTGGGCGATTGCATATCGAGGCAATAGTGTTGAACCCATGCAGAATTCGCAGCGTGATATTACCGTCTGCAGCGCTTTGACGTATTCGATCTTTCTATAGGTTCAAAGCTAAAAGGTATTTTGACTTTGTAGCATTTAGATCGAGTGTCCATCTCATTTTCAGACTTACGGTGAAAGCCTCAGAGCCAACCAGAAATCGACATATTTCAACGCGATTTCGCAACACAGAGATTTCTTGCTAAGTTAAAAGCACCAGTAGCGCTTGCGAATAGAAGATCGGGGCTGTGAGCCAACTATGCGAAGCTTTTTTGGAGTTGTCATATGCATACTCGGGTTTGCGACACCGCATGCTTTGCACGCTTGCGCCGTTTGTACAGAACTGCCAGAAGCAACCATTTCTGATCGAATACTAGCGGCAGATGTCGTTGTATTTGCGGGTTCAACTCCAGAAAACCCGTTTGAGTATTCGACTCGACGCGTCTTTAAGGGGAGCGAGGAAAAACTTGGTAGCGCGCCCAGTATTCCATTTCTCATAGACAGCGTTACGCGGCGGGCTCTCCGCGCTGACCCAACGACAACGGTTCTTCTGACATATGGACCAGAATTCAACGACAAGGCTGGGCGCAATTTTTCGCGGGCTTGGCGGCGCATCTTTGTGATGACTTCGGATAGAAGCGAGTTTCTTGAAAATCTTCAAAGCAATAGCGTGCTTTGGCGTTTAGGTGAAACTGACAACGCCGCACGCGTTTCGTTCTTTTCTGACTATTTGTGGCACCCGGATCAAGTCCTGCATGACATGGCCATGGCGGAAATCGCGCGGGCAGACTATGCATTCGTGCGTCCGAAGGGCGACGGGTTTTCAACCAGCCAGATTTTGGAAGAATTGAATAACTTAAACCGTTTTGCCTACTGGCCCGTTGCTATTCGCTTATTGGGACTACAAACCGATCCACAGGCACGTTCGATTGTCCGCTCGCGCTTTGCCAAAGCCTTGAAGTCCGGTGGTTTGCATTCCCATGAGTGGGCACTTGCCGGCGTAGAGGCGGACGGGGTAAATGCGATCAACGCAATTGGTCTCGCGCTCAAGGACCGCAGGAAGACGCTGGATGACAAAAAGGCCCTGGTTCGGGCATTGTCCGACGCGGGATCGTCACAAACGCAGTTCCAGGATGAGATTGTCCAAGTTTTTGCGGGTGTCCTTGATAGCGACCCAGAATTGACCCTGCAAATCGCTGTTGCAACCCGAAATTGGGGCGAAACTACGCTGCACCAAAAGTTTGAAGCATTGGTTGCGCTCGAAGAAACGGACCCCGCAACGCAGTTTTTCCTAAACATAGTTCTGCAGGATAATGCTGCATCCGAGTAAGTCAGTTTGGAACATGTCTTGCCACGGTACGCCCCGATCGGAGGGGCTTAGTTTCGGAATCTTCTCCAAAAAGACTAATCAACGCTTATGACCGCGATGAGGTCTGGCGTAGGCCGGAGAAAAGATTTTTTTCAGGGAGTTACGCTCCATATGGTCCGAAAAGAAAATAGTCGGAGAAAAATTTTACAGAAATCGAAACCATATGATATACATAAAATCGAATATTAATGGGCCGAAAAGAGTCCTGTTTCGAACCGTGTCGTTGATTTGGGAGGTCAATATGTACCGGGTTTCCGCTTTTGTCTTCGCGCTGGTGCTGTCGCCAGCTTCCGCTTTCTCTGACGCTGTGCCAAGCGAAGAGGCCGCCGAAGGTTTGTTTCTAGAACAACCGTACTCCCCATATGCACAACGCAGTTTCCCAGAGCGGCCGCTATGGGGAGATACTCATCTCCACACGGGACTTTCTCTGGACGCGGGCGCTTTTGGCAACACGTTACTGCCTGACGATGCATGGCGCTTCGCAAAGGGTGAGCAGGTCCTCTCCTCGACAGGCCAACCTGTCAGACTGGGGCGACCATTGGACTGGATGGTCTTAACGGATCACACCGACTTGATGGGGTTCGCTCCGGATCTCCAAGCAGGCAAGCCAGGCGTGATTTCCGACCCAAAAGGCCTGGAGTGGTACGAAGGGTATAAAGCTGGTGGTGAAGAGGCCGGGAAAACCGCCTTTGATATCATTACAAATTTCTCTCAAATGACCCTGCCGGAAATCCTGCTTGAGTCCTACAGCCCTGGTGCGGACGCCTTTGCGTTTACCTGGGAGCACATTGTTCTCGCGGCCGAGCGGCACAACGACCCTGGGAACTTTACAGCCTTTATCGGGTTCGAGTGGACCTCTGTTCCGAAGGGGTTCAACCTTCACCGGAACGTTATGTTGCGGGATGGGCCGATCAGAGCGCTTCAGATGGTCCCGCCGGTCACGCAACCGCCTTACGGCGACACAGACCCAAAATCGCTCTATGCTTGGCTTGAAGAGTATCAGGAGAAGACCGGCGGTCGTGCTGTCGCCTTTGCCCATAACGGAAACTTGTCAAATGGATGGATGTTTCCGACCGAAGACACATACCACGGTGGAAAGGTTGACGAAGACTATGTAGCTGCGCGTGCGAAATGGGAGCCGCACTATGAAGTCACGCAGATCAAGGGCGACGGCGAAGCGCACCCGTTCCTAAGCCCGGATGACGAATTTGCAGACTATGAAAACTGGGACGTCGGCAATCTCGATATCACCGAGCTTAAGACAGAAGATATGCTGGCCGGAGAATATGCCCGAGAAGCGCTGAAGCGCGGTTTGATGTTGGAAGAAAAATTCGGCGTGAACCCCTACAAGTTTGGCATGGGCGGCGCTACGGACAGCCATACATCCTTGGCGACGGCTGAAGAGGACAACTTTTTTGGCAAGTCGGTCAGCGTTGAGCCATCGGCCTCTCGTATCCAACACCCATTCATCGCCAACGATCTTGGTGAAATACCCGGCGATCTTTTGGTCGCGTCAGGGTATACAGCTGTTTGGGCGACCGAGAACACTCGCGCGGCGATCTTCGACGCATTCAAGCGGCGCGAAACCTACGCGACAACCGGACCTCGGATCGGGTTGAGGTTCTTTGGTGGATGGGACTTTAGCGATGCTGACGTAGAGACCCGGTTCCTTGCGGATGTTGGCTATACCAAAGGTGTTCCCATGGGGTCAGATTTGCGCCCCCGCGAAGGTGATGGGGCACCGTCCTTCCTGATAGCCGCCTTGCGCGACCCGGTTGGTGCAAATCTGGACCGCGTTCAAGTTGTGAAGGGATGGCTCGACCCGGACGGTAGCTTGCAGGAAAAAGTTTACGATGTTGCGTGGTCAGATGACCGCGTGGCTGACGAAAATGGTAAGCTTCCAGCTGTAGGAAACACCGTAGACCTGGAGACAGCAAGTTGGACCAACACAATCGGTACCGCCGAGTTGGTGAAGGTTTGGTCTGACCCGGATTTCGACCCCAATGCAAGGGCGTTTTATTACGTTCGGGCAATCGAAATCCCAACTCCTCGTTGGATTCTCTATGACAAGCTGAGGTTCGGTGCAGAGTTGCCCCAAGATGCAGTTCTAACTCACCAGGAGCGTGCGTATTCCTCACCGATTTGGTACACTCCGGCGGAGTAGCATGATTTAGACATGGATTTAGACAGCGAGACGGTGAACGCCCCTTGGGGTATTCACCTTAGGCATGAAGCTTGCGTGGCGTGGGATCCTTTGCAAAAAACAATTGAAAAGAGAGCTCAAGCCCAGGTCTTGCAGGAGCCCCAATGAGAATATTGAAAGAACCTCTGTTCCATTTCTTTTTGATTGGGGCGGCTATTTTCATTTGGTTCCATATTGTTGCGCCGGCGACCGAGACGGTCGAAAATCTGGAAATCATCACGATAGAAGAAGACGATGTCGCGCGTTTGGCAGACCAGTTTGAAGCCAGGTGGAGCCGTCGACCAAGCGATGCTGAGCTAGAAGCATTGGTCATTGCGTCAATTCGTGAAGAGGTTCTGGTCAGAGAAGCAAGAAAACTTGGCCTGGATCGCGGAGATACAGTGATCAGGTCTCGGCTGAGCCAGAAAATGGACTTTCTGACAGAAGCAATAGCCACGTCAGTGGTTCCGGACGACGAAGAGCTAGAGGCGTTTCTCAATCAAAATCCCGCACGGTACGCAACTCCTGATAGGGTGGCGTTTACCCAGATATTTCTGGGTGAAGACCCCAGCGAGGCACAAATTGAGGCAGCACTGTCGGCACTGAGAAGAGGGCAAGAGCCTCTCGTTTCTGGCGCTTCAACATTGCTTCCTGCTTCAATGCCGTTAACCGCGACACGAGTAGTCGACTCGGTTTTCGGCATGGGCTTTTCAAAAGGACTCATAGAGGTTGAAACAGGTCCTTGGGTAGGACCGGTCCAATCGGGCTACGGTTTACATCTAGTTCAAGTGCGCACCTTTGAGCCTGGCCGTACACCGCCCTTGTCCGAAATTCACAGTGATGTTTTGCGCGACTGGCGTCGCGCTGCGAGCGAAGATCTGGCCCAGGCGCAATACGATAGCTTGGTTCAAAATTACGAGATTGTAGGCCCCGATCTCCCAGGTCCAGCCGAATGAGATGGGTGATCTGCCTTTTGGTTTACGTGCTGTGCGCGTGGCCCGCAGCCAAGGCCAATGCGCACGCACTTGATCCCGGATATCTGGAGATACGTCAAATCTCCTCTGATGCCTGGAGCGTCCACTGGCGGAAGCCTGATGTGAATGGCCAACCTATGGCGATTGACGCTGTGTTGCCGGAAGGTTGTACGCCGATGCGCGGCCCTTCTCCAACCTCCGACGGTCGAGCATGGGTTGCATCGTGGATCGTAGAGTGCCACGCGGATATCGCAGGGCGGCCGATCGCAATCGACGGGCTAGAGGCTCAAAAGAACGACGTATTGGTCCGTCTACACCCTTTAGAAACTGAGCCGGCCACGCTGCGTTTTACGCCAGAGACAGCCGTCCAAACCATACCTTCTGAGCAGACGACATGGTCAGTTTTTACCGCTTATGCCCTTTTGGGTTTTGAGCACATTCTGGAAGGCTGGGATCACCTTCTGTTCGTTTTTGCGCTTTTCATTTTAGTCCGCGAACCTTGGAGATTGGTCGGTGCTGTAACGGCCTTTACACTCGCACATTCCATCACTCTGGCGTTGGCGACGTTTGGCGTATTGAATGTACCTGGTCCGCCCGTCGAGGCCGTCATCGCCTTGTCCATCGTTTTTCTAGCTATGGAGATTGTGAAAAGTGAAGATGGTCGGTTCCGGCTTTCAAAACAGAAGCCCTGGATCGTTTGTTTTGGATTTGGGCTATTACATGGCCTTGGTTTTGCGGGAGCCTTGGCTGAAATTGGACTGCCCTCGAACGACATTCCAGCGGCCTTACTGGCGTTCAACCTTGGTGTTGAGGTCGGACAGCTAAGCTTTATCGGCTCCTTGGCACTTCTTGGAGCAATCTGGCGGTTCATTGCGGCTCCGGTCAGTAATAGGGCGACGGTGATTGCCGCTTATGGTATCGGTTCAGTTTCGATGTATTGGCTCATAGAGCGCACCAGCGGCTTTTGATTGACAAAGGCGGTTAACTGCTTTGTGCAGATTGGGTGAAGTAGTTTGGCTTTTGAATAGCGCGCTTCGTTTACCACTGATGGCATGTTCCACAGCAAAAAAAGGATGATCTATGGGAGCGAAGGCAGGCAAACGGGGAATGGTCAAAGGCGGCTGGAGGTCACCAATGTGCCGACCAGATAGGGGGCCAAAAAGTTAGCGAATTCTTGTCTGGCCATACTTGTTATGAAGTGGGCAAGCTTTTGAAGTGGGCAAGCAGTCCAAGACGTTTCGACGCAACTACGCACCAAGGCGGAACTTTGTTGGTGTCATTCCGGTTTGACCCCGAAAAAAGCGCGTGAAATGGGACTTGTCTGAGTAGCCAAGGAGTAGGCCGATCTCTGCAATTGTCATCTTGTCATCTCTGAGGTGCTCTTTGGCGACATCGACACGCAGCCTTTTTACTTCGCGGGGGAGCGTTGTGCCTTGTTGTTGTAGCGCTTTCAGAAACCGTTCAGGCTGTATTCCCAGTAGTCCGGCCACAACCTCTGGTCCCAGATCGGTTTCATCCAGCTTGTCGCGCAATACGGATCGCAAGGCGGCCACCACCGTTACTTCTTCGTTTTGTCGAGCTGAGGCTATGTGTTTAGCAGAACCCTCAGAGGCATGATGCAGAAACAACCATTCCACAGGAAAACTGATTTGCATTCCGGGATCAGGTCCCAAGCCAACCTCGATCCCTTTGTAGTTGACCGGTAGACCCGTAATATACCGGCTTTCCCACCGCACACGCGAAGAATCCCAGGATTCTCCGACGACAGTCTCCAGAAGCCGTACATAGATCGCGGCTCCAAAACCGGTCACTTGAATGGGTGGGACAGCGGGTTCCTGTTGCCTCTCGATACGATAGGTTGCTTTGTCCGCATCGATGACAAGGCTGTGCCGCACGGAATTGGACTCCTGCGGGACAAGCCCAATAAAGCGGGTAAAGAACTCGAACAGCGAGTTTGTCGATTGTAGGGCTTGAGCGAACGGAGGCCATTCCCGCAGGTCAAAAGTCTCGCCTACATTCAGGCCAAGGTATCGGTCCCCAGACACGTCTGAGAAGGCATTTAGCAGACCGTAAACCAGCTCTGAGTGGACATAGACAGAAGGGTCAGACAACAGTTCGGACTTCAAGCCGACCTGATCCAAGGCCGGTTGCGGATCGAGCTCGCGGTCAGTGAGATACTGCAGAAACGGAGCTGCCAAAGCGAGGCGAATGAACCCTTCGCTATGCTCTTGAGAGGTGGAGTTGAACGGCAATTTCGTCTCCCTTTCAGGATCAAATGCTGTGATCAGTGGCCATTTTTGTAGTCACATTCGTACATCCTAATTCAAAAGGGGCAACCGAGCCAATGAATTCCAGACTATAGTTGGCAAAACATGAATATGAAGGGAGTACTTATGTCCGGCTTACGAATGTCTCTTTGCTCGACGGCAATTGTCGCGGCAGTTCTTTCTTTTTCGGCGACCGCGCAGGCTCAGGATCAAGAAGAACCCCAAACGCTGTTTACCAACGTGCATGTCTTCGACGGTGTGAATGAGCAACGCATTGAAAATGCCAGTGTTCTGGTCGAGGGCAATCTGATCAAGTCCGTCTCAACCGATGCCATTGATGCGCCGAGCGCGACGGTTATCGACGGCGGTGGGCGCACTCTGACACCGGGCTTTATAGAGAATCACGCGCACCTGATGCTCATGGGGCCATCGATTGCCGAGATGGAAACCAACTCGACCTGGGAGG
The DNA here is from genome assembly GCF_056541705.1 of Ruegeria sp. AG1. Classification (NCBI taxonomy): domain Bacteria; kingdom Pseudomonadati; phylum Pseudomonadota; class Alphaproteobacteria; order Rhodobacterales; family Roseobacteraceae; genus Ruegeria; species Ruegeria sp. AG1. The sequence continues at coordinate 20,262 of NZ_JBQFYU010000022.1, read as the reverse complement.
ATTTCGCCATCCACGGGACCCGGATGGCCGAAATGTACCTGATGCAGGGCTTCACGACCGTTCGCGATGCCGGGGGCGCTGGCGGCGGGCTGCGGCGCGCAATTGACGCCGGCCAGATCGTCGGCCCCCGCTTTTATCCTTCCGGGGCATTTCTCGGAACACGTGGTGGTCACGCCGATTTCGCATCCTTCACATCTCCGCCGGGTGGGGTGACCAACTTTGGGACTCTGAATATGGCCCAACAGGTCAACGGTGTTGACGAAATTTACATGTATGGCCGCAACAACCTGCGCATGGGTGCCACGCAATTGAAGTTCATGCAATCAGGTGGGGTGATTTCGGCATTCGATCCATGGCAGTTGCTCGCCGGTTCGAAAGAAGAGATCGAGGCCGCTGTTCAGGTTGCCAACGAGTACGGCACCTATGTCATGGCACATTCCTACCGCAAAGAAGCGATCATCAATGCCCTGAATGCAGGGGTCAGAACCATTGAACACGGATTTCACTTTGACTGCGAGATTTCTGCTTTGATGAAAGAAAAAGGAGCGTACATCACGACGAACATCACAGCATTTGATCCAGGCCTACTTGATGTTCCTTCCGTGAAAAACAACCCCAACAGTTTGAGGAAGGCCAAATCGGCCTCGGCGACCTTCGAAGCCTACATTCCAAGTATGAAGGAATGCCCGGCGCCGCGCGGTTTCCAAACCGATTGCGTCGGCTCGGTCGAAGCGTGCAACATCCAGATCGCCTACGAGAAACATCTGAATAACCATTTCTTCGGCCCCTATGCGTCGATGGTAACCCTAACTTCGGTAGGTGGCGAGATCGCGGCACTTAGCGGTGATTTCATGAACCCCTATCCGGAAGGCAAACTGGGTGTGATCGAAGAAGGAGCTTATGCGGATATCCTGCTAATCGACGGTAATCCACTTGAAGACTTCTCGGTTGTTGGCACAGGTGATCAATGGTTCGGCGCCGACCCGAGGCCTGAAAGCCCTGATACGATTCGACTGATCATGAAAGATGGCGTTATCTACAAAAACACACTGAATTGACCTGTCTAAGTAGCCGGAGAGAATTTATGCACCATTGGTTCCGCTGGGTAGTATTCGCAGGGTTTTTTTGGTGTGGGCATTCTGCGTTGGCAACGCCTGAAACCGCATTAGATTGGGCCGACCTGCCAGACCCATCTGCGCAGGTCTTTGAAGACCCCTATCGCGATCTCAGCCCTGAACAATTCGACGATGTTCTTTACGTCGTTCGATTGCGCGGCAGGCTGCAGCAGGATGGTGGCAGCGAAGAAGAGCGGCAAAAGTGGCAAGTGCTTTTGACCGAGACTGAGAATGCCTTGGCTGCAGATGGAATTGATGTCGACTGGCTGCTCGATCAGCGCGAAGTTGTGATGGAACGTCGGAGAAAGGCGGGGACAAACGGAAATCCGCAATTCGATGGTCAAACAATCACACTGGCTGGTTTCGCCATTCCTGCTCCGAATGATCCGGACGGTCGGCCTGTCGCGTATTTGGTGCCAGAGCGCGGAATGTGCAGTCATATGCCGCCACCTCCACCCAACCAGATGATCCGTGTTCGGTTGAACGGGGACTGGGTGCCCAGCTATTTTCATGAACCCGTTCGGCTGACGGGCATGCTGACCATCGATCCGTCTGTTCAGAATATGATGGTTGTGGATGGCCAGATGCCCATGAACGCGACTTTTCAGTTGGAAACAGAAAGTGTCGAAACGCTCGAAACCAAGGCGGACAGGCTAGAATGGAAGCAGCGTGCCGCTGATCGCATCCGTGCGGCGGGCAATCGCAAAACCGGTGGTGCAAGGGCGTCTGAATGAAAAGACTTCTGGCTGCTACACTAAGTATTGCTGTCGCTAGCGCTGCCTCGGCGCAAGGACTGTCCGGGCCCTCTTCGGTCGAAGCTGATCTTACCCCCGGAGATGGGCTCACCGACCCACAATACCGATCCGATTTTCCACGCAACATCGCACCAGGTTGGTTTGAGTGGAAAGACCGACTGGCTGAGGGTGGGTTTCGGTTCAATATTGATTACCTGGCGCTGGGCCAAACCACGAATGCTGATCTGGGAACCGGCGAAGCGGCCAGCGGAATTGCACGTTTCTACGGGAGTTGGCAGGCGACTGAACGAGGTTCCCTGACATTCAAAATCGAAGACCGGCACAGCTATACCGATGTGGCCCCGCAGTTTCTTGGGCTGGATGGCGGAGCGCTTTCGATCACCGGGACAGCCTTCAACGATAGCGGTTTGCTGCTGACCAATCTGTTCTGGACCCAAAGGGCCGAAAACGGTTCGTGGACGCTGCAATTCGGTCAGATTGATGTAACGGACTTTGTAGATATCTATGGGTTGGTAAGCCCCTATAGTGGCTTCCAAAACCTGTCCTTCAACACCAACCCGACACTTAACGCACCCAACCCTGGTCTTGGTATTGCCGGTGGGATCAAGCTGAGCGGAAATTTCTACGCTGTAGCGAGCGTTGCAGACGCAAATGCCGATCCGTCTGATCCAAACTTTGATGTGTTCAGCGATGGCAATCTCTTCAAATCACTCGAACTTGGGTACACATCCGGCTTTGATCGCATTTATTTCGACAATCTCCATCTGACCCTCTGGCATGCGGATGCGGCCGAAGATGGCAGCCGAGCGGAAGACTACGGCGCTGCGTTTTCTGCCGCATGGTTTGTTGACAATAAGTGGATGCCGTTCTTTCGGGCAGGGGCCTCAAAAGGGACCGCAGCGCTGTATGACCGATCGGTTTCTGCCGGTGTGGGCTACTATGGTCGCAATACCGATCTGGCCGGTCTGGGCCTGAACTGGGCCGAGGCCCGAGGCATAGATGGCGACCAGTTTACGCTCGAAGCGTTCTACCGGTTTTCAATCTCACCCGGACTGCAGATCACACCGTCCCTCCAGTACATTTCGAACCCGCTGCTGAACCCAGGTCAGGATAGCATTACGCTGTTCGGCCTGCGAACCCGGATCGTTTTCTGATGTGGGGCGAAAGCAGACGTCAAAAGCGTCGAAACATGCAATTCTGCTGATCAAAGGGAGGATCTATCCATGCGTACCCTGTTTCTGGCTGGCACGTTGTCCGTGTTTTCCACTTTCTGCGTCGCGCAAACTTACGACGTGGTGATCCTCAACGGTCGGGTAATGGATCCGGAAACCGGGTTCGATCAGATCGCCAACGTGGGAATAAGTAATGGCTGGATCACTGCTATTACCGACGAAGATATTGACGGCAGCGAAGCCATCGACGCGACAGGGCACGTTGTGGCGCCCGGGTTTATCGACCTTGAACAACACGGGCTGGATCCTTGGGGTATCAAGGTCAACCTTCGTGACGGCGTAACGACGCAAATGGATTTTGAGGTCGGAGCCGCGAATATCGACGAATGGTACGCTGCGCGTCAAGGCGTGACGCAGGCAAATTACGGCACAGTCATTGGCCAGGAATTCGCACGGATGCGGGTGCATGACGGCCTTGTGCTGGAAGGTGGGGATATAGACTTCCGGAACTTTTTCGCACTGCGGGCACAATCCGTGGAAGACGGTGTCGAGGGCTGGTCCTCGGTACCAAGCAACCGCGAACAGATGAACGAAATCACTGCCCAACTGGATGAGGGGCTTCGTCTTGGAGCCCTCGGCGTGGGATCGACCATCGGCTACGCCCGCGAAGGCATCCCAACCTATGAGATGTTCGAAGCTCAGCGGGCCGCTGCGCGTTATGGTCGTCTAACTTCGGTGCATCACCGGTTTCATCCCAGTGCTTCGACGCCCACCGAGACACAGACCGGCGTTAACGAAATCCTTGTCAATGCGATGGTGTTGGACGCGCCGCTGCACATACACCACGATAATGACTATGGGTGGTGGGAAAATCAGGAAAAGCTCCAGATGGCCCGCGACCAAGGCTACAACGTCTGGTCCAGCTACTATCCCTGGACCGCCGGATCGGGAAACTACGGCGCTTCGATCATCGCCCCCGAAAACTGGGAAGGGTCGATGGGGTACAAATACGAAGACACTATCTTTGATCCCCAGCTTGATCGCTTTGTGACTAAAGACGAATTCTTGAGCTTCGCTGAGAATGAACCGGGACGGACGGCCATTGTTTTTAGCCCACCAAGAGAGCAATGGCTCAACGATTGGATCACCATCGCAGGTTATGGCATTTCGGGTGACGGTATGGCCGGGCTGGATATCGAGGGCAATCTGATGAGTTGGGACGCCCCTTACGAAGACTATGCCGGGCACCCTCGGTCCGCAGGCAGTCACGCGCTAGTCTTGAGACTGGCTCGCGAAGCGAATGTGCCGCTGATGCTCACACTCACTCAGCTGAGTTACATACATGCGAAGCGATTGGGTGACACTGGCTTGCGTGCAATGCAGGTGCGTGGGCGTATGCAAGAAGGCATGGTCGCGGATATCACGATTTTTGATCCGGAGGCTGTGACCGAAAAGGCGAACTATACTCTTGGTCAGCAAGGTCTGCCGTCAGAAGGCATTCCCTATGTGCTGGTTAGTGGAACGATTGTTGCCCGGAACAGCGAAGTGCAGCGGGATGTTTATGCAGGGCAGCCGATCCGGTTTCCAATCGAGGAAAGCGGGCGTTTTGTTCCGGCTGGTCGCGAGCAGATCATGGGTATCCTCACACCGGATACTGGCACGGCACGTCCGACACTGCTTGACGATATCACAGACAATGAAGCCAATATTGTACCCGCCGCGCCATCAACCAACCAGTTTGCATCGGAAAAGCCAACCGACCCGTTTGATTGGTTTACGCCTCGCAACGGTCTAGATGACGGTGCCCTTTTCTTTTGCGTCGTGCATGCTCGCTTCGAGGACCCTGCGCAGGCAAAACGCGACTATGCGAAGGCTATGATGTCAAAAATGGGAGGGTCTAGGCCTAATCAGTCGGAACAACGCAGAGCAAACTAATACGCAGAGTCTTGGAGCAGTGAAAAATGAAAGCCTACATTAGGCTGAGATCGATCATCAGCAACCAGTCAGGTTACGGAAGCTTTTCCCGCAAGGCAGCTGTTCGTAAGATTGGATCGAATGACCACTCTGAGCCTAATGTGTCAAATGCTGCGCCGAAGCCAAAAAAAACCGCTTTGCTTGACTCCAGGGACGAAACTCCTTCGCGCGCAACTCAGTCTCTCGCGGCCAATTCGCCGCATCAGAACGCTCTAGTAACGATTTGGGTCGAGATTGAACGCCCTTCCGCAAAGTTGTCTGCCAATTGCTGATAGTTCGTTTACGAATATTGCCGTCGCCCAAAGCTCCTGTGTCGTAGACATCTTTTCCGTATAACAGAAGCGGAGGCCCAGCCGACATCGTTTCATGCGCAGTACAACAATAGGTGCTAGTCGCGTAAGAACTTGATACTTTGTGGGGAAAGGATGGTGGGTGATGAGAGACTCGAACTCCCGACATCTTCGGTGTAAACGAAGCGCTCTACCAACTGAGCTAATCACCCGTGACGGTGCATGTAGCCAAGCCTGAGGGTGGGTGCAAGAGGGTTTGCACGAATTTCTTACCTTTCTTCGGGTATCGCGTCAGCGATGGCTGCCTGTTCCGCCAAAGGCATCACTGCACACCCGATTGAAGGCAAAGTCGGAAAGGCGCTTGCGCGGGGCCTGTTGCCTCCGATATCTCCGGAAGGAACCGAAACCCCTTAGGCCGGAGAGGACATGGCCCGACACTCCCCTCGCCGTTTTCTTGTGGCCGCGCTGGTGCTTGGCGCGAGTTTACTGGCTCCGCTTCGGGCCGGGGCAGATGGGATTTTGGTGTTTGCGGCGGCCAGTCTGAAGACTGCTTTGGATGAGGTTTCGACCGCGTATCAGCGCGAAACCGGCAACGATGTCACGATTTCATATGCCGCGTCCTCGGTTCTTGCGCGTCAGTTGCAGCAAGGCGCTCCGGCTGATCTGTTCATTTCCGCGAATGAGGATTGGATGGATGTGTTGCAGGAGGATGGCGTGATCAAGCCCGAAACCCGAGTCGCCCTGTTGGGCAATGGGTTGGTTCTGATCGGAGCCGCACCCCAGACGCATATTGGCGAGGTCTCGGCGGCCTATGATCTGTCCAGAAAACTTGAGGGCGGCTTTCTTGCCATGGCGTTGGTCGATGCCGTTCCCGCAGGGATCTACGGAAAGGCCGCGTTGCAGAGCCTTGGCCTGTGGGACGCGGTGCAGCATCAGATTGCCCAAACCGACAATGTGCGTGCGGCACTGGCTTTGGTTGCAACCGGGGCGGCACCGATGGGTATTGTCTACCGGACGGACGCTCAGGCTGACGCGCGGGTTGGTGTTGTTGGCAGCTTCCCAGAAGACAGCCACCCACCCATCATATACCCGGTCGCCGAGACGTCCTTTGCCAAGCCAGAGGCGCAGGATTTTCGGACCTTTCTACAGAGCGAATTCGCGTCAGATGTGTTCAAGGGGCAGGGGTTCTCTCTGCCTGGACGGTGAGCCTTATGGATTGGTTAGGCCCTGCCGAGATTGAGGCGTTGAAATTGTCCCTGCGGGTGTCGTTCTGGGCAACGCTGGCGACTTTGCCATTCGGAGTATTCGTGGCTTATGCTTTGGCGCGCTGGCGCTTTCCGGGACGACAGGTGTTGAATGGTCTCGTGCATTTGCCCCTGATATTACCGCCCGTGGTAACCGGTTACCTGCTGCTGCTGACCTTTGGCGTTCAGGGTCCGGTCGGACGCTTTTTGGCCGAGTTCGGGATCGTTGTTGCTTTCCGGTGGACTGGCGCTGCGATGGCGGCGGGGATCATGGCGTTCCCTTTGATGGTACGGGCCATCCGTCTGTCGATCGAGGCCGTTGACCCTCGACTTGAACAAGCGGGAGCTACGCTGGGCGCCTCACGCCCTTGGGTGTTTGCGACGGTGACATTGCCGATGATCCTGCCGGGGGTCATCGCGGGGGCCATTCTGGCCTTTGCCAAGGCGATGGGCGAGTTTGGGGCCACTATTACCTTTGTGTCGAACATTCCGGGCCAGACTCAAACACTGCCATCAGCCGTCTACGCCTTCCTGCAGGTGCCGGGGGGTGAGGCAGCGGCGACCCGGTTGGTCGTGATCTCGATCATCATCGCGATGGGGGCATTATTGTTGTCGGAATACGTCGGGCGGCGTGCGGCGGCGCGGGTGGCCGGGTCATGAGCCTGTCTGTTCGTCTGCGCCACAGCCTTGCGGGGCTGGATCTGGACCTCAACTTTGAGGCTCCGCCGGGTGTGACCGTTCTGTTCGGGCGTTCGGGGTCGGGCAAGACTACGGTGGTGAATGCCGTGGCGGGTCTGTTGCGACCCGAGGCCGGGCGCGTTGCCGTGGATGATTGGGTCCTGTTCGACACGGACACCAAGCTTTGGCTGCCGCCGCATAAACGCAGGCTCGGCTATATCTTTCAGGAAGGACGTTTGTTCCCTCACCTGACCGTGCGACAGAACCTGTCTTTCGGGCGCTGGTTTGCACCGCGGCCTGCAAAGCGTGAGGACCCGGACAAGGTGATCGAAATGCTGGGCATCGGTCATCTGCTCGACCGCCGCCCGGCTGGTTTGTCCGGGGGGGAGAAGCAGCGGGTCGCGATCGGGCGCGCCTTGCTGGCCAGCCCACGCCTAATTCTGGCTGACGAACCTCTGGCTGCGTTGGATGAAGGCCGCAAGGCCGAGATCCTGCCTTACTTTGAGCGCCTTCGGGATGAGGTCTCGGTTCCAATTCTCTATGTCACCCATTCCGCAGCCGAGGTCGCGCGGTTGGCAACTTCGGTTGTTGCACTGCAGGATGGCAAGGTGGGGCGCCATGGTCCGGCCTCTGAAGTGCTGGCCGATCCGTCCGTTACACCTGCGGGCGTGCGCGCGGTTGGCGCGGTGCTGCAAGTGCGTGTTCGGGCCCATCATGAAGACGGTTTGACCGAGTTGGACGCGGGTGGAGAATCTCTGTTTCTGCCGCGTATCTCGCATCAGATCGGTGCAGAGCTTCGCATTCGTATCCCCGCGCAAGAGGTGATCCTGTCCAACCAGCCTCCGGCGGGGCTGTCGGCCCTGAACGTTCTGGCGGGCACGGTCGAGACGATCCGCGCCGGAGACGGGCCGGGTGCGATTATCTCGATGAATACGCGGGCAGGTATCGTTCTGGCGCGGATCACCCGCCGTTCCGTCGCGGGGCTTGGTTTGCAACCGGGCGCGCGATGCTATGCGGTGATCAAGACAGTTGCGCTGGCGCCGCAGGATGTTGGCGGACGGATCGGCCCGACAGGTTAGAGTCAGGCCAAGGCGCGGGCCTCATGCTCGCGCAGGATCATGCGAGCAGCGCGTCCGAAGCCGGTAGATTTGTCCGGGGTATGGTCCGGGAAGATCGAGGCCAGCTCCTGCAGCCCGTCCGAGGACAGGGAATGCAACGCTTCGTCGCCGAGAAACAGGCTCTCTGCCAATGCGCCTTCGGCGGTCAGAATCTCATGCTGATCCAGCAGGATATGCAGGTATTCGACCGGCTGGTCTGAGGTGTCGACGAAGATACCCGGCCATGAACACAGGTGTTTTGCGGCGACCAGAACCTCGGCGGCGCCAAACAGCAGCTCGACTTTCGGTCCTTGAATCAGGACGCGATGTTGCTGCGACACCAGAAGATCGCGCGAGGGTATGTCGGGCCCAAGGCTGCCGCGCAGGATACGCACGGGCCGCAGATCAGGGTCACGACGCAATCGCTCGGGGGGGATCGGGCTGGACTCGATCCACCGAATAGGCTGCAGCCCGTGATCTTTGGTCTGGACCAGATCGCCGACTGTCAGGGCCTCTACGAGCTCTGGTCCGGTTTCGGTTTCGATCAGCGTCCCGGCGGTAAAGCAGACGCCTTGAATGGAAATGGTGATAGTCGCCTGACCAAAGAAGAACCCGTCAGACCCCTGAATGATGAACGTGTCGGTCGCGATCTGGTTGAAGTCGAGGCTTTCAAAAAAGGTGGGATCGACCGTATAGGTCCATTCGCCGGTATCCGCGTCTATCGTGGCCGTCCCATTGGCCGGAGGGGTCGCGATTGCCCAATTGTCGACATCAAACGTTCCCGGGGTAGTGCCAAGAATGACCTGACCGCTGGCGACGTTCGGCGGTGAGCCCGTGACATCCCCTGTCAAATCACCCGTGACCGGAACCGAGACCATGCTAGCCCTCGCCTTGTTCCAGCAGACGTTTGAAATCCTTCTTACGATAGAGCTTCATATGGACCTCGCCCGCGGCATCCCGGCTCCATTCTACGATCCGGTTTTGGCCCATGTCACCAACCAGACGATTCGTTCGAACGCGAGGGTGTGGTATTTCTGCCTTGAGAATGTCGACAATTTCATTGGTCTGCCCGAACGGCGCAACCAGATCGACGATCCAGAACGAGGACCCGCTGGTGAAATCCGCATCCTTCAAGGGCTTTTCCTGAATGGCATATCTGTTTTCAGCCTCACGGCTGAGGCCGGCAAAGGTTACGAACCCTCGGGGAAAGCCGTTCTGGCGGAAGATGTGGTATTGTCCCAGCCGCAACGGCGTTTCAAAGGCATAGAGAACCTGCGCCAAACTGCGTTTCTGATGCGTTGGAGTCAGGCCCGCCAAATAGAACATCGCTCCGAAATCGGCGTATTTCTCAGGCGAGAGGTCAAACCAGTCCTTTGGAAATGTTTGGCTCACGGGGACACCAGACTTGCAATAAATATCATGATGATATGTGCCGCCATGTCAGTTGCATATAAGTATTTTGATGTGTTTGCGGTCTGTTGCCGAGCCCCCTCTCGACCCAACCTCCAATTGTGTTACTCTCATGGAACAGAGTTTATTTCAGGATGTTCAGATGATGCGTGTTGCCAAACTCATTGCGGTCTCAGCCTTTGTTTTCGCACCCCAGCTTGCGCAGGCTGTCGGCTTCGGTGTCCGAGTGGGGCCACAAAGCCGGACCCAGATCACCCCGCTGGAGGGCGGCATTTATGAGGTCAAGGCTATCGGATCATCGGCGCCAGTGAACTACTGGTGCGGGATCGGCGATTTCGCGATACGTACGCTGGGCGTACCCGGCCCAACGCGAATTTATATCTATCGCGCCTATGAGCCGGGCGTTCGCACGGTGCAATTTTCACTGACACCACCTCCGGGCGCGGATACCGATCCGGGCTATTCCATCACGGTCAGAAAGGTCGGAGAGAATATGTCGGCGACCTCGGCACAGGCCTATTGCTTTGACAACTTCATGGATTTTGGGTTCTGAGCCTCAGACCCATTTAGCCATGGGCGGCAGGCTCATCAGCACCGCATCCGGATCGTGGCCTGTTTCAAGCCCGAACTTGGTGCCGCGGTCATAAACAAGATTGTATTCGGCATAGAGGCCCCGATGCACCAGCTGGGTGTATTTATCCGCGTCCGAAAAACTCTGAATCCGGCGTTTTTCGACCAGCGGCAGGAAAGCGGGCAGGAAGGCTTTGCCGATATCCTGCGTCAGGGCGAAATCCGCCTGCCAGTCATCGGTGCAGTAGTCATCCATGAAGATACCCCCAACACCGCGCGCGCGTTTGCGGTGGGGGATGTAGAAATACTCATCCGCCCAGTCCTTCAGGCGCGGATAGTGGCTTGGTCCGTGCGGGTCCAGATGCGCCTTCTGGGTCGCATGAAAACGGGCGGTATCGTCGTCATATTCGATGCAGGGGTTCAGGTCCGACCCGCCGCCGAACCACCAAGCATGCGGTGTCCAGAACATGCGCGTATTCATATGAACGGCGGGCACATGCGGGTTTTGCATATGCGCAACCAGCGAAATGCCTGAGGCCCAGAACCGTGGGTCCTCGGTCATGCCGGGAATGCCTTTGCGCGCAGCCATGGCCTGTTGCGCGCGCTCACCCAGCGTGCCGTAGACGGTTGAGACATTGACGCCCACCTTCTCAAACACTCGCCCGCCCCGCATCACAGACATCAGCCCGCCGCCCGCGTCCGAGCCGTCCTCGGACTGGCGTTTGGTTTCTTTTACTTCGAAACGACCGGGAGTTGCGTCAGCAAACGGGCCGGTGTCGTGGCTGTCCTCCAGCGCTTCAAAAGCAGCAACGATATCGTCGCGCAATTGGCGGAACCAGGCTGAGGCGGTGGTCTTTTCGGTATCAAACATGGTCAATGCGCCGGGGCTGCAACGGGGTCCAGCAAGGTGCGGCCGCCGTCAATTGTCAGGATCTGGCCAGTGATGAACCCTGCCGCGTCCGAGGCCAGAAACTGCGCTGTTTCCGTCAGTTCGGTCGGGGCCGCGATCCGGGCCAGAGGGGTGTGTTTCTCGATGTCGTCGCGGAAATCGCGGTTTTCTTTCAGCGTTGATTGCAGAGATGCGCTCATCACTGACCCCAGCGCGATCGAGTTCACGCGGATACGGTTGGGGGCCAGTGCAACCGCCAGCGAGCGGGTCATCTGATCCAACGCAGCGGTTGAAACAGAATATGCCATCAGATCTGGATGGGTACGCCGCGCTGCGATCGAGGATAGGTTGATGATTGAGCCCGCAGGGTTTTCCTCATCCTCGCCGGATTGTTTGATCATCCGCTTGGCTACCAATTGGCTTAGACGCAGAGCGGGCATCAGGTTCTGGTTCAACAAGGTCCGGACGGAGTCGTCATCGGGGTCCAGCGGGTCAGACGGGATCACCTGTCGCGCGCCGTTGATCAGAATGTCGACCTGATCGAACGCATCAAGCGTGGCCGACAGCAGGTTGGCGATAGTCAGTTTTTCACGCAAATCACCGGCGAAATAGCGGATGTTTCCATCGTCGGCCTGCTCGCCCAATTCCTCGGCCAGCCGTTTTTCATCCATATCCGCAAAGACAACATTGGCCCCGGCATCTGCAAAATGCCGCCCGATGGCCAACCCAATCCCGTTGGCCCCGCCGGTTACAATCGCTGTCTTGCCAGCTATGGAAAAGGACATCCGAATCCTCCTGATTTGGGGCAGGTTAGCCGGGCTTAGGCCCGGGGGCGAGAGGCTTGAAACACCTTGAACCGATTGTCACCGGCCACTTCCTGAACTTGGGCGAAGGATTCGGCCAGTGTTACCTCATAGGGAAGGTGGCGGTTGGCGACCATCCACAGGGTGCCGTTGCGGGTCAGGTTCTTCGCGGCGGACTTAATGAAGCCTTGCCCCAACGCCGGATCGGCACTGCGTGAGGTGTGAAAGGGCGGGTTCATGATGACGGTGTCGATCGGCTCGGGCGCGGTCCATGTCACCGCATCCGCCCAGTGGAACTGAGCGCGCGCATCCGGGACGTTTGCTTGCGCGCATGTCAGCGCGGCATGATCGGCTTCAACCAGATGCAGGGCTTTGAGGCGGTCAATCTGCAGCAGACCCGCCGACAGATACCCCCAGCCAGCACCCAGATCAGCCACGCGCGGGCCAATCTTGTCCGGCAAGGACTGTGCCAGAAGGGCCGAGGCCGGGTCGATCCCATCGGCAGAAAACACACCCGGAGCGGTCACGTAGCCATCGACGCTTTGGTTTTCGGGGGCGGCCCAATCGGCGAAGGCCTCGGCGTCGGCCTGAAACCAGAAGATCTTGCCATGGGCCTTGGAAATAGGGCCTTCGATGGCAACGCGCTTGCGGATGTCTTTCAGAATACTGTCGACACCGTTGGTTTTGGCGCCATCAACCACGATGGTCCCTCTGGCGTGGTTGCACGCCTGCTGGATCAGCGACCGGGCCAGCGCCTTGGCGCGCGGCAAGAACACAAGCGCATCGCTGCAAGCGGCGTCAAGCACCGGTTTGGTGGCAAAGCCCTGACCCGCGAAATGATCGTGGAAAGGTTTGAACGGCTGGATCACCTCAGCCTCGCGCGGCAAGGCTGACAGATCCTCTTCGGGGGTCGGGCCGATCACCACCAGCGGTTGCGACAGGGTCAAACCGCTGTTCAGGGCAAGATCAAGACGAGGGGACATGATAAATTCCGGGCGGCCCAGCCTGCGTTATTCTTCGCGTTCCATCGTGCATTGCAGCGGATGCTGATGCCGACGCGCGAAATCCATCACCTGGCCGACTTTGGTCTCGGCGATCTCGTGACTGAAGACGCCAACCACCGCGACGCCCTTTTTATGCACGGTCAGCATGATCTCGAACGCCTGCGCGTGGGTCATGCCGAAAAAGCGCTCCAACACGTGAACGACAAACTCCATCGGGGTGTAGTCATCGTTCAGCAACAGCACTTTATACAGCGGAGGGCGCTTGGTTTTGGGTCGCGTCTGCAGCAGGACGGACGAGTCACCATCGTCATCCGATTTGTCAGACATTATCCAGGGGTTTTCCAGCATCGCGCGCAACTGTCCGATTCAGGCATTGGGTTTATCTGAGGGCTTATATAACGTTGACGCCGTCAGAATAAAGAGGCAGCGGACCCTTTCGGAATGGACAATAAACTGACCACGATCGCCTTCGATGCGGATGACACGCTGTGGCACAATGAGCGTTTTTTCCAACTGACACAGGCCCATTTCGCCCAATTGCTGGCAGACCACGCCGACCGCGAACACCTGATTGAGCGTCTGTTGGCCGCCGAAAAGCGGAACATCCAGCACTATGGCTATGGAATCAAAGGCTTTGTCCTGTCGATGATCGAAACGGCGATCGAGGTGACCGAAGACCGGGTTCCAGCCTCAGTCATCCGCCAGTTGATCGACGCGGGGCAAGAGATGCTGGCCCATCCCATCGAACTTCTGCCCCATGCGCGTGAGGCGGTTGAGGGCGTGGCCGAGACTCACCGCGTTATTCTGATCACCAAGGGTGACCTGATTGATCAGGAGCGTAAGCTGGCGCAATCAGGGTTGGGAGATTTGTTCGACGGGGTAGAGATCGTCTCGGAAAAGACGGCTGAGACCTATCGGACGATCTTCGAACAGCATGGCGAGGGCCCCTCGACCGCGATGATGGTGGGCAACTCGATGCGGTCGGATGTGGTGGCGCCGATTGCCGCCGGGTGCTGGGGCGTTCATGTCCCGCACGGGCTGGTGTGGGAGGTCGAGCATGCCGAAACACCCTCTGACCATCCTCGATTCCGAGAGCTGTCGGATCTAGGCGGACTTCCGGATCTGGTGCGCGCCCTAGGCTGATGTTGCCGTTCGGCCGCAGTTCCGGAAAAAACCGCGCAACCTTTGCCTTGTTCCCGTCATCATCGCTCATCTGGTGGGTCGGTATAGGGGCTGCGCCTATATATAGAAGGTGTTCGTGCCCCTCACGATGCCGGCAAAACCCCAGCTTTTGGTTTATTTTGCCAGGGTCCTGTGCTAGCCTTAGTGACAATCAATAAATTTCATCCGACCGGGAAAACCCGGCGGAACGAGGCAGACAGAGGCAAAGATCGTGCAGAGTCGGTGGACAGTCCCGGCCCGGATGGGCGTATTCCTCACAGCGTTTATGTTGGTGCTTTCTTTCGCGCCGCTCAAAGCTTTGGCCGCGCCTTACGCGGCGATGGTGATCGACGCGCGAACGGGGGAGGTCTTGCACTCGCGCAACGCTGATACCCGCCTGCACCCGGCCTCACTGACCAAGATGATGACCCTCTATATCGCGTTCGAGGCAGTTCGGAACGGAGAGATCACGCTGGATACTCAGGTTCGCATCACGCGGGCGGCAGCGGCCGAGCCTCCGTCGAAGCTGGGCTTGCGTTCGGGACAGACGATTGCGTTCCGCTACCTGATCCGCGCGGCAGCGGTGAAATCGGCCAATGATGCCGCAACGGCTATCGGGATTGCGATCAGCGGGTCCGAGGCCGCCTTTGCCCGCCGCATGACGCGCACCGCCAAGGCGATGGGGATGAGCCGCACAACCTTCAAGAACGCGCATGGCCTGACGGAATCGGGGCATATGTCGACCGCGCGTGACATGACCACGCTGGGGCGGCATCTGCTCTATGATTACCCGCAGTATTACAACCTGTTCTCGCGCCAATCGACAAATGCCGGGATCAAGACGGTTCCCAACACGAACCGCCGCCTGTTGGCCGCGTATAAAGGCGCAGACGGGATCAAGACGGGCTATACCCGCGCCGCTGGGTTCAACCTTGTGGCCTCGGCCAAGCGCAAGGACGAGCGCATCATCGCGACAGTCTTTGGTGGCAAATCGGGTGCTTCTCGGAACGCCAAAGTGGCTGAGCTGCTGGATCTTGGGTTCCGCCGCGCCCCGTCGCGCGCCCCGATCCGCCGCCCTGCGCGCCCGGCTTACGCGGGCAATGCCGGTTTGGGTGGCACGCAGGTTGCTCGTTTGACCGGTGCACCCAAGACCAGCCTGCGCCCTGCAATGCGTCCGACAGCGACGACACAGGTTGCAAGCGCGGTTGTTGACACCGCCGATGAAAACCGCGACCGCATTAAGGACGGGATCGCTGCGGCCATTGCGCAGGCGGATATCGCGCCGACGGCGCCTCCGGTCGAAAGCTCGGATACACGTCCCGCCTTGCGGCCCGACAATCTGGTTCTGGCTTCGACTCAACCGGCCGAGCAACCGGAGCCGGAACAAGAGGTCGTCACGCGTCTGTCCACCTCGGGCGGGCACCTGTGGGGCGTGAATGTTGGTCGCTACACCACGCGCTATGAAGCCGAGAAGGTGCTGCTGAAAACCGCATTGTCCGAGATGACAGCGCTGGACGGTACGCTGCGCAAGGTCAATCAAAGCTCCAAAGGGTTCGAGGCCACGTTCCAGGGCATGACCCGCGAACAGGCTGATCTGGCATGCCGCCGCCTTCAGGCGCGCAATGTCACCTGTTTCATGATCGGGCCGTCATAAGACCCGACATATACTCTCCTGATGGGTCTGGGCTGCGAAGTTTCGCAGCCCTTTTTTCATGAAACCGGTTCAGTCGAACACATGGCCGTGTTCGTACTGCTCATCCTGCCCGGCGGCGGCAGTCAGCGCGGCGACATTGTCCTTGGTAAAGAACCCGTCGTAGTGGTGGCACCGTTCAATATATTCGGTGATCAGCAGCGTATTCTTTGAGTGTTTCGAGAAGATCTGTTTCAGGTTGGGATCGTCTTTGCATTCCCCCACCACATGAGCGAGAAATGGCACGCCCTTGTCTTTGAGCGTATTGACGACAAAATCCACGTTCTTTTCACCCGCTCCATGGTCGCCATCCTGAATCTCGACCGCCATGTGATGCAGGCGGCGGCCGAAATTGCGCACGAAATCCTCGGTCGGCATGGGCAGTTTGGCAAATGAATTCACGAAGGACGGCGTGTTGTTTGCCGTAAACACCTTGGCCGGGGATTTCTTGTCGTCATCCACATTGGCGTTGCGATTCACATTGGTCGACGAATTCATGTCGAAAATGTTGTAAGCCCCCCAGAAGTAATAGGGCACCATCGTCAGGAACTCGAGGATCGCATCCTCGCGCTCGCCCGCAAGTACCCGCGTGGCAAGGTGATCGATCCCCAGCATCAGCGGCGCGATGTTCGAATCCGTGCCAAAAGCTGCGGCCTCTTCCAATCGAGCTTTCTCGGTATCGCTCAGCAAAACGCGGTCGCCGAAGCCCAGACTGTTGGGGTCGTTGAAATCGAGGGTGGAATAGCCAACGCGGTTGCAGGTGAAATCCGACGGCGTGGTAAAGCGAAACCCATCCAGCGTGTAGAACGGGTTTTCCGTATCACCTGCATATTCAAACCGGATGTTCTGCTCTTCGAGAGTTTTGCTGAGCTCTTTCAGATCGCAGGCGGCAAAGACCTCCCCCACATAGCGCGTTTGTGGGGTCGGGCGAGCCAGAGGGTACATCCGGTTGATGCGCGGGATGAAGTCCTCGAAACTGTCGCTCAGCGGGGCCATCAGGATCAGCGCTGGATAGTCGGGATGCGAATGCAGGACCGCGAACTTGTGTGTCTGTCCCAGATAGCTGGCCGAGTGGCGGTAGGGCGTCATCACATAAAGCTCGACCATCGTATCGAACAGCGCCGTGGATTCGACCTGGATGACAATCGCGCGCATCGGCCCGACCTGATCCGCGACGCCCGAGCTGGTCCTGCGTTCGTAGATCATAGGAAGGTATTCGTGAAAGAAGTCCGAGTTCTTTTTGTCACCTCGGGGTGTGTAAGACATCAGATCGAAAGACATGTACGCCTCCTTGCCGGGCATCTGGCGGCGAGCGCGGGGCCAGCCAATAGCGTTGCTAGAAATACGGTATTCAGAACATGCACTTGCGGGCATGCTATGCGCTGAACTGAATTCAGGCAACAGCCATAGGATAGGGACCCTGGATTACGGGCTGATGTCTATCGGGTGAACTTTGTCACCTCGACCCCGCCCTCGATCAGGTTCTCCCGGACCGACCGGGCGATCTGCACGGCAGTCGGGCCGTCCCCATGCAGGCAGATCGTGTCGATCGACGTCTCCAGCCGCTTGCCGGATTCGGTGATGATGGCCCCTTCGCGCACCATGTTCAGGATGCGTGGGCCGGCAAGCTCGGGGTCGTGGATCACCGCGCCGGGCAGGCTGCGATCCACCAAGGTGCCATCGTCATTGTAGGCCCGGTCGGCGAAGATCTCGCCCACCCATTTGCAGTCAAGCTCTCGCACGGCCTCTTCCTGTTTCGTGACCGCCAGCACCATGATGATTATATCCGGATCGACATCCAGCGCACCTTGGTAACAGGCGCGCGCCATGTCGAGGTCGACCGAACACATATTGGCCAAAGCGCCGTGCAGTTTCAGATGCCGCACCTTTGTGCCGGTGGCCGCGGCCATACCCAGTGCCGCGCCTAGCTGATAGCGCACCAGATTGCGCAGGCTGTCATGGGGCACTTTCATATTGCGCCGCCCAAATCCCTGTAGGTCAGGAAAGCCGGGATGCGCCCCGATGCCCACATCATTCTCGGCGGCCAGTGTCATGGTTTTGGCCATTACGTCCCAGTCACCTGCATGGAACCCGCAGGCGATATTGGCGGATGTAATGATCTTAAGCAGGCTTTCGTCATCGCCCATTTTCCAGGGGCCAAAGCTCTCGCCCATATCGGCGTTCAGATCCACGCGCGGCATCAGATAGTCTCCTTAGTCGGTGGCAGAGATCACTCCGCCGATCAGTTGGTAGGACAACAGGTCCGGGATGTCATGAGGGTCGCGGACCAGAGGCTCAATACGGCTCGGCAAGCGCGCAAGATCCGCGCGAAACGCAGCATCAATCTCCACAGCTTGTTCCAGAGTCACGAATTCAAACCGAACCGTCCCGCCCGCCGGGGTCTGCGCCGCCTTAGGCATGTCGCAGGGCAAGACGGTTGCAATCCGGGGATAGCCTCCGGTCGTCTGGCATTCAGGCAGCAGAATGAAGGGGTTGCCGGTGCCGGTCATCTGAATGTCGCCGGGCGTGATCACCTCGGACAGGATATTGAGCTGATCTTTGGCCGCAAAGCCTGGCCCTTCACTTTCCAGCTGCATCCCCATCCGATTGGCCCGCGCGCCACGCGTGAACTCTGTCTGCGCAAAGCGATCCAGCGTTTCATCATCGAACAACGCGGTTTGAAAGCTGGCGACGACGCGAAGAGTGCCGCCGTTGAACCGGTCCGAGGGGGGCAGCTTCATCCTGCCATCGCCCGCAGTCTTCCCGGCGGGCAACACGTCACCCACCGCAACGGCGCGGCCGATCTTGGCTGTCAGATGCGTCGCGCGCGAGCCGAGGAACAGCGCGGTCTCAATGCCGCCCTCCAAATGCAGGTAGCCGTAGTTGCCGCGCACGGTCGCACCGATTGTCAGAGTCTGCCCTTGCTCAAGAACATGGGACGCGTTCCAGACGATCGGTGAACCGTCGACACTTGCCTGCATCGTGGCACCGGTCAGAGCGATCCTTGTGCGTTCCGTCGCTTCGAACGTGCCACCCATGCCTGCCATTTCCAGCGCGGCCAGATTGGCGCTTTGTCCCAGCAAGGCTGAGCCTTCAACCAGCGCCCTTATATCCGCCGCCCCGGACCGGGACAGGCCCTGATCCAAATAGCCGATACGCCCCTGATCCTGAACCGTACAAGCCGGACCAATGCGGTGAACCAACAGGGTCATCAGGCGATCTCCTGGCAGGTTGCGCCACCAAGGCCGTCGTCATTGTTGGCGCGGATTGCCTCAAGTTCTTCCCGCGAGGCAGAGGTGAACTGAAGCTCATCACCGGGCCGCAGGGTAAATGCTTGATACTTGTCAGGCTGAAAGCACCGGAACGCCGTTTGGCCAACATGCCTCCACCCGGTTGGGGTCGGCCCGGAGAACAGCACAAACTGCGAGATCGCCAGAACGAGAGCGCCCTCGGGCACCATGGGCGTCAGCTCCTGCAGGCGCGGTATGTTGAATTCGGGTCCCAGCGGCCCGAGATAGGGTTGCCCCGGCGCAAAACCGATGGTCAGCACACGCACTTGTGTCTGACTAAGCCGCCGGACAGCCTCGGCCGGGTCCAGCCCAGCAACACGCGCGGCGTCCTCCAGTTGTGGGGCAAGGTCTGTGCCATATACGGTTGGCACCCGCCACAGTCTTCGACCGTGTGGCAGAGGGGCAGAATACCAGTTTTGTTGGTTCAGGATCTGCTGCAGTTGGCTTGTGATCTCGAGATGTGAAACCACCTGAGGGTCAAAGCGAACATACGCAGACCCCAGAGAGGCCGATGTCTCTATAAGCCCATGCAGCGATAAGCTGTCCACCTGCGCCCGAAACGCCAAGGCCGCGCGGTTTGCGGCCTCATCCATCTTGTCTGCAAATGTCACCAAAGCCCCGTCGAGCCCGACGGTGCGTACCAGTGGGTAGGAAAGACCTTCAGTCATACTTGGGCCGAGATAGGATTGTGTCTTGTCATTCGGGAACCAGACCGCATCCCAATGAAATGCGCAAGTACAGGTAAAGAGCGATCCACTCCGAAGCGCAAAACGGAGTTTTTGAAGCCTGTCACCGGATTCGACTCGCGGGCGCGAGTCGGGCTTTATTGTATCCAAGAGTTAATATGGCCCAAGATGTTGTGGTTTGCCATTGTGGAGTTCCGGTCGGGCTATGTAATTCCTTTGCTGACGTGCTTATATCTGGCTGATTTGGCGCTAGACGACGCTCATTAACCTATTGATCTTAAATCAATAAATAAGAAATCGCAAAAAAATACGCCGATATGTAATTTTCCGCTTGCGGCCTTCTGCGCTAAACCTTAGAACCCCCTTCACCGGCGCTGCTGAGGCGCTGGGGCGCTGCGGAAGCGGCGGGGACGCTCAGGATAGACTGGGGGCAT
>NZ_JBQFYU010000021.1:0-31938 GCF_056541705.1 Ruegeria sp. AG1 | reverse complement strand
CAATCCCTCAGCGCGCCCGCCTAAAACTCAACCTCAGATGCCCCCAGTCTATCCTGAGCGTCCCCGCCGCTTCCGCAGCGCCCCAGCGCCTCAGCAGCGCCGGTGAAGGGGTATTTACGGATTAGGTCTGGGACCTGCAACCCCCATTTTGCAAAAACTTCAAATTTCTCGGCAGAAAGTTTCCTACCTTAATAAAAGCAACAGGTTAGCTTCATTTTACTGGCGGTTTTTCCGCCTATATCCCCACGGGTAGCTGACAACGAACAGCCAAGCGCCTGAATCGTACCCAATGCTTGGTATGCGTTCAGGGCAGGCTAACAGAAACGCCGCCCGAGTCTTCTCGGACGGCGCTGTTTCGTGAGTGTTGTAGGCCTTTACTTCAGATCAAAGCGATCCGCGTTCATCACCTTGTTCCAGGCCGAAACAAAGTCACAGACGAATTTGCCCTCGGCATCTTCCTGACCATAGACCTCGGCCAATGCCCGAAGTTGCGAGTTGGAGCCGAAGACCAGATCGACACGGGTGCCCGTCCACTTGACCTCACCGCTGGCGCGGTCGCGACCTTCATAGACACCTTTGCCCGAGGGCTTCCATTCTGTGCTCATGTCCAGAATGTTGGTGAAGAAGTCGTTGCTAAGGACACCGGCGCGATCGGTGAACACACCGTGCTTGCTATCACCGAAATTCGCGCCCAAGACGCGCAGACCGCCTACAAGGGCCGTCATTTCGGGGGCGGACAGTGTCAGCAGCTGCGCCCGGTCGACTAACAGCTCTTCGGGCGAGACGGTATAGTCGGCCTTCTGGTAATTACGGAACCCATCTGCGATTGGCTCCATCACGGCAAAACTGTCGACATCGGTCTGCTCTTGCGACGCGTCGGTCCGACCCGGAGTGAACGGAACCTCAACATCCTGACCGCCGGCTTTGGCCGCCTGTTCGATACCAACGGCACCGGCCAGAACGATCACATCGGCCAAGGACACTTTCTTGCCGCCCGATTGAGCGTCGTTGAACGCGGCCTGAACACCTTCCAAAGCGCCCAGCGCCTTGGACAGCTTCATAGGTTCGTTGACGTCCCAGTCTTTCTGTGGCGCAAGACGGATACGGGCACCATTGGCACCGCCCCGCTTGTCCGACCCACGGTAAGTCGAAGCCGAGGCCCAAGCGGTCGAAACCAATTCGGACACAGACAGACCAGTGGCCGCGATCTTGGCTTTCAGGTCGGCCACATCCGCGTCGTCGATCAGATCGTGATCCACTGCGGGGACGTTGTCCTGCCAGATCAGCTCTTCAGCAGGGGCTTCTTCGCCGATATAGGCCGAGCGCGGACCCATGTCGCGGTGAGTCAGCTTGAACCAGGCGCGTGCGAACGCATCGGCGAACTCTTCCGGGTTCTCGTGGAACCGCTTCGAGATCGGGCCGTAGATCGGATCCATACGCATCGCCATGTCGGCGGTGGTCATCATAGTTTTGACCTTCTTCGACGAATCATGCGCCTGCGGGGCCATGTCTTCTTCTTTGACATTCACCGGCTCCCAGATCCACGCGCCCGAGGGGCTTTTGGTCAGGTTCCAGTCATAACCGAACAGCAGGTCGAAGTAGCCATTGTCCCACTTTGTTGGGTTGGCCGTCCACGCGCCCTCGATACCCGAGGTGGTGGTGTCGTCACCCTTGCCCGAGCCAAACTTGTTAATCCAGCCAAAGCCCATCTCTTCAATCGGAGCGGCCTCTGGATCGGGACCAACCAGATCGGGATCACCCGCACCATGCGCCTTACCAAAGGTGTGGCCGCCCGCAACCAGAGCAACTGTTTCCTCGTCATTCATCGCCATACGACCAAAGGTGTCGCGGATATCACGGCCTGAGGCAAGCGCGTCGGGCTGTCCGTCCGGACCTTCTGGGTTCACGTAGATCAGACCCATCTGCACGGCAGCCAGTGGGTTTTCCAGATCACGCTCGCCCGAGTAACGGCTATGTGGGTTGTCCGTCGGGGCCAGCCATTCGGTTTCCGAACCCCAATAGATGTCTTCCTCTGGGGCCCAGATGTCTTCGCGGCCACCTGCGAAACCAAAGGTCTTGCCGCCCATCGACTCGATGGCGCAGTTCCCCGCCAAGATCATCAGGTCGGCCCAGGAAATCTGGTTGCCGTATTTCTGCTTGATCGGCCACAGCAGGCGACGCGCTTTGTCGAGGTTGCCGTTATCCGGCCAGCTATTCAGCGGAGCAAAACGTTGGTTGCCGGTCGAGGCGCCGCCACGGCCATCTGCCGTCCGGTACGTACCAGCACTGTGCCACGCCATCCGAATGAAGAAACCACCATAGTGACCGTAGTCCGCTGGCCACCAGTCCTGGGAATTCGTCATCAGCGCATAGAGGTCTTCTTTCAGCGCTTTGTAATCCAGCTTCTTGAACTCTTCTGCATAGTCGAAATCTGCGCCCATCGGGTTCGATGCCGGTGCATGCTGGTGCAGGATCGAAAGCTTCAGCTGGTTGGGCCACCAGTCGCGATTCGAACGCGTGCCAGCGCCATGCATCACAGGGCAACCGCCTGCTTTGGGGTTATCACTTCCGTCCATATCGATCTCCAATCCTGGCTCAGGTCTTGCGGCTCAGCGCGGTATTAACTGTAACGAACAAGATTACAGAAAGATGTAGCCCTGATGGATTTCAAGGGTCGCCCGCCGAAATTGGCGCAGCCCCCATTCATCAGGGCGACTCTGCACCCTTGTGTCGGGGGAAATCTAGCAAACCAAAGGCATAGAGAAAAATTTTGTTTTCTCATAATAACAATAACCAAAACCTATGATACGCGGATCCTCCGACCCGTAACCTTGGGTCACAACGCCCACAGGCAGATTGTCTTCTTTCCTGTTCGCTTTCAGTCTGGCCCGAACATGCGGCCAAGGACCCCGAGCAGGACATAAGGACAGCAGGATGGAGTTTGACTATGTGATCGTCGGCGGAGGCTCGGCCGGATCGGTTCTGGCCGGTCGCCTGAGCGAGGACCCGAACATCAGCGTGTGCCTGCTTGAGGCCGGTGGTCCCGGAAAACATATCGCCATCCGTATGCCCGCCGCCGTAGTGTCGACGCTTCCCGGACGCCCCAAGATCAGCAATTGGGCGTTCGAGACAGTCCCGCAACCGGGCCTGAACGGGCGGAAAGGATATCAGCCGCGCGGCAAAGCCTTGGGAGGCTCCAGCGCGATCAATGCCATGCTCTATATACGCGGGCAGCGGCAGGACTATGACAGTTGGGCCGATCTGGGCTGCACCGGTTGGGATTGGGACAACGTTCTGCCTTACTTCAAACGTTCGGAAAACAACGAGCAGGGCGCAGATGAGCTACATGGCGATAGTGGCCCCCTGCAGGTGTCGGATCAGAAAGAGCCGCGCCCGATCACCCACGCCTTCATCGATGCCGCCAGCCAAATGCAGCACCGCCGCGTCGAGGATTTCAATCGCGGCGATAACGAGGGCGTCGGCCTCTATCAGGTGACGCAATTCCACGACGCTGCCCGCAACGGGGAAAGATGTTCAGCCGCAGCGGCCTATGTGCATCCGGTCATGAATCGTCCGAACCTGACCGTCATCACCCATGCTCATGCCAAAGAGCTGACCTTCGATGGCAAACGCGCGACCGGAGTGATCTATAAAAATAAAGCAAAAGGCGTGGATATCTCGGTCTCGGCCAGACGAGAGGTGTTAATTTGTGCGGGGGCGCTGCAATCGCCGCAGCTGTTGCAGCTGTCCGGTATCGGCGACGGAGAAGAGCTGCGCCAGCACGGAATCGCGGTCCGTCATGACCTGCCCGGCGTTGGTAAGAACCTGCAAGATCATCTGGATTTCATTCTGGCCTATAAAACCAAGGATACCGACAATTTCGGCATTGGCATGACGGCAGGCATGCGCCTGATTGGGCACCTGTTGCGCTGGCGCAAAACCGGGTCGTCGATGGCCTCGACCCCCTTTGCCGAAGGGGCCGCGTTCCTGAAGACGTCTCCTGAACTGGACCGTCCCGACATTCAGCTCCATTTCGCCATTGCTCTGGTCGATGATCACGCCCGCAAGCTGCACTATGGTCATGGCTATAGTTGCCACATCTGCAAGCTAAGGCCCGAAAGCCGCGGCACCGTTGGCCTTCACAGCGCGGACCCCTTCGCCGCGCCCGCCATTGATCCCAAGTTTCTGTCCGATGATCGCGATCTGCAAACCATGATCAAAGGCGCGCGGATGATGCGCGACATCATGCGGGCCCCTGCCCTTGCCCCCTACCGGCACAAAGAGATGTTCGGGACTGAAACCGCCGAAACCGACGCGGATTGGGAACGCCATATCCGCGCCCGCGCCGATACGATCTATCACCCCGTCGGCACCTGCAAGATGGGGCTGGATGAGATGGCTGTGGTCGACCCAGAGCTAAAGGTTCACGGGATCGAAGGGTTGCGCGTCGTCGATGCCTCGGTCATGCCAACGCTTATCTCAGGCAACACAAATGCGCCCACGATCATGATTGCCGAGAAAGCGGCCGACATGATCAAGGCTGCTCAGTGACCTTCATCAGGGCCTCAAGCCCAACGCGGTAATTGGGGTAGAGCAGTTTGACCCCAAGCTCATCCTTGATCCGGTTGTTTCGAACCCGCTTGTTCTCGCTGTAGAAGCTGCGCGCCATCGGCGTCATTTCGGCCTCTTCAAACGGAACGGCAGGCGGTAGCGGCAGGCCCTGCAGTTCGGCTGCGTAGCCGATCACATCCTGTGGCGGCACCGGTTCATCGTCGCAGACGTTATAGAACGCGCCGGGATTGGGGGCCGCCATCGAGGCCGCGAGAACCTGTGCGATATCCTCCACATGGATGCGCGAGAACACCTGACCCGGTTTGATAATCCGCCGGGTCCCACCGCCCTTGAGCTTGGAGAACGGTCCACGTCCGGGGCCGTAGATGCCCGCCAGTCGGAAGATATGGATCGGCAAGTTGGGAATGGCCGACCATTGCTCCTCGGCAAGTAGACGCCAGCGCCCGCGTTTGGCTGTCGGCGCAGGTGGCGTGGTTTCATCCACCCAGTTGCCCTGATGGTCACCGTAGATCGCCGTGGTCGACAGATACCCAACCCATTTGAACTGCCCTGCGCGCGCGGCGATCTCGGCGCCCAGCGCCGCCAGAACCGGATCGCCATCCTCCTTCGGTGCGGTCGAGATCAGCAGATGAGAGACCCCGTCCAGATCTGGCACGTCCCCGGGCCAAATCAACGGCTCAGCGCCGGAGGCGCGAATAGCGTCAGTACCCTCAGCATCCCGCGTGGTGCCGACAACGCGCCAGCCCTCAGGCGTCAGGCGGCGCGACAGGGCTTGGGCAGAATAACCGTGGCCAAAGGAAAACAGCGTGTTCGTCATGCCCTCTAGATGATCCGAGCAGACCGGGGATGCAAGCGCCACGTCGACACACTTGATTCGAATCTCGCGATGCGCCTTTCTTTTAGGCATGAGCGAGAAAACCCCAGACCTGCACGCGGCATACGCGCTGACTTCGCCGGACGACAACAAGCGCCTCTATGCCGAATGGGCCGGCGACTATGATGACGGTTTTGCCGCGCGCGAGGACTATCAACTGCATATCCTTACCGCCCGCGCCTTTGTGCGAGCCGGAGGGCAAGGCCCGGTGCTGGATGTCGGCGCAGGCACCGGTCTGTGTGGTGCGGTTCTGGCCGATCTGGGCGTAGGTCCGATCGACGCCACGGATATCAGCGCCGAAATGCTGGATCAGGCCATGCGCAAGGACACCTATCGCGACGCGATCGAGGCCGACCTGACCCAAGGCATCCCTGTGCCGCGCCGTAGCTATTCGGGTATCGTGTCCTCTGGCACCTTCACCCATGGCCATCTGGGCCCCGAGGTCCTGCCCGCCTTGCTGCGCGTCGCGCGCCCCGGTGCGCAATTTGCCATCTCGATCAACGCCAAACACTATGAGAAACTGGGCTTTGCCGACGCCTTCAGGCAACTTGAGCAGGGCCAGATCATCAACCTGGCCCTGCCCGAGGTCCGTATCTACGGAGACCTCGCCGCCGGTCCGAACAAGGACGACACGGCCTATGTCGCCTTGTTCGAGAGGACCTGATCAGGTCTTTGACCAGAAACGCTAGGTGTACATCTGTTTCTTGAACGCCCGCGTGCGCGTCGTCGCTTCGGCCGAACCGTCATGGTAAGTGCCGAACCACTTGTCGAACGGGATTTCCGAGGTTCCGTAGTTGCACTCGAAATAGCGGTGGTGCAGCTGATGGAAGAAATCACCTGCGCGAGCTGCATCCGTCTCTTTCGCCCGCAGCTTCTCGAAACCGGAATGGGACAGAACCGGGCTGATCTGCTGGAAGTAGGTATGGAACAGAAGGTGCAGCGGATGCGATGGGATGATCAGGTGGATAAAATAGGTCGTGAAGTAGAGAATGTTCTCATACCAATGGTTTGAGATACCCGACCAGGGCCCGATATTCACGTTGCGGTGATGCACCGCGTGCACATGTTTATATAGTTTCGGGTGATGCTCCAGCCGATGCACCCAATAGAAATGCAGGCCGGACCACATGGGAATCAGCAACATCCACAGAACAAACCAAACCGGCGCGCTGGACCATGTCACGGTCGGCACATAACCATTGGCCATCGCCCAAAAGATCACCCACTGATAAACGGTCGCCACTGTCATCGCGCTGCCCAAGGTCCACCAAATATTGTCGAGGACCTGATTGCGGAAGGTGAAGTTGCCGTTGTCCCGGGTCAGATCACGGCGATCAAACTTTTTGTACATGCCCTGCCCTTTGCGCATGTAAAGCCACCAGTGCAAACCGCCTGCGACCAGAATTTGCGGCACCATATTCAGCAGCCAAATCCGGAACATCCACCCCGCAGAGAAGCTCTTCATCGCGTCCAATCCGGGGAAGAACAGGACATAGGCGATCACGGCCAGTGTCATGCACAGGGTCAGCGAGGTGATCTGCAACCACGCCCCGCCATACCATTTTACAACCGCCGCCGGGCGGAGCGGCCAAGTGAACAGCGGGTTCAACCCCACCGGTCCTTCGGGGTGATAATTCCAACGGGCGGCTTCCGGGTCCTGAGCAGTATCGGTCATGGCAGTCACTTTTGTCTGTTGGGTCAGGTTGCGTAGTCCGAGCCGTCGGCATCGAGCAGAGCTTTGATCTCACGCAGATGCGCTTGTGCTTGATCGGGGTAGTCGTCCAGCTCTTGCGCGGTCTTCTCGGCGATCTCATCGGATAGGACGCGCAACGGTTGGCCCGTTTGCAGCGCACGAATGTAGGTTTCGGCGGCGCGCTCGAAATAATAGAGTCTATTAAAGGCATCTGCCGGGTCGCTGCCGATGATCAGAACTCCATGGTTGCCCATGATCATGACCTTTTTCTTCGGGTCCGACAGCATTGAGGCGCAGCGTTCCCCCTCGCTCTCAAACGCCAGACCACCGAATTCCTCATCAATCACATAACGGTTGTAGAAAGTGGCCGTGTTCTGGTCGATAGGGGGCATGTTGCTGTCCGCCAGCGATGCCAGCACAGTGGCAAAGATCGAATGCACATGCATGACACACCGTGCATGCGGGCAGTGGCGATGGATCGACCCGTGAAGCCCCCAAGCGGTCGGGTCCGGCGCGCCGGGTTGGCTCATGACATCCGGATCATTGGCATCCAACAGCAACAGGTCCGAGGCCCGGATACGCCCGAAATACATCTGATTGGGGTTCATCAGGAACTGCGTGCCGTCCTCGTTCACCGCAAGGCTGAAATGGTTGGCAACGGCCTCGTGCAAGTTCAGACGCTCGGTCCAGCGGAACGTCGCGGCCATGTCCACACGCTCGGACCAATGGTCGATATTGGGGCGAAGATTGGCGACACTCATGGGAACGCTCCTTAGGGCAATTGGTTTGAACAAAGCCTGCCTTGGGTCCTTGAGTTTGACCAACGAAAAAAACGCATCTATCTCATTAGTAGAACTTATGGTGAGGTTATGCAGATGCAGAATTCCCTGCCTCCATTGGGCTGGCTGCGCACATTCGAGGCCGCGGCACGCCATCTGTCTTTCACCGGCGCTGCCCGCGATCTGAACATGACGCAAAGCGCGGTGAGCCAGCAGATCAAGTCGCTCGAGGGGCATCTGGGTCAGCCCTTGTTCCTGCGACGCCCCAAGGCGCTGGAACTGACCGAGGCCGGAATCACCTATCTGCCCGTCGTGCGAGAGGCATTTCGAACGCTGGTGCGTGGCACACAGGCCGTAACGGGCGCTCAGCAAAACGCGGTTCAGGTTCAGTGCAACATCACCTTTGCCGTGAACTGGCTGGCCCCGCGCCTGCCGGCTTTTCGGGCTGAGCACCCGGATGTGCAACTGAACATCTTCACTGAACTCTGGGAGCCGCAGGAAATGGCCGAAGGCGCTGCGGTCGAGATTCGCTTTTCCCTCAGGCCCGCCGATACGGTCCGGACAGAGTTGCTGCGACGTGAACACTACTATCCCGTCTGTGCGCCTGGTTTCAGTGTCGACCTGGAAACGCTGCAGGAAAAGCCTCTTTATGATTGCTCCAACCTGCTTTCGAATTGGGCCAGTTGGGCGGATGATCAGGCTCTAACATGGGGCAAACCGTACATAACATATGCCACGACCTATCTGGTTTGTTTGTCAGCGGCGATGGCCGGGGGCGGCTTGTGCCTTGCGCATGACACGATCGCAGACAGGTTAATCGAGCAGGGTTTGCTGGTCGCCCCTTTTGAACATCGCGCCGAGATGCCCGAGGCGTACTACCTGCTGCTTTCCCCTCAAGCCGAGGAAACGCCGGGAGCGGTGGCCTTTGCCAATTGGATACGTCGCGAGATCGGTTAAGTGGGCCTCTCCCGCCCATCGTCGCGGCCCCTTTCGGGGCAGCTTCTCTGGTTGGGCCGGGCAGCGCTGGCGCGCTGCGGGCGGGATTTGTGATGATTTCATGATACGGGATTACCGGGGTTGCACCTGACAACACATTCGGGAAAGTTGAGCCATGGAATACACACCCTTCCCAAGTTGGCCCGATGTCGCCCCCCGTTTAATCGCCGTTGCTGCAGGTCGCGAACCCGCGGATATGGTGATCCGCGGCGGAATCTGGGTCAATGTTCACAGCCGAGAGCTGCTGCCCGATCACTCCGTCGCCATCGCTGAGGGGCGGATTGCCTTTGTCGGTCTAGATGCTAGCCACTGCATCGGCCCCGACACACAGATCATCGACGCCAACGGGCGCTATATTCTGCCCGGCCTGTGCGACGCGCATATGCACATAGAGTCGGGCATGCTGACACCGGCTGAATTCGCGCGGGCCGTGATCCCGCATGGCACGACCTCGATGTTCACTGACCCGCATGAGATCGCAAATGTGCTGGGCCTCGACGGCGTGCGCATGATGCATGACGAGGCGATGATGCAGCCGGTGAATATCTTCACT
This sequence comes from Ruegeria sp. AG1, assembly GCF_056541705.1. Classification (NCBI taxonomy): domain Bacteria; kingdom Pseudomonadati; phylum Pseudomonadota; class Alphaproteobacteria; order Rhodobacterales; family Roseobacteraceae; genus Ruegeria; species Ruegeria sp. AG1. The sequence goes on along the minus strand of NZ_JBQFYU010000021.1, from coordinate 22,471 downwards.
CAGATGCCCTCCTGCGCGCCATCGGCCCCGGGATTGGAGACCACCGGCTATGAAATCTCGCCCGAGGATGTGGCGCAGGCGATGAGCTGGCCGGGTATCATCGGGCTGGGTGAGATGATGAATTTCCCCGGTGTGATCAACGGCGATCCCAAGATGCTGGCCGAGATTGCAGCCACTCAACGGGCCGGGAAAACGGTCGGCGGACACTATGCTTCGCCTGATTTAGGGTCTGATTTTTCCGCTTATGTTGCTGGTGGCCCGGCGGATGACCATGAAGGCACCTGTGAGGCTGACGCCATTGCACGGGTACGGCAAGGGATGCGGTCGATGATGCGGCTGGGGTCTGCCTGGTACGATGTGGAGACCCAGATTACGGCTGTCACTGAGAAAGGTCTCGACCCGCGGAACTTCATTCTATGTACCGACGATTGCCACTCGGGCACTTTGATCAATGAGGGCCATATGAACCGGGTGGTGCGCCATGCCATCGCCTGTGGGTGCGAACCTCTGGTCGCGTTGCAGATGGCCACGATCAACACCGCCACGCATTTCGGGCTGGAGCGAGAGATCGGCTCGGTCACGCCAGGTCGGCGCGCGGATATCATCATCAGCTCGGATTTGGCCGATTTGCCAATCGAGACGGTCATTGCACGCGGTCAGGTAGTTGCTGAGAACGGCGCTATCACCGTCGAATGCCCGCATCTGAACTGGCCGGACAACGCGCGCAATACGGTGCATCTGGGACATGAGCTGACAGAAAGCGACTTTGAAATCCAGGCCCCCGCAGGCGCGAACCGGGTTCAGGCCAATGTCATCGGTGTAGTCGAAAACCAGGCCCCGACCAAGGCGCTCAAGGCCGAATTGCCGATCATCGGTGGGCTGGTCGAGGGGGAGGGCGAGGTCTGTCAAATCGCTCTGGTGGAACGCCATCGCGCGACCGGAGGGGTTACGAACGCGTTCGTCTCAGGCTTTGGCTATCAGGGCAACATAGCGATGGCCTCAACCGTAGCCCATGACAGCCACCATATGATCGTCGTCGGCACCGACCGCACACAGATGGCGCTGGCTGCCAATCGTCTGGCCGAGGTCGGCGGTGGTATAACTCTGTTTCGAGACGGTCAGGAACTTGCGCTGGTGGAACTGCCCATCGCTGGCCTGATGTCCGACAGCCCTGCCGCCGAGGTCGCGGCCAAAGCCGAAAAAATGGTCGAGGCGATGGAGGCCTGCGGCTGTCACCTGAACAACGCTTACATGCAACACTCTCTGCTGGCCCTCGTCGTGATCCCCGAATTGCGGATCTCGGACCTTGGGCTGGTGGATGTTCGTACGTTTGAAAAGATAGACCTTCTGGAACCCCTGGCATGACAATAATAAAAACACCTGACACACCTGCTGCGGAAGACTTCACCGATCCCGAGGCTGCCGTCGCGCGGCTTGAACTTCTCTACAATCAGGCCACCGAGTTCCTGTGCGAGGGCTTTTCGGCGGCCATGCAGGACGGAGCGCCTTCGGCCCGTATTAGAGCCTATTACCCGGAAATTCGCATCAAGACCTCAAGCTACGCGCAGGTCGATAGCCGCCTGAGTTTCGGGCATGTCTCGGAACCTGGCATCCATGCAACCACCGTAACGCGACCTGACCTCTTCCGCTCTTACCTGACGCAGCAGATCGCGTTGCTAATCAAGAACCACGACCAGCCGGTGACCATCGGAGCATCAGATACGCCGATTCCGGTTCATTTTGCAGTCGCCAACAACCCAGATCTAGTGGTGCCGCATCAAGGTGCTGCTGGTTTCACCTTGCGCGATGTGTTCGACGTGCCCGATCTCACAACAACCAATGACGACATCGTCAATGGCGTGCATGATCATACCGAGGTCGGGCCGCTCGCTTTGTTCACCGCCCAGCGCGTCGACTACTCTCTGGCGCGGCTAGCGCACTATACCGCGACGGATGCGGGGCATTTCCAGAACCACGTTCTGTTCACCAATTACCAGTTCTACGTATCCGAGTTCGAAAACTACGCGCGTGAACAACTCGCCGACCCAGATAGCGGCTACACCAGCTTTGTCTCGACCGGGAATATCGAGATCACCGAGGCAGATGCAGCGCTGGAGCAGCCGATGAAGCTGCCCCAGATGCCGACCTATCACCTGAAGCGGGCGGATGGATCCGGCATCACTCTGGTCAATATCGGCGTAGGACCGTCGAACGCCAAAACCGCCACCGACCATATCGCGGTCCTGCGCCCGCATGCCTGGTTGATGGTTGGGCACTGCGCCGGTCTGCGCAATACGCAAGCCTTGGGCGATTTCGTACTGGCCCATGCCTACCTGCGCGAAGACAAGGTTCTGGACGATGACCTGCCGGTCTGGGTCCCGATCCCACCGCTGGCCGAGATTCAGGTGGCGCTGGAACGCGCCGTGGCCGAGGTCACCGAACTTGAAGGGTATGAGCTGAAGCGGATCATGCGGACGGGCACTGTCGCATCGGTTGATAACCGCAATTGGGAGCTGCGCGATCAATCCGGCCCGGTGCAGCGGCTTAGCCAATCCCGTGCGATTGCGCTGGATATGGAAAGTGCCACGATTGCTGCAAATGGCTACAGATTCAGGGTTCCCTACGGAACTTTGCTCTGCGTCTCCGACAAACCGCTGCATGGTGAATTGAAGCTTCCCGGCATGGCGTCGTCCTTTTATACAACTCAGGTCAGCCGCCATCTGGCGATCGGAATAAAGGCGATGGAGCATCTGCGCGGCATGCCGTTGGAACGCTTACACAGCCGGAAATTGCGTTCATTTGACGAAACGGCCTTCCTCTGACGTAAAAAAGCAACGTTTTCCCCATATTTTTAGGGTTTTCCGCGCTACTATTCGTTGTGTTCGTCCACAATATCCCGTTACAGTTACGCGGTGAGGCCCTATAGATCGGGCACGTTAAGGAGACCAAGAAATGGCAAAGCCTATGACAAAGACTCAGCTGGTGGCTGCTCTCGCTGAGGAAATGGGAACCGACAAGAAATCCGCGAACGCGGCGCTGGAGGCTGTGACCGGCCTGATCACCCGCGAAGTTTCGGCCGGTGGCGCAGTAACCCTTCCCGGCGTCGGCAAAATCTACTGCCGCGAACGCCCCGAGCGTCAGGTTCGCAACCCGGCCACTGGTGAGACCTTCACCAAAGAAGCCGACAAGGTTGTGAAGATGACCATTGCAAAAGCTCTGAAAGACAGCGTGAACGGCTAAGCCGCTACGTCATGTTGACAGAATGTGGGGCTGCCGGAAGGTGGCCCCTTTTTCTTGTCGGACGACCCGTTTAAGAAAAGCACACCGCCCACCCAAGGAGATGGAAATGGATCTGCGCGCCATCGCAATGGGGCTGACCTTTGCCCTGATCTGGTCGTCGGCTTTTACGTCGGCGCGGATCATCGTTGCGGATGCATCGCCTCTGTTTTCGCTGGCGTTGCGCTTTTTGATTTCCGGCATCATCGGCGTCGCGATCGCGCGGGCCATGGGCCAATCCTGGCACCTCACACGTGAGCAGTGGCGCGCGACCATACTGTTCGGAGTTTGCCAAAATGCCCTTTATTTGGGTCTGAATTTCTATGCGATGCAAACCGTCGAGGCCTCGGTCGCGGCGATCATCGCATCCACCATGCCGCTGCTTGTTGCACTGGCGGGCTGGGCATTCCTGGGGGAGCGTTTGCGCCCCTTGGGGATTATTGGGCTACTGGCTGGATTTGTTGGCGTTGCCCTCATCATGGGCAATCGCATCGGCGCAGGTGTCGATCTGTTCGGAGTGGCCCTTTGTGGAATCGCAGCCCTCGCCCTGACCTTCGCGACTCTCTCCGTGCGCGGGGCCACGTCGGGCGGCAATTTCATGATGGTGGTCGGATTGCAGATGTTCGTGGGTGCTGCGGTTCTGTTTGTCGCAGCCCCGATTTTTGAAACGATCCGCATTCACCTGACAGTGCCGCTGGTTCTGGCGTTTAGCTACACAACGCTGTTCCCCGGCCTTCTGGCGACGTTGATCTGGTTCATGCTACTCAACCGGATCGGGGCGACTCGCGCAGCCACGTTCCACTTCCTCAACCCCGTGTTCGGCGTCGCTATTGCCGCCGTCCTGCTGGGTGAGAAATTGGGGCCTCTGGATGCGCTGGGTGTTGTGATCACCACGCTTGGCATTCTGGCGGTGCAACTGTCGCGTCAGCCTGGTCAGGGTAGCAGCGCCTCGACCTGACGGGTTAGTTTCGGCGATGTCGGCTTGACGCCAGACCCGAAGGTCGCCACGACCTCACCTTCAGAATCCAACAGGATTTTGTTGAAGTTCCACTGCGGCACAAAACCGGTTTGGTCCGCAACGGCCTTGTAGAACGCATGCGCCTTTGGCCCCTTGACTGGCGTGATATCAGCCATCGGCAGTGTCAGGCCGTAGTTCATCTCACAGAAGGCTTTGACTTCGCTTGCCGTTTCCAATTCCTGATTGAAGGAATCCGATGGGACCGCAAGCACCACCAAACCGCGTTTGCCATAGGTTTCATGCATCTTCTGCAAATCCGCGTATTGACCGGTGAAGCCGCATTGCGATGCGGTATTGACCACCAGAACCGGCTGGCCGCGCCATGCCTCTAGGGACAAGACACCCCCGTCGATCGAAGCAAACTCGGCTGTCAAAGGCGCCGCTTGAACAGCACGACCGATCAACAAAAGAACGCTTAGCAGCAACACACGAAACATGGCAAAACCTCCTTGGTATTGAGGATACGGTAAAAACCCGCTTCCGGATCAACCGCACATGCGCGCGAGGCGTTTGAAATATGATTTTGATTTCCGAAATTTTATGCCCAAATACTACTCAACCATTCCAATTGATCGGAGGAGCCATGTCCCGCTACACCAAGGACCCCGCGGTTGTTGCCGCTCTGTCCCCCGAGGCGTTTCACGTCACCCAGCGCAGCGGCACCGAACGCCCCGGAACCGGCGCATATCTGGGCAATAAAGAGCCCGGCATCTACGTGGATATCGTATCGGGCGAGCCGCTTTTCGCCTCGACCCACAAATACGAATCCGGCTGTGGCTGGCCCAGTTTCACAAAGCCAATCATCCACGAACATGTGGAAGAGTTTCGTGACACAACCCATGGTATGATCCGCACCGAGGTCCGCTCGAAACACGGCGACAGTCACCTGGGTCACGTCTTCCCGGACGGCCCGCGCGAACATGGTGGGCTGCGCTATTGCATCAACTCTGCCGCACTGCGGTTCATCCATCGCGACGAGATGGAGGACGAAGGTTACGGCGAATACCTGATCCATGTGGAGGACATCCAATGAGTATCGAACGCGCTGTTCTGGCCGGTGGCTGCTTTTGGGGCATGCAGGATTTGATCCGCAAACTGCCCGGCGTGTCCCGCACGCGTGTCGGATACACCGGCGGCGACGTGCCAAACGCCACCTATCGCAACCACGGCACCCATGCCGAAGGGATCGAGATTTTCTTTGACCCCACTCAGATCACCTATCGTGATCTGCTGGAGTTCTTCTTTCAGATTCACGACCCGACGACACCAAATCGTCAGGGCAATGATCTTGGCATGAGCTACCGTTCAGCGATCTACTATGTGGATGACGCGCAAAAACAGGTGGCTCTGGACACAATCGCGGATGTGAACGCCAGTGGATTGTGGCCCGGCAAGGTCGTCACCGAACTTGAACCCGTGGGCGACTTCTGGGACGCCGAACCCGAGCATCAGGACTATCTGGAACGCATCCCCAACGGCTATACCTGCCACTTCCCGCGCCCCGATTGGGTTCTGCCCAAACGCGACGCGGCTGAATAACGCTTGGTCCCCTTCGGGTTTCGAAGGGGGTTAACCCGTGGCGACCCGGGGTCTCCCGCTGGCCTCGACGGTCAACATCGCCTCAACAAACACCTCACGCTCTTCCACGCGGGCGGTTCGGATATCGCGGTCGACAACCACTCGGATATCTTCAGCACCCGCCTCGCGCACGGCCCCTTCCGCCTCATCTCGCAGGATCTTTTCCAGCAGCGCCAAAGCCTCATCCGAGGCGTTGAAGTCCTTCGGGCCGCCTTCCAGATGAACGCGATACTGCCCTTCGGCGGGCGAGGTGATGGTCCCCGAGCGCCGCAAAGTCAGCCGCCCGACTACCGCCCCGATGGCATTGGCCACACCAGCATGTTCCGGCAAAACCATTTTGCAACGCAACCGCTCCCCAACCGCCGGATAATAGCTGGGGGCCGAGGCACCCAGACCCACCACATCTACGTTCAACGCCGCGTCCAGCGCCAGCAACCCTCGGTGCTGTACCAACCCGCGCTGGGTCAGGACATGCCGGGCAAGCTCCTTTGGCGGCAGACCGAAATCCTCTGCTTCTTCGGCAAAAGCAGTCTCTAACAAGGTCAAACTAGTCTGCTCGGTCAGTTGGTCGATGATCATCTGCGCCAGGTGTTCCGGTGTCGCTGCCAGCATGTCACCCGACCCAACCCGTTTGCGCGCCACCAGTTCCAGCGCTTTTCGTGCGGCATCTGCGTCCCATGCCTCGACCCGACCCAGAACATGGCTGGCGTCAGACGGCGTGATCCCCGAAACCTGTAGGATTCCGCGATCCACTAAGCGGGTCAGCGCTCCGTTCTCCATCCGCGTCCGCAATAGTCCGCTGAGAGGCAGGACCTGATCGCCTAACCTGTCCAGTAACGCCTCTTCCCGCGCACCGATCCCATCGACACGCACCCCCGGAACGCGGCGAGCAAACCGTGTGTCATGCTCGCCCACCGTGGTCGAGCGCAGCTGCTCGTCGAGTATCGCATGTACCACTTCGGGCGCCTCGGACGCGATCAGTGAAACCGGCAGCACCCGTCGCGGCCCAAGGAAAACGCCGCCCTTCAAGCCTTCGGTCATGACATGAACCTGGCTATCGCCGCCCAAACCGTGAGTTCGCATCGCGACGGCTTCAACCATCGTGCGAAACCCACCAACCTGCGCGCCCGCCGGATCAATCGCGGGTTTCCCATCGCGGATCAGCGCCACGTCCGTCGTCGTACCGCCAATATCCGAGACCAGAGCGTTCTCGGCCCCCGTCAGCCACCGCGCCCCTACGATCGAGGCCGCAGGACCGCTCAGAATCGTTTCAATCGGTCGCTCCCGCGCCTGTTCCGCGCTCATCAACGCGCCATCCCCGCGCACGACCATCATCGGAGCGGTAATATCCAAAGCCAGCAACTGATCCTGAGCCCGCCCGATCAGACGATCAATCATTCCGATCAGTCGAGCGTTCAAAACGGCCGTAACGGCGCGTTTTGGCCCGTTCAACTTGGCGGACAATTGGTGCGAGCAGGTAACCGGCGCTCCGGTCTTTTCGGCTATGATCCGCGCCGCTTCCAACTCGTGCGCAGGGTTACGTGTCGCGAACTGCGCCGCCACGGCAAAGCCAGAAACCCCTTTGTGAGAGTCTAAAAAGGCCCCTAAAGCTTCAACATCCAGCTTTGCGACCTCACCGCCCGCATGGCTGTGTCCACCTGCCACGACAAGCGCCGGATCGCCTTTCAAAGCATCCCTCAGACCATGCTTCTCAAGATCGCTTTCCTTGAACCCGATGTAGATCAAGGCCACGCGACCACCCTGCCCCTCGACCAGAGCATTTGTGGCCAGTGTCGTCGACAGAGACGCCATCGAGATCTGATCCGGCGTCACCTGCGCCTCGTCCAAAACGGCCGAGATCGCCTTGCCGACCCCAATCGCCAGGTCCGCCCGCGTTGTCAGGGACTTGGCCGAGGCGATCACCTCACGCTCATCCCGGATCAACACCGCATCGGTATAGGTTCCGCCTGTATCTACCCCCAAAGCCAGCGCCATCGGGTCCTCCATCTGTTCGCTGCAGATGGGTGTAGCGGTTTGGACCGACACGTCCAGCCTGTTTGCGGCATTTAACCGAGCTGTTCCACCGCCCAGCGCGCTGCATCAGCCACGGTCGGATCGGGATCATCCGCCAAGCCCTGCGCCACAGCCCGCAGTTCGGCCCGGCCCGAGTTGCCAATGGCATAGAGAACATTGCGCACAAACCGGTCGCGCCCGATCCGCTTGATCGGAGAGCCCGAGAATTTCGCCCGAAACGCGGCATCATCCAAAACCGCCAGATCAGCCAGGGCCGGAGACTTCAGATCCTCTCGCGCTGCATATCTTGTGTCGCTGGCAGCCACCGCAAACTTGTTCCAAGGGCACGCTGCTAGGCAATCATCGCAGCCGTAAATCCGATTACCCATCTTGCCACGCAGTTCTTCCTCAAACGGGCCTTTGTGCTCGATCGTCAGGTAGGAGATACACCGACGCGCATCCAGCTGATACGGGGCGGGAAAGGCATCTGTCGGACAACTGTCCAAACAGGCACGGCACGACCCGCAATGGTCAACTTCCGCCATATCCGCAGGAAGGTCCAAAGTCGTAAAAACAGAGCCTATAAAGCACCAATTGCCCCATTCTCGACTGACCAGATTGGTGTGTTTACCTTGCCATCCCAACCCGGCTGCATGACCCAAGGCCTTCTCAGGAACCGGAGCCGTGTCGACGAATACCTTCACCTCGCCACCCGCTTCAGCAATCAGCCAACGGGCCAACCGTTTCAGCCGCTTCTTGACCAGATCATGGTAGTCCTTGTTCTGCGCATAGATAGAAATCGCCCCTCGTTCGGGATGGGTCAAAACCTGGGTCGGATCATGCTCGGGCGTGTAGCTTTCAGCCAGCATGATCACCGAACGCGCCTCGGGCCAAAGGGCCGCCGGATCCCCACGCCAATGTGTGCGTTCCGCCATCCAACCCATCTGCCCGTGATACCCGGCCTCCAAAAAGGCCTCCAACTGTGCAGGCACTTGCGGCACGTCCCACGGGCGACACACCCGGCACGAGACAAACCCCTCGGCCAAAGCCTGCGCCACCAGTTTGTCCTTTAAACCCGATCCGCTCTTCATCTGGCTAAAAATATCCTCGGGGGGAATCGCGCCTCTGGCGTGATGGGGGGCAGACAGCCCCCCTTCGCCACCCTATCAGAAATCCAGATCGGCGTAATGGGGCGGAGGCCGAAACCCCGGCACCTGATCCGCCAGAATCGACCGGAATGCCGGCCGCGATTTGATTTTGGCGTACCAATCTTTCACCGCCGCGCTGCGATTCCAATCCACGTCCGAGATATAGTCCAGCGCCGACAAATGCGCCGCGGCCGCGAAATCGGCCAGCGTCATCTGATCTCCGGCCAGCCAGCGACGATGATCCAGCAACCATGCCATGTAATCCAAGTGGTACTTGATCGCCCGCGCGCCTTCCTTGACATTCTTGCTGTCCGGATAACCCTGCCCGGTCATCTTCTTGTTGACCCTCTCATACAGAAGTTTCGAGGTCACCTCGTGATGAAACTTGTCATCGAACCAGCCCACCAAGCGTCGCACCTCGTACCGCGCCTCGGCGGTCTTGGGCATCAAGGGCGGTTCTGGGCGCGTGTCCTCGATATACTCACAAATCGCCGCGCTCTCGGACATGATCTGCCCGTCCAACCGCAACACCGGCACTTTTCCAGCCGGGTTTCGACGCAGGAAATCCGGATCTTGCTCCCAATACCGCTCTTCGACCAACTCAACTTCGATCTTCTTCTCGGCCAGAGACAGCCGAACCTTGCGACAGTAGGGAGAGAGGGGAACGTGAAACAAACGCGCCATGGACTTCCAATCAAACCAATGAGTACCCTTCAGCTTTAGCCTTGGCAGGGCGTGGGATTCAATCCTCGAAACAATCCGCGCGACCATCTGCGCGGATGGTAGCCGCCCCTTGCAGGATGGCCGCCGCCCGCCTGCGGGTGAAAACCGACGGGTCCGTCACCGAGCGTTTGCGGGGTGAGGGCAGAATCGCTGCAAGCCGCGCCGCCTGCGTCGGGGTCAGTTGCGCCGCGCTGACGCCAAAGTTCCGCTGCGCCGCAGCCTCAACCCCAAACAGGCCCGTCCCGGTTTCCGCGACGTTTAGATAGACCTCAAGAATGCGCTGTTTGCTCCAGAAAATCTCAACCACAGGCGTGATCGTGGTTTCCATCGCCTTGCGCACCCAGCTGCGCCCCTGCCACAGAAAGACATTCTTCACCACCTGCTGCGTAATGGTCGAGGCCCCTCGGGTCCCGCCCCCCTCCAAAGCGTCGCGAATGGCTTCGACGTCAAAACCCCAGTGCAGACAGAAATTCGCATCTTCAGCCGCCACGACCGAACGCGCCATGATTGGAGCGATCTCATCCATCGTGACCCACTCGCGCTCGACCTTTCCTAGGCGACGCCATTCAGACCAGATCGTATGCGTGATCGGAGGGTTCACGACCGAGTACAGAACCACCAAAGCCACCAGAAACGCCGCAACGCCCAGCGCGGAATAGATCATCCATCGCCGGATACGGGACAAGAGCGACCGTGTCTTTTGTCCCTTGCCTGCCTTACTTTTTCTGCCGCTTTTCTTGCGAGCTGCTTTCTTTGCCATGGTTTTGCTATACGCCGCCGCGACTGTCTTGGGAACGGCGGAATTCCTGATCGGCGGATTGGGCCGTGCGACTGTGTCCGCCGCGAAATAAAAAAGACCCGCGCTCCAACTCAGAAACGCGGGTTCTTCTTATTTATCTCTACACCCGACTTATTCGGCCGGAACAGCAGCCACTTCGTTTGTCAGAGGATGGCTGAGCTTGTTCAGCATCTCTTTCGGGCAGACCTGCAAGAAGTTCGCCTTTTCAACATCCCAATGCTGAAGGATGTCCGAGGCCTTCCGGCTGAAGGTTTCCGCCGCGTGGCGCTCGATCAGGGATTTCAACTGATCTTCCCAATGGTCGACGGTCACGGGGCAGGTCACCAGCGTTTCCATGTTCATCAACGCCTGCGCCTTGCCCTCCGGATCATACAGATAGGCCATGCCGCCGGTCATACCTGCACCAAAGTTGGCCCCAATATCACCCAGGATCACCGCGACTCCACCGGTCATGTATTCACACCCGTTCGAGCCACAGCCCTCGATCACCACTTTGGCGCCCGAGTTTCGCACCGCGAACCGCTCACCCGCGCGACCAGCGGCAAACAGTTGCCCGTCGGTTGCGCCGTAAAGAACGGTGTTGCCGATGATCGTGTTGTCATCTGCCTTCAGCGGGCTGACCTGTGGTGGGCGGACAACGATCATGCCACCCGACAGACCTTTGCCAACGTAGTCGTTGGCGTCACCCGACACTTCCAGCTTCAGACCCGGTGCCGCAAAGGCCCCAAGCGACTGACCTGCCGAGCCCTGCAATTTTACATGCAGGTGGTCGTCCTGGAACGTGTTCCGCATACCGAAGTTCTGAACGATATGGCTGGAGACACGCGTACCCACGGTCCGGTGCGTGTTCTGGATCGCGTAAGACAGCTGCATCTTTTCACCGTCTTTCAGGAACCGCGCCGCATCGCGCACGATCTCGGCGTCCAGCGTATCAGGCACCGCGTTGCGGTCCTTGTCACGGTTGTAGACGATGTCATGCGCGCCATCGACAGTGATCAGTAGCGGGTTCAGGTCCAGATCGTCCAGATGCGCCGAGCCACGGCTGACCTGATCCAGCAGATCGGCCCGACCGATGATCTCATCAATCGAACGCGCGCCGAGGCTGGCCAGCAACTCGCGCACTTCCTGCGCGTAGAAGGTGATCAGGTTGACGACCTTATCCGCGTTGCCGGTGAACTTGGCGCGCAGGCTTTCGTCCTGCGTACACACTCCTACCGGGCAGGTGTTCGACTGGCACTGACGCACCATGATACAGCCCATCGCGATAAGTGCTGCGGTGCCAATGCCATATTCCTCGGCCCCCATCATCGCAGCCATGACGATGTCACGTCCGGTCCGCAGGCCACCATCGGTCCGCAGGGTCACCCGGTCGCGCAGGTTGTTCATCGCCAGAACCTGATGCGCCTCGGTCAGGCCCATCTCCCACGGAAGACCGGCATATTTGATCGAGGTCGCAGGCGATGCGCCCGTGCCGCCATTGTGGCCCGAAATCAGGATGATATCCGCTTTCGCCTTAGCCACACCGGCAGCAATTGTACCCACGCCCGAAGACGCCACCAGCTTCACCGTCACCTTGCAGCGCGGGTTGATCTGTTTCAGGTCATAGATCAGCTGCGCCAGATCCTCGATCGAGTAGATGTCGTGGTGCGGCGGCGGCGAGATCAGCGTCACGCCTTTGGTCGAGTGACGCAGACGCGCGATCAGGTCGGTGACCTTCATACCCGGCAGCTGACCACCCTCACCCGGTTTGGCACCCTGGGCGACCTTGATCTCAAGCTCTTCACATTGGTTAAGGTACTCGGCAGTCACGCCGAACCGGCCCGAGGCCACCTGTTTGATCTTGGCCGACGGGTTGTCACCATTCGGCTCGGGCACGAAATGCGCCGGGTCTTCCCCACCTTCACCCGAGTCAGACTTTGCACCAATCCGGTTCATCGCTACGTTCAGCGTCTTGTGCGCCTCGGGCGACAGCGCACCTAACGACATGCCCGGAGTAACAAAGCGTTTCCGGATCGAGGTGATCGATTCGACCTCTTCGATCGGCACTGGTTTGCCCAGCGGTTTGAAATCCATCAGATCACGCAGATGGATTGGAGGGTTCGACTGCATCTTGGCCGAATACTGCTTCCACAGTTCGTAGGACGCCTTGTTGCACGCCATCTGCATCATGTGCATCGAGGTCGCTTCCCACGCATGGGTCTCACCCGATTGCCGGGCTTTGTAGAACCCACCGATGGGCAGAACGTCCAAGCCGTTGTCCCATGCCTTAGCATGGATTTCTTCGACCTTGGCCTGAATACCGGTGACACCGATACCGGAAATCCGGCTGGTCATACCGGGGAAGTACTCGGCAACCATAGCGCGGCTGAGGCCAACAGCCTCAAAGTTCAGACCGCCGCGATAGGATGAGATCACCGAGATGCCCATCTTGGCCATGATCTTCAGCAGACCTTGGTCGATGGCCTCGCGATAGCGCGCGACGTTTTCCGTCAGCGTGCCGTCCAACAGACCACGGTCAATCCGATCCGCCAGCGAGTCCTCGGCCAGATAGGCGTTTACCACGGTCGCACCGCAGCCGATCAGAACCGCAAAGTAGTGCGGATCAACACATTCGGCCGAGCGTACGTTCAGCGAGCAGAAGGTCCGAAGCCCTTGCCGTGTCAGATGTGAGTGCACCGCGCTGGTCGCCAGGATCATCGGCATGGCCACACGGCCCTCGCCCGAGTTCATGTCGGACAGCACCAGATGCCCCGCGCCCGAGCGCACAGCCTCCTCTGCTTCGGCTCTAACACGGGCCAAAGCGGCGCTCAGAGCGCCACGACCAGGCTCAAAGCTACAGTCGATTTCTGCCAGAGGAGAGCCAAAGGTCTCAACCAGTTTGTCCCACTGTGCGTTGCCAACAAAGGGGCTGCCCAGCACTACGATTTCGGTTTGGCTGCTGTCCTCGTCCAGCACGTTTTTCAGGTTACCGAACCGCGTTTTCAGCGACATCACGCGGTATTCCCGCAAGCTGTCGATGGGTGGATTTGTCACCTGGCTGAAGTTCTGGCGGAAGAAATGGCTCAGCGGGCGGTACTGCTTGGACAACACAGCCGAGGGCGTGTCATCCCCCATCGAAGCCAGTGACTCCTTACCATCCTCGGCCATCGGCGCGAGGATCTGCTCCAGCTCTTCGATCGAGTAGCCAGCCGCGATCTGACGCTTGCGCAGCTCTTCTCCGCGAAACTTGGCTGTCTCGGTCACGCCGGCCAACGCGTCATCCAGATCGTTGATCTTGTTGACCCACTCACCAAACGGCAGGGCGCGGGCCAATTTGTCCTTGATCTGTTTGTCGCGGTAGAGCTTGCCGCGCTTCATGTCCACTGCCAGCATCTGACCCGGACCCAGAGCGCCTTTTTCGGTCACGGAAGCCTCGTCAATCGGCACCATTCCGGCCTCGGAGCCTGCGATAACCAGACCATCGCCTGTTACGACATAGCGCATCGGGCGCAGACCATTCCGGTCGAGACCGGCACAGACCCAGCGACCGTCGGTCATGGCCAGAGCGGCAGGGCCATCCCATGGTTCCATCACTGAGTTGCAGTAGGAATACATGTCGCGCCACGCCTGCGGAAGCTCAACTGCCTGTTTGGACCAGCTTTCCGGAATCAGCATGGTTTTCGCCATAGGCGCCGACCGGCCTGCGCGCACCAGAACCTCAAAAACCGAGTCTAATGCGGCCGAATCCGACGATCCACCTGCGATGATTGGCTTGATATCTTCGGCATAGTCACCAAAGGTCGAGGACGCCATGCGGATCTCATGGCTCTTCATCCAGTTGATGTTGCCCTTCAGCGTGTTGATCTCACCGTTATGTGCCAACATCCGGAACGGCTGGGCCAGCCACCATTGCGGGAAGGTGTTGGTCGAATAGCGCTGGTGATAGATCGCAAAGGCCGATTCAAAGCGTTCGTCCATCAGGTCGGGGTAGAAAACCGCAACCTGCTCGGCCAGCATCATGCCCTTGTAGATGATCGAGCGGCAGGAGAGCGACGCCAGATAAAGGCCGGAAATCCCAGCAGCCGCAGCCGCTTTTTCGATGCGACGACGGATGACATACAGCTCGCGCTCGAACGTCTCTTCGTCCACGCCTTTGCTGTTCGAGATCAGGATCTGCTCAATCTCAGGACGGGTCGCGTTGGCTTTATCGCCCAGACAGGTGACATCAACCGGCACGTGACGCCAGCCGTAGATGTAGTAGCCCATCCGCAGAACTTCAGTTTCCACGATGGTCCGGCATTGTTCCTGCGCGCCGAAATCGGTGCGGGGCAGGAAGACCTGACCAACGGCGATCAATTCATCCAGATTGGGTTCATGGCCGGTACGACGGATCTGGTCGTAGAAGAACGGAACCGGGATTTGCACATGGATACCCGCGCCGTCACCGGTTTTACCGTCGGCATCCACCGCGCCGCGATGCCAGATCGCCTTGAGGGCATCGATCCCCGCATCCACGACCTTGCGCGATGGCTTACCGTCGACGGACACTACAAGGCCCACACCGCATGAGGAATGCTCTTCCTCTTCGGAATAAAGACCGTTTTCCGCCATCCACTTGCGCTTGGTTTCCTCGGCGCGCACCCAATCGGCATCAAATTTGGTCATTCGCTGTCTCCTGCTTCCAAGGGGGCACGGATTGCCGGATCCCTGGTTTTGGTCTTTGGCTGGCGTTCTGGATCGAACGCGTATCCCTTTGGGAAAATGTTGAACTTCGACGATGGCAGTTATTCAGCTGCGACCACCGCCTTGGCATTGAACCGCTCGATGATGGCATCAGCGCAATCCCGGCCATCCCGGATCGCCCAAACGACCAGGGAAGCGCCGCGCACGATGTCACCGATGGCGTAGACGCCGTCCATCTCGGTCTCACCGGTCTGGAAGGCCGCCTTGACGGTGCCCCAGCGCGTGACCGGTAGATCGGGCTGACCAAACAGTGTGGGCAAGTCTTCGGGCTCAAAACCCAGCGCCTTGATCACCAGATCGGTGTCCTCGACATAGTCGGCACCTTCGATCACCTCAGGGGCTTGACGACCAGACGCATCCGGTTGTCCCAGACGCATCTTCTGGACCATAACACCAGAGACCTTGTCATCGCCGACAAAACCCTTTGGCGCGCTGAGCCATTCGAACACCACGCCTTCTTCCTCGGCATTCTGCGTTTCACGCTGCGAGCCAGGCATGTTGGCACGGTCACGGCGGTACAGACATTTGACCGAGGTCGCGCCCTGACGGATCGAGGTGCGCACACAATCCATCGCCGTGTCGCCACCGCCGATAACGACAACCTTTTTACCTTCGGCATTTAGGCGGCCATTGTCGAAATCTTCGACCGCGTCCCCAAAGCTTTTGCGGTTCGAGGCGGTTAAGAAGTCGATCGCTTTCTCGATACCCGTCAATCCGCTACCCGGCATGGACAGATCGCGCGACTTGTAAACGCCGGTTGCGATAATCACGGCGTCATGCTTGGCGCGAATTTCGTCAAATTTGGCGGCGTCCACGTCGCAGTTCAGAACGAACTCTACCCCGCCATCGGCCAACAGGTCATTGCGGCGCTGGACGATGTCTTTCTCGAGCTTGAAGCCGGGGATACCGTACATCAACAGGCCGCCCGCACGGTCATAGCGGTCATAGACTGTGACTTGGATACCGGCACGGCGCAGCATGTCGGCTGCGGCCAGACCACCCGGGCCTCCGCCGATGATGCCAACACTTTCGCCGCGTTCAGCAGTCGGAACAACGGGCTTCACCCAGCCTTTGTCCCATGCGGTGTCGGTGATGTATTTCTCAATCGTCCCGATGGTGACCGTACCGTGACCCGACTGTTCGATCACGCAGTTGCCCTCGCACAAGCGATCCTGAGGGCAGATACGACCACAGATTTCAGGGAATGTGTTGGTGGCCTGACTGGTCGCGTAAGCTTCTTCCAGACGGCCTGTCGCGGTCAGACGCAGCCAGTCGGGGATGTTGTTGTGCAGCGGGCAATGCGACTGGCAATAGGGCACACCACATTGGCTGCAGCGGCTGGCTTGCTCTTCCGCCTTGGCCGATGCGAATTCCGCGTAGATTTCGTCAAAGTCTTCTTTGCGGTCATCGGCGGCACGCTTTTCGGGCATGACGCGATCAATCTGCACAAATTTCAACATCGGTTGCTTTGCCACGGGTCTGACTCCATGAATTGGCTTGGAAGCCTTTGTTTATGAGATAGCCTCAGGTATGAAAAGTCATACATACTGACCTAATACAGGAAAATTTCCGCTGGTCGACCAAAATTCTGCGATTCTTGGGTTATTTTTAGGTCCGATACGGACCCATATCGCGACTTTCCTTTTCGACACCACCAGAATACCCATGAACTCAAAGCAATTTGACGGCAGTGCGGCAGGGTAAATGAGTCTCTTTCACTTGATTCTCGTGGCAATCATTCAGGGGCTTACTGAATTTCTGCCTGTCTCCTCGTCCGGCCATCTGATCTTGCTGCCCAACCTGACCGGGATGCAGGATCAGGGCCAAACCATCGACGTAGCCGTTCATGTGGGCACGCTTGGCGCGGTTGTTTTGTATTTCTGGTCCGACGTCAAACAGGCGATCCGCGGGCTGCCTGCGGCACTGACTGGGCGCACCGACACGGCGCAGGCACGCTTGGCGCTGGGGTTGATCGTGGCAACGATTCCGACTGTCCTCGCCGGGCTGGTCCTTTACCTGACCGGCCTGACCGAGGCGCTGCGATCCATCGCCGTCATCGGCTGGACCATGCTGCTGTTCGGCCTGCTGCTCTATTGGATGGACCAGAAAGGCCCCCAGACCAAGATCGCCGCCGATTGGAACTTGCGTGACGCAGCCATCATGGGGCTTTGGCAGGCTATCGCCTTAATTCCAGGAACATCCCGGTCGGGCATCACCATCACCGGGGCACGGCATCTGGGTTATACGCGGGAAGAGGGCGCGCGCCTCGCCATGCTGATGTCGATCCCGACCATCATCGCCTCGGGCGTGTTGCTGTCCCTTGACGTGATCCACCAAGCCGACGCGCAACTCGCCAAAGACGGAGCGATCGCCGCCCTCTTTGCCTTTGCATCGGCCTTGTTAGCACTCAGCCTGATGATGCGCCTGCTGCGCAGTGTCAGCTTCACGCCCTATGTCATCTATCGCGTCATTCTGGGCGCGATCCTGCTGGTGATCGCCTATAGCTGATCAGGTCCGCAGGTTCTTGGCAGAGTTCTGAATGTCGTCATACTGACCTGAGGGGCGGAACTTCCACAGGTATTCCGGCAGAACTGCGTCCAGCGTCGTGGGAACAATACCCAGATCCGCAAAGCCCTTGGCGCTGTCACCAACCACATTGTCCTGTCGAAGGTTCTTGAGCTGATCCCGCGTCAGGATCGGATTCGAGAACAGCTGGAAGCTGACGAATTTCAGAATATCCAACACGCCGGCCATGATCTTGGCGGCAAAAAACGGCACGCCCAGAATCACCCGGCGCCGATGAATGACGTCCAGCATTTGCTGCATCAAAGCCCGGAAGGTCTTCACCTCAGGACCGCCCAGCTCATAAATGCCCGAGGCCGCTTGCCCCAAGACACTCTGCTCGGCCGCTTGTGCCACATCATCCACATAGACCGGCTGAAACCGTGTCTCAGCCCCGACCAGAGGCAGAAACGGCCCGAAGCGCGTCATCGAGGCGAACCGGTTGAAGAACTGATCCTCGGTCCCAAAAATGATCGAGGGGCGCAGGATCACCGCGCCGCGCATATGGGCCAGAACTCCGGCCTCACCCGCGGCTTTGGTGCGGGAATAAGCGCTGGCCGACTCGGCATCTGCACCAATGGCCGAGATATGAACCATCCGCTCCACGCCATTCTCGGATGCAAGACGCGCGATGCGTTCGGCCCCTTCGGCCTGCACTGCATCAAACCCGTTCTTGCCCAGTTCGTTCAGAACACCCACGCAATTCACAACCGCATCCGCACCTTGCATGGCCAACTGCACCGAGGCGTCATCCCGGATGTTGCAAAAAATCGGCTCAACCTGACCCACAACGCCATAGGGTTTCACGAACATGGCCTCGTTCGGGCGTCGCACGGCGACTCGGACACGCCATCCCTTTGCTGCCATACGGCGCGCGATGTAGCGCCCGACAAACCCTGACCCTCCGTAGATCGTGACCAGTTTCGACATTCGATGGCTCCTGCTGCGTGGCTCTGACGTAGAAGTAGCGCCCGAACCCCTTAGAAACAAGGCATCAAATCGCCGCGCATCCTGCATCGAGACCCGCTGCGAAAAGGGGCCAAGCGGCATGGTTCAAAAAACTTTCAAAAATCTGTCCGAATCTGGTTGACCCTCCCCGCCGCTGGGCTTAAACGCCCCCTCACGACACCTGCCCAGGTGGCGGAATTGGTAGACGCGCTAGCTTCAGGTGCTAGTGTCCGTATGGACGTGGAGGTTCGAGTCCTCTCCTGGGCACCAAATCCCCCTAAATTGTATTGATTACTCGCATTTGCGGCGTGGAAATAGCCCGTGTGTTTGGGAATTCAGTCTCAGATCCAACCACACGCACAGCATTTCATGCCTTGAGCGTTGACGTCAGGGCCTCGCAAAGCAGTGCTCTGCGCAGGCCCCGGCCTATGTCTCAGATTTACTTGGCTTTCTTTTCTAGGTTTTGCCAGAACTTCAGCTTTTCGTCGAAGGTCTTTTCCATTTGCTTCGGCTTCGCTTTCGGGACGGCCTGTTGCACCACATGCGTTGCCTCGTGACCGATCAATTTCTTGGCCGCCGATGCAGTCTTGGCAGCTTTCGACACCTGAACCAGAAGGTCTTTGTTGGCCTTTTCGTCCATACATTTTTTCTTCTTCGCAGTCGAAATGGCCTTCTGTGCAGCTTTGCCCTGCTTCATCGCCACTGCAATCGCCTTCTTCAACGGTGCCAGTGTCTTCTTGGCGACCGGGGACGCCTTTTCCGCCTGATCGATGATTTTGGACTGCTGGACAACCGCCGCCGCGAGCTTGTCCGCCTCTTTTTCAAATTTATCCAGGCCTTTTTCATCAATTTTCATTTGGTTTTTCCTCAATCTAAGACGCTTGGTCGATTCATCGAGAGAATGCGGCAAATGCTACCGGAGAGTCAGTGAAACCCGTCACACTGGCGTTAAATACCCCAGAACTGCGCCCTTTTGAGGGGCACCACAGACTTACACTTTCATCTTTTGCAAAGCTGCTGCGGGCCGGAAAAGATCAGGCCGTTTGGGTCAGGCCTGCTTCTCTGCGGTCTCATCGACCGTATCGGCGTTCAGCTCGATCACCTCAGAAGGGACATCCTCTTCGGTCTCGGGTTCTTCTTCGGCAGAGGCTTTGTCTTCCAGTGCGCCCACAATCAAAGGCAACATATGCACACCTGTAGCCGTGGCGATCTCGGGCGTCTGAGACGTTTGCCAGCTGAGCGTATCGAAGCTGCCGCAATTCTGGCAGACCGGGCCCCATTCGGGCTGAATGTCGTGACAGTTCTCGCAGACCCATTGCGGCCCACGCGGCGCCGTCAAGGCCTTGGCCAGCCAACCCTGAACAACAGCGTCCGAGGCACCTTCGCCGCGCTCGATGGCCGCCATCAACGTGTATCCACGAGCATCGGCCTGTTTTTCAACCACGTCGCCCAGCGCGCGACGCGCTTCGGGGAAGTCCTCGGCGACGATGTTCAATTCGGCCAGAATCAGGCGGGTTTCCATGTTCTCAGGGTGGATACGGGTCAGCGCGGTGAACCGCTTGATACGGTCCTGAGCCGACTCGTCCGGCGCAATCTCAGCAAAAGCATGGGCGAGATCGGGGTGGGGCTGAACCTCCCACGCTTTCTTGAGGATCTTGGTGGCCGCGCGCGGTTTGCCCTTTTCGATATAGGCCCGCGCAGCCATGGCGGCGGCGGGCACCAGATCGGGCGACAGGCGGTTGGCCTCGATGGCTTGTTCTTGTTGCTCGACGCTTGCTCCGTCGTCTAGAATGCCTTTGGCCTCGGACAGGGCCAGAACCGCGTCGCGCCGTTTGAACACATCGCGCGGCAGGTACCCGGCCTTCAGCTTCGACGTCAGAGTCGACCGCGCTCCGGCCCAATCCTGCGCTTTGGTCTGCAGGTTCAGCAAAACATCTTGCGTTTCCTCATGACGCGGCTTCAGCGCCAAGGCTTTCTCGGCCAGTTTGCGCGCGGTTTCGTCATCGCCCTCGGCCAGCTTCTGTTTCATGATACCGCG
The DNA here is from genome assembly GCF_056541705.1 of Ruegeria sp. AG1. Lineage (NCBI taxonomy): Bacteria > Pseudomonadati > Pseudomonadota > Alphaproteobacteria > Rhodobacterales > Roseobacteraceae > Ruegeria > Ruegeria sp. AG1. The sequence continues at coordinate 1,646 of NZ_JBQFYU010000021.1, read as the reverse complement.
CACACCGACAAAGCGCGTGGCATTGTTGGTCACCAGCTTTTTGTAGGTCTCCGAAGCCTTTTTGGTGTCGCCCGTCATCTCGGCCGCTTGCGCCACCAACAAATTGGTCAATTCTGGCTTGTTCAGCAGCTTCTCGGCCTTCGAGGCCTTGGCCATCGCCATGCGACCCTCGCCCGATGCCAACGCCATGAGACCGTCAGACAGCGCCTCATACCCGCGCCGTTCGCGACTGCGGTCGAAATGGCGCGACAGGGCGGTTTCATCGCCGTTGAGAAATTTCAGCGTCGCGATCAGCAGGCCCAGCAGTTTGAAGAACAACCAGACGCCAAAGACCAGCAAACTGAGCGCGATCACCGATTGCAGCGGCCCCAGCGTGTATTCTACCCCGGCGACGGTGATCTGAACCCCGCCGCTGGTTTGCATCAGGAAGTGACCACCCAAAGCCAGAAGGCCGATAATCGCAACAAAAACAAGGATCTTAAACAATGACCACAGCATGGCAGGTCCTTCAGTTCGAGTTCAGGTCGGAAGCAAGCGTATCGGCAGCTTCAACCGCCGCGACCCGGGTCTGGGCTGCTTGTTCCCAATCGGCCATTGCGGTTTGTGCCGCCTCTGGCAGGGATTTCAATTCAGTCAGGGCAGTAGCGACGTCACCATCGGCCAAGGCCGCCTGAGCACGCGACAGCACAGCATCCGGACCATCCCCATCCTGAGGCGTCACCGATCGCGCGCCGGTCTGGCGCTGCAAAAAGGCGATCACGCCCGTGCCTTTGTCCGCATCCCGCGCATCCGCCAAAGCGGTACGCGCCGCCGCAGGGAATGAGGCCCGCAAGGACGAAAGCGTCTCAACCCCTTTATCTGCAGGCGTTGAGAGCGCATCAGGCACCGTCACACCACCCGCTTGTAGTTCGCCCAAAAGGTCCGAGTAGGGCTGACCGGCATCCAACTGTCCATGCAGACGGGACAGGATAGCTAGGTTGGTCGCGGCTTGCGCTTCGGCCGTTGCTTTCGCCTCAAGCGCCTGTGCATCGGCGACCATCTTCTCAACCTCACCGCGTTGCGCCGCCAGTGAGTCCTGCAGCTTTTTCAGTTCAGCTTCAAAAGCAGCGGTCGCTTCGGTCGAGGTGTTTGCAGCAATGGGCGCCTTCTCAAGCTCGGTCAGCCGGTCTGCCAAGGGCGCGATCTGACCCGTCAGAGATTCGACGCTGGATTTCACGGCAGTCAGATCCGCATCAACCGGATCCAGCTTTTGCGACAGCGCCTGAACCTGATCCGTCAGGCCCGACACGTCCGGCACATCCGAGAGCTTCTTCGTCAGCGCTTCAATCTGATCGGATTGTTCTGAGAGCTTCGATTCAAGCGCCGCAATCACGTCCGAGTTATCCGACCCACCAGACGAGATTAGCCCCGTTTGGGCAGCCGCAAAGCCTAGGCCCGCGGCAATCACACCACCTATCAGGGCCGGAACAAATCCGCCGCGTTGTTCCTGGGTCGGTTCAGCGGGTTTCTCATCGGCCTGCACAGGTTCCGACGGCTCGGCTTCGGCTTCGGCTTCGGCTTCGGCTTCGGCTTCGGCTTCGGCTTCGGCTTCGGCTTCGGCTTCGGCTTCGGCTTCGGCTTCGGCTTCGGCTTCGGCTTCGGCTTCG
>NZ_JBQFYU010000020.1:0-45747 GCF_056541705.1 Ruegeria sp. AG1 | reverse complement strand
TGACCGCAAATAGAAAGCCTCCACGTATGACCATCTGCCAATAGGCACTGAAACTGATGGTGCCCTGACCGTTTTCAAAATTTAGAACGTTGAAGACCAGCCCCAGCAACAACGCACCTGCCACCGTCGCAGGGATCGAACCCATCCCACCCGTCAACAAAGTGCCGCCCACCACGACGGACGCGATGGCCGACAATTCCCAGCCGATGCCCTCAAGGGGTTGTCCGGCTCCGAAGCCCGAGGCCAGAAAGACGCCGGCCAGCCCCGCACAGCCACCTGACAGCAGGTAGACGAAAGCCTTGGCGCGATTGACCTTCAGCCCCATTAGGTTCGAGGCATCCTCGCTGCCACCGATCGCCAAGACAGTCCGCCCGATAGTTGTTCTTTCCAACACTAGCCAAAGTGTCAGCGTCAGTCCGGCGACGATAACGATAGCCCATGGAAACAGGCCGAACGCCTGCCCCATGCCAAGTTTGGTGAAGTTCGACCCCCAATCGACCGAAATTGTCTGGGCGTCCGAAATCACCAATGCCCCGCCTTTGGCGGCCAACATGGTCGCCAGTGTGGCGATGAAGGGCGGGATTCGAAGGATGATTATGCAAAAGGCGTTGATCGCCCCGAAACCAACCCCGGCAAGAACGGCCCCCGGCAACGCAACCTGAATCCCGTATGGGCTGAGATAGGCCGCAACAACCGACGTAAAGGCCGCAACGGATCCTACCGACAGATCAATCCCGCCGGTCATGATCACGAAACACATGCCCAGTGCAATCGCGATGAACATCGCGTTGTAATTCAGGAAAGACGAGAAATTGTAGGCGCTGCCAAAGTTTTCATAGCGCATCAACCCGAACAGGATCAAAGCCAGCAGTGCGAGCCACACCGTCACCGAAGCCGAATTGCGCCGAAGGTACTTTCGCAGGTCAAAAGCCGTTTCATCCAACATCAATCAAGCCCTCCGGAACTGTTGGACCCAAACGGCCAGGATAATGATGGCGGCTTTGGCGATTAGTGCGACTTCGTCTTCTACCCCGTTAGCCAATAGTGTATATTTGACCAATTGGATGATGACAGCACCCAGTATGGCACCAAAGATCGGCGCCCGCCCGCCTTGCAAAAGAGCTCCGCCAACAACCGCGGCTGCGATGGCATCAAGCTCCATCAGATTGCCGTTGCGCGCGGCGTCCGAGGCCGAGTTGATCGCAACCACAATCAGACCGGCCAGCCCCGCAAGCACCGCGCAGACGACATAGGCCCCGATCTTGACCCTTCGTACGGGACCACCCGACAGATAGGCAGCGCGTTCATTGCCACCAATCGCCAGTAAGTAGCGGCCCCATGTGGTTCTAGTGATCACCCAGTACAGAACACAGGCAATGGCCAGCGCCAGCCAACCCTGGAACGGCAAGCCAAGCACCTTGCCGGTTCCAAGATAACTGAATGACGGGTTTGAAAATGTCTGCAGGTTCCCATTCGTCAAAACCTGGGCAATACCGCGACCAGAGATGAAGAGAATGAGCGTTGCCACAATGGGCTGCACGTTCAATATGGCAACCATTACGCCGTTGAACACTCCGCATAACCCCGCGACGAACAGCGGCAGGACAATGGCCAAAGTGACGCCCAGCATCGGATTGGCGGCGCCCAGATCCGACAGAAAGATCAGCGGGGCCAGCGCCCCCGCCAGTGCCATGACCGCACCAACCGACAGATCGATGCCACCCGTGGCGATTACCAGCGTCATGCCGATGGCCACGATGGCGATCGTGGCAACCTGGCTGATATTCACAAACAGGGTCTGCAGTTGCAGGAAATTGGGAGTGAAAAACGCGTTGAACACCAGCAGGGCGACCAATGCGGCGATACCGCCGTGAAAGCGGAAGGGCATCGACGCGACCCGTTGCGGCAACTTCATTGCGCGGTCCATGAACCAATTCCTTCTTCATGATGCGCAAGCGCGCCCACCAGTATGTTCTCGGTAATCCCGGGGTTGGTCAGTTCCTTGACCGAGCGCCCCTCGTGCATGACCACGATGCGGTCGGCGCCTTCTACCAATTCTTCGAATTCCGAACTGATGAGGACAACGCCAAACCCCTTCTCGACATAAGACCGAATGAACGATTGGATCTCTCGTTTGGCGCCGACATCCACGCCTCGGGTCGGCTCGTCGAGTATCAGGATGTCGGGCTGTGTCGCCAGCCAACGGGCAAGAAGCACCTTTTGCTGGTTGCCGCCGGACAACTCACGAATGGGTTGGTCCATATGCGCCGCCTTGATGCCCAGATCGTCGATGAAGGCATGAACGATCTCGCGCTCGCGGTCAAAGTCGATTTGACCACGACTGGCAAGTTTCGGCAGCAGGGCTAGCGTCATATTCTCGCGCACGGACATGTCAGGAATGATCCCTTCGGCCTTGCGATCTTCGGTTAGAAAACCAACCCCGGTTGCGATCGCGTCACCCGGTCCCGACGGTTGCCCGACCGCGCCGTGCAACTCGATCGCGCCGCTGCGGGCACCGTCCACTCCGAACAAGGCGCGCGCCGCCTCGGTCCGACCAGAGCCCAGCAACCCGCCCAGCCCAACGATCTCTCCGCGGTGGAGCGTGAGGTCGAAATGCGTCAGTCGCGGGCCTGTCGAAACAGAGTCAGCCCGCAAAACGATATCTCCTTTCTTGGCCTTGGCACCTGCAAAGTCGGTGAGGCCGTCTGCCGCGATCTCGTCCTTGTTGCGGCCAAGCATGTCCGCGATCATTTCCAGTTTGGTCGTGTCCTGGACGTTGCGCGTGCTGACGGTGCGGCCGTCTCGCATCGTTGTGACCCGATCGCAGATCTGGAACAGCTCATCGAGGAAATGCGAGACATAGAGAACGGACACGCCCTGTTTTTTCAACTCGCGCACCACACCGAACAAAACCTCTACCTCACTGGCATCCAGCGACGATGTGGGTTCGTCCATGATGACCAGCTTTGCGTCCAGCGAAACGGCCCGCGCGATCGCAACCAGCTGCTGGATCGCTGTCGAGAAGTTTCCCAGTGGCTCGGTCACGTCGATATCTATGCCAAAACGCCCAAGAACCTCGCGTGCGCGCCTGTTGCCCTCGCGCCAGTCAACCAGAAAGCCGAGGCGCTTGGGCTCGTAACCCATGATGATGTTCTCGGTCACTGACCGCAGCGGCACCAGGTTGAGCTCTTGATAGATCGTGGCAATTCCAGATTCCTGCGCTTCCCGCGGGGTGGAAATGCGGCTAGGCCCACGCGCCAAATGGACGTCCCCGGCATCCCGATCGTAAACTCCGGTCAGAACTTTGATCATCGTCGATTTGCCGGCACCGTTCTGGCCAATCAGCGCATGAACCTCGCCAGGTGCGATCTCCAGACTGGCCTGGCTCAGTGCCGGTACACCGGCAAAGGACTTTTCAATTCCCGACATCGAGACGAGCGCATTCATGAGATGTCTTCCTCCGATTGCTTGCAGGCGGCGCCGACCGCAGGCCAGCACCACCCACCAGGGAGAATCAATAGGCTTCGTCGATGTGATCGGCCGCATTGTCCTTGGTAAAGATGCGATCTTCGACTTTCACCCATTCCGGGATCGCCTCGCCAGCCGCGTATTTATTCATGACTTCACAAGCCAGAGGGCCGAAGAAGGGTGAGCTTTCCACCGTCACCCCCATCTTGCCATCGATAATAGCCTGAAGTGCATCGCGTGTCCCGTCGATCGAAACGATGGTCACGTCCTCGCCAGGCTTGCGGCCGGCCAGTTCCAGAGCCTGGATCGCACCGATTGCCATCTCGTCATTGTGGGCGTAGACCACGTTCACATCGGGGTGCGCCTGCAGCAGGGTTTCCATCACCTGACGACCCAGGTCGCGCGCAAAGTCACCGGTCTGAGAAGCCACGATCTCAAAGCGGTCATCCGTTGCAATCGCGTCGTCGAAACCTTTTTTGCGGTCATTTGCAGGTGAAGAACCAGTCGTGCCTTCCAACTGGACGATGACGCCATTGTCGCCGTCGAAATTCTCCATCAGCCACTGTGCGGCACGGTTGCCCTGATCAATGAAATCCGACCCAAGGAACGCCACAAAATGCTCGCCCGGCTTGGCAACGGCCGGATCAACCGAGCGGTCCACCAAAAAGGTCGGGATTCCCGCGGCACGGGCCTTCATAACGGCTGGGATCAACGGCTTTTCTTCCCGCGGGGGCAGGAACAGAACGTCGATGCCTTGGGCGATCATGCTGTCCACATCCGCAACCTGCTTTGCTGCAGATCCGGCTGCATCCGTCGCGATAAGGTCCCAGCCGCAGGCCTCGGCCGTGTCATGGAACGATTTTGTCTCGGCAATGCGCCACGGATTGTTCGACTCCATCTGCGCAAAGCCGACCTTGTAGCGATCCTTCTGCTCAAGCGGTGGCAGATCCTGCGCTATCGCAGTCGTGCCCAACAGCGCACCCGCGACAACCGTCGAGATCAAAAGAGTTCTGCGTTTCATTGTTATTCCTCCTCCATTGGTGCGGTCGCCTCCGTTTTGACCGCGAGTTTTAGGTCATGCCCAATTCATGTAAGTCGTCTGTTTCCTCAGATAGCCATCGAAGCCATACGCGCCGTCTTCGCCCCCAACCCCGGACAAACCCCAACCGGTGTGAAATCCCTGTACGGCCTCACCATTGGAGCGGTTCAGGTACAATTCGCCGAACTTCAAACGGCTCGGGGCCTCCATCAATCGCCGGTGCGATGCCGTAAAGAGATAGGCGGACAGCCCGAATGACGTGTCATTCGCAAAACTTATCGCCTGATCAAAATCATCGACTCGCATGGCTGTCGCCACGGGTCCAAAAACCTCCTCCTGCATCGCGGCATTGCCGTTGTCGGAGACCTCGAGAACCGTTGGGGACATCCAGTGCCCTTCGCGGTGCGCGCCGTCCGTCAAAGGCCCGCCTTCCAGATGGACCGTGGCACCTTCGGCGATGCTGCGCTGGATGATTTCGGCGACCTTGGTCATTTCGACCTTGCTGACTTTGGGCCCCAGGTCGCAGTCCTCCATCGGATTCCCGATCGACAAAGCACGGGCGGCAGACACGAATTTTTCAAGAAACTGATCCGCAATCCCGCGATGCAGATACATACGCTCGTTACAGGTGCAAATCTGGCCGCAATTGGCAAACCGGGCTGCAATGGCAGCCGAAACGGCGGCGTCAATATCCGCATCCTCCATCACGATGAATGGCGCCTTACCGCCAAGCTCGAGCCGGACAACCTTGATCCGGTCGGCCGCGGCGCGAAAAATCTCTTTCCCGGCGCGTGTGCTGCCGGTCATCGTTATTAGTGACGTATCGGGGTGTTCGACCAACCGCTTCCCTACCACCGGCCCCTTGCCTGTCAGAACATTCAGCACACCGGGCGGAAACCCAACTCTGTCAGCGAGCTCGGCGATAGCAAGACCGGAAAGCGGCGTGATTTCGTGCCCCAACAGAACAATGGTGTTGCCTGCGACCAGCGCAGGCCCGATTTTCCTGGCGGCCAATGCCAATGGATAGTTCCAGGCCGTCAACGCTACAACAACGCCATAAGGATGACGCCGGATCTGGATTTCCTCAGACTTGTTGTCCGATGCCACTATGTCACCTGAAATCCGCCGGGCCTCTTCAGCCGCATGGCAAAGAAAGGTAACGGCGGCATCCACTTCACCGCGGGCTTGCGAGATCGGCTTGCCTTGCTCGGCTGTGATCAGGGCAGCCAAACGACCGGCGTCCACCCTGATGGCCTCGGCGAGCTTCAGGACCAGCCGCGCTCGCTCGATTGCCGGGCGCGAGGACCAAGGGCCAAAAGCCCGATGGGCCGCCTCGACGGCCGCATCCGCATGAGCGGCGGCGCCATCTAGAACTCGCGCTACGATCTCTTCATTAGCAGGGTTTTCGACGCAAACCTCGGCCGCATCGAAGTCGGTAAAGCGGCCATCGATGAACATCGAGTGACGTACGATTTGACCCAACTCCCCCACTACAGACCGCAATTTCGCCTCCCGCACGTTCCCGGCCAGACCACAATGGCGACCGCACCGCTGATCAAAGCACTAATAGTATTAGTTCGTCAACACTAATATTAACTTGTTGTTGCTAATATTAGTTGCGCGCTGCCCGCTTAATCGATAAAAAGAACGCGCACAAAAAGGTTGAAAGATGAACGATCAAGCGAAAAATGCCGGGCAGCACAGGGGAGTGGGACGAGTCGCGGGCCGGCAGCGCGTAACGATGCACGACATTGCCCGCGTCGCCGGATGCTCGCAAACGACGGTGTCGCTGGTTCTAAACAACAATGATTCCGTCAAAATCTCCGAGGACACAAAACAACGAGTCCTAGATGCCGCCAACACGCTTGGATACGCCATGCCCTCTCAACTTAGGAAACCCCAGGACAGCGCGCGTCGACCCTCGGCACTAGACGGCACCATCGCTTTTGTTGTGGACGATCTAGCGTCGAGCCCCGAAATGGTAAACGCGTTCAACGGCGTGAAACAGGCCGTTCGGGACACCGGAAATCTTGTATTGCTGGCAGAAACCCAAAACGACCCCGAAGTAGAACCAAGAACGCTTAAGTTTTTCCTCGACCAACAGGTTGCAGGCATTATTTACGCGACCGTTTTCACCCGGCGGGTGGTCGTTCCGGAACTCCTAAGGCAGACGGCAACCCCGGTTCTACTGCTGAACTGCTTTTGCGACGACCTCTCCTTGCCTGCGGTGATTCCCGGCGAAGTCGCTGCTGGACATACGGCGACCAACGCCCTGATCAAGGCCGGGCACAAACGAATCGCCACCATCACCGGCGAGCCGTTCATGGAATGCGCCGCAGGACGAACGACAGGGTATAGAAACGCTTTGGCTTCCGCCGACATTCCATTTGACGAGGACTTGGTCATAGAAGGCAATTGGCTGCCTAGCGCCGGATATGCTGCCACGCGTGAATTGATGGATCTGTCCTCTCCGCCAACCGCAATTTTTTGTCAGAATGACCGCATGGCAATCGGCTGCTATGAGGCGCTCAAGGAACTTGGCCTGTCCATTCCCGAGGACATCTCGGTCATCGGATTTGACGACGATGAAACCGCGCGACACCTGTCGCCGCCCCTGACCTCAATGATCCTTCCCACCCGCGCAATGGGACGCTGGGTCGTGGAACAGCTATTCCACGGACCGACGGATGGTCAGAGGCACCCACTCGTCAAGCTTGAATGCGAACTGGTCGAGCGAGACTCGATCAGCGAACCCAAAAGCCGGATCTGAAGGTGAAATCATGACGGAAACCTTCGATCTCATCGTCATCGGCGGCGGCTCTGCCGGTGCCGCTGCTGCAGCGCGACTGGTCAACCAAGGCAAGTGCAGGGTTCTGGTGCTGGAGGCCGGGCATTCGCATCGCCATCCGTTGCTGGACATGCCACCGGGTATTTTCAAGATGATCAACGGGTCCAAGTTCATGACCTACCACCGGACCGAACCGCAAGACCACCTGGACGGCCGCGTGCATGACATTCCGCAGGCCAACGTACTGGGCGGCGGGTCGTCAGTGAATGCGCAGGTCTATATGCGCGGCCGCCCTTCTGACTATGACGCGTGGAACGACCTGCTACGACAGACCAACGACGGAGTCGGCTGGGGATGGGACGATGTGCTGCCCTATTTCCGCAGGATGGAAGACAACAACAGGCTTCACAATGACCTGCATGGCAGCGACGGTCCGGTGCAAGTCTCGGACCCGGGGCATATCGACGACATGTCACGTTGGTTCGTTCAGTCGGTGCAGGCCCTTGGCGAACCATTCAACACGGACTTCAACGGCGCAACGCAGCGCGGTGTCGGGTTCTATCAATTCACCAATCGTGCCGGAAAACGTAGCTCGTCAGCCTATGCTTTCCTCGCCCCACTTGAGACAAACCCAAACTTGACCATCCGGCTTGGCGCAAAGGTCAGAAAAGTCATCATCGAAAACGACAGGGCAGTCGGGGTGCAGTATCGCGACAAACGCGGATCCCACATCGTTCGGTGTGATGGTGAGGTTGTCCTTGCGGCGGGCGCTCTGGTCACGCCGAAAATCCTAATGCTGTCGGGTATCGGACCGGATGCACATCTTGCCGAACACAATATTCCCGTGGTCTGCTCAATGCCTGGGGTCGGCCAGAACTTGATCGACCACCCCGAAGTTCCAATCACCGCCTTTGCCAACGGTCCATACGGATATTTCAAACAAGGTGAAGGCTGGCGGATGCTGCGAAACGGCATCCAGTTCAAACTGTTCGGGAACGGCCCGGTGACTTCGGCCGGGGTCGAAGCAGGCGCCTTTGTCAATCCGTCGAACCCTGACGGAGAGCCGACAATTCAGGCTTTTTGCGTCCCCATCGTCTATCTGGATCGCGACGCGCTGGACGAAGTTCAAGATGACTTTGGCCTGACCATTACGACCGTCGTAGTCAAACCAAAATCACGCGGAGAGGTTCGGCTTCGCTCGGGCGATCCTCACGCGATGCCGGTGGTTTCGCCCAACCTTCTGAAGCATGAAGACGACATGCAGGAGATGATCCGGGGGCAGCGGTTCTTTCGCCAGGCATTCACGTCGGGCCCGCTTGCACAAAGAATCCGCGAAATCGTCATTCCGATAGCGGACGACGACGAGACGCTACGAGCACATTGCAAGAGGTTCGTAAAAACCAACTATCACCCTGCCGGCACAGCCAAAATGGGCCGGGACGGCGACGAAACGGCCGTTCTGGACGCCAGGATGCGCGTACGCGGGATCGAGAGCTTGCGGGTGTGCGACATGTCCGCCGTGCCCGATATAAACGCAGGCAACACAAACGCACCTGCCATGATGCTGGGCGAGCGATGCGCCGACCTGATCCTTGGCATCGGATCAGCCCGCGAGAAATTATCTTAGAGCCCATTTGAATTTAAAGGCAAACGCTTGAAGCTAAGCTTGTGTTCAAGTCTCTGGCTCAATGAAAAAAGCAGCACCCGGACGCATTCTAAGAATCAGATCGACCAGATCGCAGCGTTGATCCGAAAGTTCGGGTTCACAAACCCGGTTCTGGTTGATGGCGACGATGGCACTGTTGCTGGGCATGTCCGCTAAGTGACAGATAGCAGACCGAGCGTTGAAAAAAGCTAACGTCCGCCTTGCGGACTTTGCAGCCATCCGCATTCTTAATTCAAAGGACCGCAGTCAGCCCAAAGCGGACCTTCGCAACCAAGCTTTGCAAATTCCGAAATGCCAACCGAACAGACCTTTGTCCGAGGCTACACCCGATACCAGTTTTCAACTTCTCGGGCGGCTGCTTCGACTGTAAAGGTAGTCTCTACCTCTGCGATTGCGTACTTTACTTCGTCTGAGCTAGCACTGAGTTCTAAGACGTTCGCATCCAGATCATGGGCTGATCCGGCATTTGAATAAATCGTATCGACCCCAATTCTAATGGCGTTTCGATGTTGCAGTAGGTGCTCAAAAAACCGCAAATAAATCATCTCCTCGTACGGAGAATGACTGTCCGCTTCAGAGATCAAACCCAATTCTGCGGCCTTGGTACACGTCAAACGCCAAGCCAGTTCCATTGTCGATGGAGGCGCATCTCTGGCCTCATCAGGGTGTTTTGGGTTCGCAAACGTAGACCTTCGGATGGCTTCGAGATTGGCGCGCAAACTCTTTGTAGGAACAGGATAGATGAAGGTGGTTGCCTCGGATGCTAAGGCTGGTTCAACCTGATCCGGCTGCGCCTGGATGAACTCGGAAAACCTGTTTCCGATGATAGGGACTTCACCGACAATCATGTCAGTGGGATCGGTAGTCTCTGTCAGCCATCGCGCTAGGGCTCTCCGGCCCCACAATCCGGCTGCCTTTCGGATCAACGGATGAGTTCCATCTGAAACATCTGGGTACTTTGCGAGTATGTCTTCGGTCTGAAACGCCGCGAGTCCTGTATCCCACCGCATGATATGTACGCGTCGTCCCAATGAGACCGAAATGGATATTTGCTGGCGCAACAGAAATGACTTTCCAGACGCTGGTAATCCAGTGAAGAAAACCATACGGCAACGACGTGCAGCGTCGGCGAGGTGTTTTCCAATCTCAGTGTCCGCAAAACTGTCGATAGAAATTGCGAATCTCCTAGTTCGGTGTCGGCAATAGGCCGGCGCGGCGAGCGTTCACCACCTCCAAGATTGTTGCCCAAGAAATCCGGCGATTTCACAGACGAATTGTCAACCTAAATTGCCACAAAGTGAATTTTGCCTCTCAGTTATTCTCTTAACCACCTAATAACTCGCCGGTCTCAAAAATTGACCATTCCGCAGCACACGCTTCTTGACGAGCGTGCGTCCTTGACTCTTCACAGACTAGGAACGACAAGAGTGCATTGGTAAAAAATTACTCGCCGCCGCGATGCTGCCGGTTACGATAATCCAATGGCCTTCAGACTAATTGTAGCATGTGCCTCAGCATAGGAACGGGTTTCGCTGGGGTCTTCGCTATGAGCTCGTTCCTCGCAAGCATTCGCAACTGTCACTTGACATGCTCCAGTCATCTCGTGACCCATGAAAGAAGGCGCCGTATGAACAGCACATGGCTCATAAATTGCGTGCTTAATGACCGATAGATCAGGTCTCAGGTTCCGTTTCAATCAGTCGTTCATCGTGTTTACGCGCTGCATTCTTTGTTTGATCCCGACACTTTTGGTATTGCTCACAGGAACGAAGCTTCCTGCTCAAGTCGCCAGCAATGCCGACGGATCTGTTTGTGACGAAAGTTTCGATAACAAGAACGGATCCTGTCAAAGAACGGACGTACCAGAAAACGCATATTTGACCGGCAGTGCCTTTGGTCCAGTTTGGGAATGCAACCATGGATTCCAGCGTGTTGGAGATCTTTGTGAGGAAATAGCAGTTCCCAATAACGGATATCTTGCATCGACCGGAGATCGATGGGAGTGCAATCGGCTGTTCCAGCGTGTCGGAGAAAAATGCGAAGAATTGATTGCGCCTCAAAACGGGTACGTCGAAACCCGGTTTGGCGCGCAGGAGATACACTGTGACTGGGGGTTTCGCAAGGAAGATCAGGATTGTGTTGCGATTAGTGTCCCAAGCAACGGTCGTCTGAGCGACAAAAGAAGCTCAGAAGGATGGGTATGTCTCAGAGGTTATAGGGCAGCGGATAGCGGCTGTGAGCCTGTGGCAGTTCCGCAGCATGCGTACCTTGCACCTGAAACCTATTCCGGATGGAAATGTGAACGTGGTTTTCGCGCAAACCGGGACAGGTGCGTTGCGATCCTTGTGCCTTCAAACGCTCATTTGAATCGAAGAGGTGATGGTTGGGAATGCAATCGGCCGTTCACACGACAGAACGATACGTGCACCGAAAATGTGCCGCGACAATAGGTTAATGGAAATCAATCTCGCCCGACATATCCGGAAGGACCAAGCCGTGAACCACAACTCGATAGACGAAAACTTGGGCAAAATGCTCAAAGCCGAAAAGGCTCATCGCAGGTCCTACATAGTTAAGATGTTTATCGCGTTAGCGGTTTTTGTTGTGGCGATAGTTGTAGTGGTGTTTCTCTGATGCGTAAAAATGCCCCTCAAGTAACCCTTCCGGCTTCAAAGACGTCAGCTCGCGGTCTGGACCAAAGAGCATTTCAGGACCGCAGTGTTCGTAAAACGCAGAACGCTGACGTATCTGGTGTGATTGAAGAAGAGTTCGGGAAGTACTTGATTAAGGCTGGTATTCTGAGCGGTAACAGCGTTGCGCGCGCCTTCCCCAAGCCACCAGCTAAAACGCAGGCAATGATTGCTGATGCAGTTGGTGAAACACCGGCATTGGCCATTGAAGCCTTGAAAGAAATTCTCGAAGAACGAGACAGGACGCGTAGCGGTCAACGCCGATTTGAGGGAAACTCCGGCACCCTTGTTCCCAGTAAAAGAGAATACGTCGAGGCATTGCGCCAGATCAGGCTCACCCCTGCGCAGGTTACAATACTCAAAGCACTTACAATCGCAGGCAAGGAAGGTCTGACCATTGGTCACTTGTCTCAGGCAGCCGGTTACAAATCGCGCGAGGCGTCCATCAAAGTTTTCAAGAAAGTCGGACTATTGATCGCAGAATATCTGGAACTCGAACTTCCCGAAGCTGGATCGGCACAGAATGATGGCGCCGCGCAGGTTTTGGCATTTTCTCACATCGAAAGTGAAGATGAGCCAGCAATCTGGATTATGCATCAGGAACTGCGCGACGCTGTTCGTTCGGTTCTATGACGTACATTCCAGACCCAGCTCTTGTAGCGAACTTTGAACCGGAACAAATGCACGAAAGGTTGCTCACGTAGCTTATGTTGGAGAAAAGACCATATCCGCTCGACCTGATCTATGTACCTGTGAAACGGGCGAAAACGCTTGATCAACAAAAAGTTCTGACGTTGGCCGAAGATATCCTGAAGAACGGCCAGAAGACCCCGATACAGATACGCTCGGACAACAAGAGGTTCGTGCTGATTGAAGGCCTTCACCGACTAGAGGCCATTCGCGCCCTGGGTGGTGATACGGTCGAAGCCTATCTGGTACGCGCCAGACTACACTAAATGCCTATTGGAATTGGCGTTCGACAAAGCCTCGGAAAATGTCAGCAGACGTTGACTTCTTTCATCCCAAAGATGCAATCGTGCACAATGAAAGCTCTCATATAGAGTAATACGCTGGCAGTTTTCCAACTCAGAATGGTCACGCAAAACTTCGTTTAGCCGATAGAACGGTATGCGGCTGGCGAGGTGGTGAACATGGTGCACACCAATGTTGCCAGAGAACCACCGCAAGATGCCAGGCAAGGCATAGTGAGAACTACCATAGAACGCGGCGTTCTGAAGGTTCCAGCCCTCTTCCCGGTCCCAGGTCGTGTGTTCGAACTGGTGTTGAATGTAGAAAAGCCAAATACCAATCGATGATGCGACAATCACGGTTGGCAGGAAAACACACGCCACCACCTCAAAGCCTCCGGCCCATAAAATCAGAGCCAAGAACCCTGCAATTGCGGCGTTTGTTCCCATCGCACTTGCCCAATACAGCCAGCCCGACCGCATGAAGCCAACAGGTAAGCGGTATTGAATAAAGAACGTATAGATCGGCGCAATACCGAACAGGAAGACGGGGTTCCGGGTCAGACGATACGCGGCACGCCCGAACCAATTCCGTTTCAGGTATTCCTCAATGGTCAATGTAGGGATGTCACCCATACCACGCCGATCAAGGTTACCGGTTGAGGCATGGTGAATCGCATGGCTTTGCCGCCAAACGTCATAAGGTGTAACGGTAAGAGCACCCAGAACCCGGCCAGTCCAATTGCATGCGCTGCGGCTTCTAAAGAAAGATCCATGACCACAATCATGCATGATGATGAAGATACGGACCAGAAATGCGGCATTCAGGATGGCCAGCAATATTGCGATCCAGACGCTAAATGACAACGCAAACCACGCTAGGGCCCATAGCGCGAATAAGGGGAAAACAGTGATCGCAAGTTCAAAAACACTGCGCTTCGCATCGGGCACACGGTATTGCGCGAGCACCCGCGTCCAGTCTTTAGGTTGCAACTTACTTGGTCTCCGACGGCCTATTGTCGCCCATTGTTCAAACGGGCACCCTTATGGGGTGCCCGCAAAAGGTCAGGCGAGTGCCAGATTGGCGGCGCTTTCGCGTCCGTCACGGCCAGCCTCGACGTCAAAAGTAACCTTTTGGCCGTCTTTCAATTCGCTAAGGCCGGAACGTTCAACTGCTGAGATATGCACGAACACGTCGCGCTTGCCATCTTCAGGCTCGATAAAGCCAAAACCTTTGGTTGAGTTGAACCATTTTACTGTGCCATTTGCCATGGTGGAAGTCTCCTAATACGTGCCGCCCGCATCATTGCGGCGACTCGGCGTGGTCGGTCTGAATCGAAAGACTGAACGCCGAATTGGGGAGACAGCAGGTCGAAAAAGAAAAACGTAAGCCTCGTGTATATGGACTTCGACTACGCACGATACAAGCCTTGATGCTTTGGCGGACAACAGAGAATTTGAGCCTGTCTGGCTTAGAACTAGGCAAGTCGAGGTGAAACCGTTGCTCTTCGATCCAAACTTGAAGGTGGCTTGGGTCAGCGGCACAGAAGACTAACGATCATTTTTGGGATATTAACCTGCTGCATACGAGACAGCGATAAGCGTCCGTTTTGGTGCCTTAGCGAGACTTTGCAAAGTCCGCTTTCTGCGCATAGCCGCCGTCGATTGATCGCGCAGCATCGGTCACTATGGGCTCGTAGCGGTCATTCGCTGTACTCGGCATGAGCATCCGCTTTGCGGACAGAGTTGCCGTCCGCCTGGATAGCCCGATTGTCCGGTGATGAATGCTGATGATCAAAATGCAACAAAGCACCCATGTTTCCATGGGCGCTTTGGTTAATATGAAGGCTCTTACCGTGCCAGTTGGTAGCGCTTCATCGACATAGAAGATGCATCGATCATGCTCATAAACTTCTCAGCAGCCGGAGCAGAGGCAAAGCTGTCCATGGATGCTTGCGCTGCCTCCGCGCTTTCCCAATTGACGACAACCGCCCATTTGTCGTCTGCGAAGGCGGCTTGCCGGGAGATGAAGCCAGGCTGTTTACTGACGTACTCGTCCTCAATGGCCTTGTCGACCGGTTCGAACGCTTGAGCTGAAACACCCTCGGCAAGGTTCATTGTCACAATCTCGACTACACCAGTTTCTTGAGCCATAGCTGTGCCTCCTAGCATCATCGTGAGGGTGATCAGGAATGCTCTCATGTTCCCCCGATCAAAACTTGCCGTTGTCATGAGCCATTTCCGCAGGGATATCTGCGATCACGTCCCAATGCTCAACGATTTTGCCGTTTTCGACGCGGAACAGGTCATAGAAGGCCGTCGGCTTGTCGGCAAACGTGCCCTCAGAGGCGCTGAAGACAAAGTTGCCCTCGGCCACAACAATGTGGACATCCGAGTAAATCATCTGGATGCCTCGCTCGGCCATGCCAGCGAGTGCCGCACCCAAACCGTCCAGTCCGTCAGCAATGTTGCTGTTGTGCTGGATATAGGTCTCCGCGGACAGGAAATCCGTGATCCGGTCAACATCGCCATTTTTAAGGATCGTGTTCACAAAGTCGGTGACCAAAGCCTTGTTCTCGGACGTCTTTTCCAGATCGGTGATCTCAGTTGGACCATCGGTCTGAGTGTGCCCCGAAGGATTTGGCGGTGTAGTTGGGGTCAGGTTGTCCCAGTGTTCTGCAACCTTTCCGTCTTCGACGCGGAAAACATCGAAGCCCACCAGAGTTTCAGCACCGAACGCCTGAGCGTTGTTGTAGGTGGTGTGCAGGACAACCATGTTGCCTTCCGCGATCACCCGGTGGATATCCACCTCGATCCCGCTTTCTTTCAGACCAGGAATGAAGCCAAGGATCGGCGCAGCCCCCGTGGGGACGGCTGGGTTGTGCTGGATATAGTCCTTTGCCAGCAGCTGTTCGGCGGCAGTTGCGTCGAAGTGGACAAAAATGGCAGCTACGGCCTCCATTACGAGTTCTTTAGGTGTCATTGTTGTAGCCCTCTCTTGGTTTGATTTGACGACATTCACGCGGCGCAAGCCTGCACTGAGGTGATCGTGAATTCTGTGCCCCACGGATCGACCTTCTGGCCGGGCGTGAGACTTGCGGGGTCAGCCAACAGCTCAACACTCGCGAGACCTGTGGTTTCGACAGAGCGCGGGCCTGCCCCCTTCGATTGCCAAGCATTCGCCGCAAGATGGTGATGGTAGCCACCGGACCCGAACCAGCGGGCTGAGGGCAGCTCAAATGTCTGAACCATACTCAGCTCGTCAGTAACGAACTTGGCTGCCTTGCTGACATCACCGACACGTAAATGAACGTGTCCGATGACTGTGCCTTGCGGTGCGCCTTGCCACTGTGTGGCATCTTCCGTTAGTGATTTCAGGTCGAGCGGGTGCGTTGTCATATGGATGGTATCGCCTTGGCGTTTCCACGCTTCGCGAGGCAGATCACGATAGATTTCGATGCCGTTTCCTTCGGGATCGTTCAGATACAGCGCCTCACTGACACCGTGGTGGGATACGCCATCCAGGCGAACACCGCGCTCATCCGCGTAGACCAGCCATGCGCCGAGGTCTTGTTTGGACGGCAACAGAAATGCGGTGTGAAACAGCCCCGCCTCTTTAGGAAAGGGTCTAGCGTTTCGGTCCTGGCGCAACTCGATCAGCGTTCCGGCTTCGGTGCCGAGGAAGGCGCTTTCACCGTTGCGTTCGATCAGGCCGAGGCCAATCACGTCTTCATAGAAGGTGGCGGTCTTATCCAGATCGCGCACCGTCAGGGCGACCTGACCTATTGAGATGGGGGCGTCTGACGTTGCCATGTTCTTTTCTCCTGCGATTCAGCTTGAGAGGAACTTAGCGATGGTCTTTTCTCCATGAAATGGCGATAAGAGCGAGTGTGTATCGCGCAAATGGAGGCAATGCTATGGACCGGATCGACGGGATGCAGAGCTTCGTGGCTGTTGTGGAATCCGGTTCTTTTGCCGCCGCCGGACAACGGCTTGGCATTTCAAACAAGCTGGTCAGCAAACGTGTGGCCCAGCTCGAAAACATGGTTGGGCTGAATCTTCTCCATCGCACCACCAGGTCTATGTCGTTGACCCACGAGGGGGAGCGATATCTGGAAGGAGCGCGACGGGTGCTGGCTGAATTGGAGCAGTTGGAGACTGAGTTTGACGCTTCAGAGGGCTTGAAGGGCATCGTTCGTGTGGCGGCGCCCCTTACCTATGGCGACACGGCGGTGGCTAAAGCAGCAAGCCGTTTCGTAGAGCAACACCCGGACGTCACAGTCGAATTGGACTTGTCGGATCATTATGCTGATCTGGCCAAGGGCGGTTTCGATATCGCAATACGGATCGGCGCGCTCAGTGACTCCAGTTTGGTCGTTCGCAAGCTCGGTGAAACGCATATGAAAGTCGTCGCGACTCCTTGCTACCTTGAAGAACATGGTGCGCCTTCACATCCTGTGGAACTCTCGGACCACATTTGCATTCGAGATGCGAACAACCCCGATCCAAACCGCTGGCCATTCCAGATCGAAGGGCAAACCGTGCAGGTGCCTGTCTCTGGCCCATTTCTGGCAAACAGTCCTCCCGCCTGCCTCGTACCGACGCGTGCCGGGAGCGGCATCTTCATATGCCCAGATGTGTTTTTGGGGGACGACCTTGAAACCGGACGTCTTGTGCAACTCTTTCCGGAGTTCCATTCCCGCACTTTGCCGATCCAAAGCGTGCAGTTACCTTCGGCCTTTCGAAAGCCGCGTGTAAGGGCCTTTGTGGAGTTTATGCGTGAAGAGGTTCGGGCGTAGGTCGGCTCGAAAGTGGCCATTCGTGCAGTGTGCAGCATTTGGTAGGTATGGGCTCAAGTCAGTCATCTGAGTCGTTAAGTCAGATGACGGCTTAGGAACGGATAGCAGTCATTGTTGGTGGTCATTCCGAGAAATTTCGCCTGAACGTCTGCATTGAACGGCGCTGGACGTTCTTTGAAATCTGCTGAACGGCAGAGTTTCGGTCAAAGCAGACACGGGAAATAACAGACCGCGTTGCCTCGTTTGAATATCGCACTCGATCTGGCCACTCACTCGGATAAACCAAAATTCGTTGCTTTCTTGACAACGCCCGCACCAGTTTCGGCGGGCTAACCAAAACCTTGATGCTTGAGGCGAAGAGACAAAAAATGACGAATAAATGACCCCGCAAACTGCGGGGCCACAAAGGGTTTGACGAAAAGGCGACTCAACTTTTTTGAGGTTGAGCAACGGCCTAAGTTAGCTTGCAAGTGCAAGGTTGCATTTACGCCCTTCTTCCATAGCCTTCTTTGTACCGGTTAGGTCCACAATGAAATTTGCGGACTTCTTTGGAAATGCGATCAAAGTCTGTCCTTCGGCCACGGCAGTCGCCATGTTTGCGTCCTTTACAACGATATAGCCACCAGAGTAGTCATCCGCTAGCTTCTTGCTTTTTATGCCTTTTGCGCGACCTTCATACACGAAGTCGTCAATTGCTATTTCTATTTTTTGACGGTTTTTGATGTCTATGTCAGCTTGCGTGAATACTCCCAAGTAACCGTGTTTTTGGTTTTTGGTTAGACCCATTTGCATGACGTTCCCGCTCTCGAAGACTTTTTCTATCAGGCATGTACCAGAGTCGTTGTCAGCATAAACCGTCCAGCCTTCAACCTCACTGTAAATCTCGAAGTTGTCGCTACTTGCCGGAACTGGGTCTTTGGCAGCGGCAACAGTTGCATAAGCGGAGATTGCCACGGCGGCAAAAATGGCAGCATATTTCATGTATTCCTCCCAATTAGATGATGCGTCGCGTAGCTACCTACGACGCAACAAAAGCAAATATTTCGATGTGAATTCATTTCAACGAGTGAAAGCGTCGTTTGCAAACAACTGCTCGAAAAGCACTGCGGAACGTCGGTGAACACCTATAGCCTGAACAACTCGCAAGCTCCTCTTTCAAAATACAAATCTTTTGTGGGAGTTTTGATCCAAACTCATGATGGCTTCGTACCTATCATACCCCTAACTGATACCCACGGTCGTCTCCCATCCCATGAACGACCGTGGGTTTTTTCGCCAATTCCATTGGTTCGTGTCTGGAAATGACTAGGGGCTGCACCCAAAACAGAACTACAAAAGCTCGTCGCTGCATTTACAGAAGTATTTTCCATCTCGTGGATGCTTTTTGAGTAATTGTTTGGAATAGCTCCAAAAAAGTATCAACCAACATAAGCAACCAAACAATTCTAAGAAGGTGCTCGGTTAACTCGCGACCAAAGCTCTCCATCTCGAGGGGTGTGCGCATTGCATGCTCCGACTTTTAAGAAGTTGGATCTATCAAATATCCAAATTGGATACATAAATAGAGCAAGCATCGAAATATCAGAATGTTTCCCGTAGTGAGTGCGGGCGTCATTTGATTACCTAGCACTTTCCTACAGCCCCGCGTTGATCCTATCCCAGGGTAATCGACGCGGGGCAACAGATAGAATCACCTCTACAAGCAAATAGTCTGCAACTTTGTCATTGTTCCAGTTCACTTTGTTTCTTGATCCTAAAAGAAAACGTATAAAGTGATCGAACTAGGTTAGCTTCCCGCCCTACTCGGGTTGGACGCGGTTACTCGTCGCATCCAACCTGAACTTTAATTTGTGAGCAATGCAGACGCCAGCGGCTTGCTTTTGCAGACGACCATTCAAGTATGACCGGAATTCCTTTGGCGATAGTCAGAGGGTGCCAATCCCGTTACCTTCTTAAATGCGCGGCTGAAATTATTTGCGGTTTCATATCCTAGCATGGAGGAGATACTGGAGACTGTCTCGCGCGTATCTGTGAGGAGTTCCTCGGCCCTTGCTACCCTGATATCGTTGACGATTTCGCGAAAACGAACCCCTTCGCTTGCTAACTTCCGTTGTAGTGTGCGAACGCCAAGATCGAGCGAACGCGCGGTGGCATCAATCGACATTTCCTCCCGATGAAGTTGTTGCCAAACCACTTCCTCGACTTGTCCTCTAAGTGTTTGAGGTGGGCCGCCCAATCGTTCGCGTGAAATATCTCCGACAGTTGTCGAGCCTCCGCTAAGTTTTTTGGGCGCGGCTTCGGAGCTCAAAGCCGAAGCTTCAAACTCAACCCCAAGGCGGGTGGCGTTCCAGATTACAGGACAAGCGTAAGTGTCTTCTGCCTCGACAAACCCAGGAACTTTCGGGAAGTCCAAGAGCACGGCCGATGGCTTCCAGTCGTTTCCTAAATACGCGCGGAATATGCTCAGAAAAACCCCAACGGCCGAGAAACCGATGTCCGGATACGCGAAATGCGAGCGAAGTCCAAAACGATAACAGTAGCGCACGCTAGTGCCCGAAGTTTCAAGCCACGCGCGATCCGTGGACGAATGAAATGGCATGACGGCAGAAGCTCGTATTAGCGCTGCCCCCAGCGTTGGAGCAGAAAGAACGTAACTTCCCCAGGCGCCGTAGTCAGCGACAGTGAGATACGGTGACCACAACAATCCGATGTTTTGTTGTCCCGAGGATCGTGCGGATTCGTGCACAAAGGTCGCCAAGGCATGCTCCGAGATGTAACCGCCTCTTTCCTCAATGAAGTGAACAGGAAGATCGGCAGAGTCAAAAGCACGCAAC
This sequence comes from Ruegeria sp. AG1, assembly GCF_056541705.1. Lineage (NCBI taxonomy): Bacteria > Pseudomonadati > Pseudomonadota > Alphaproteobacteria > Rhodobacterales > Roseobacteraceae > Ruegeria > Ruegeria sp. AG1. The sequence continues at coordinate 25,495 of NZ_JBQFYU010000020.1, read as the reverse complement.
AGGCGTCTTTCCCCAGCGGCCTCAAGCACAAACTGGGGCATCGCGCCCAAGGCCTTGGCCGAAATCATCGGTGGTAGGTTCAATCCGTCAACCCGCTTGTTCGCCCGCGTGTCGTGAAATGATACGCATCGGCTGAACGGATGTGCAAGCTTTCCACAAACAGCAGGGAGCATTGCGCCATGAAAATACTTGGGCCATCACACAGCGGTTTGTCGACGCGTCTTTTTGGCGTGGCGCTTATTGTGGGTATTTCTTCCTCGCCAGTTCTTTCCCAGTCTTTCAATGACACGGGTGACATCCTTGCACGATCAGCCGAAGTCGAGGACATTGATTACAAGATCATGGTGCAGCGCGCCACTCAGACTGCAATCTGGGGAATGCCCGCCGCTGGTATGATCGATTTTCTGAAGGGCATTCGCCGCGACCTCGGTGGCGACTACAACGACATCATTTATCTCAATAAGCCGTTCGATTCCAAACATGGGTTTCTTACGGCTAACGATGTTACGGCCTATGCTTGGGCTTCAATGACCTCGGAACCCGGTCCCCTTGTCATTGAAGTGCCCGCTGCCACCGAAAAGGTGAACTACTTCGGTACAATCGTGAATGCTTGGGATGTTCCTATCGTGGACGTTGGTCCCGATGGTTTCGACGAAGGTGCCGGCGGCAAGTACCTCATGCTACCCCCAGGCTACGAAGGGGATATGTCCCTGGAGGAATTAACTGAGGCGGGATACCTTCCCTTTGAAACAGATACCTACGAATATGGTTTTTCGTTCCGGCCAAAACTGACGAATGGCGGAACGGACGCCGATGCGGCCGAGTACGCTCAGACGATCAAAGTGTACTACCTGTCCGAGGCCGACAATCCGCCACCCAACAACTATCTCGAAGCGTCAGAAGTGCCGTACGACTCGCTTCCATACTACAACGAGACATTCTTTCAGGACCTGAACGATTACGTTCAAAACAACCCGATCCGTCCACAAGACAAGGTTATGGTGAATTTTCTGAAAGATCTAGGGATCGAGAAGGGAAAGCCTTTCGAACCAAGTGAACTTCAAATGCAGGCAATGAACGAGGGATTGTTGCTCGCGTACGCCTCGATGCAGAACTACTTTGTGACGCCCGGGAAAGCCATGATCCCACTTTGGGTCGACGATAGCGGCGAGATGAGGAGCCAGTGGTTGATTTGGGATTTCGCGGATGGTCAACCCGAGGCTGGTTTCCCCTATGAGACTGAGACCGAAGTCCTTGTGGATGCGCGTGCGGGCGGCAGTTATTTCTGGATTACATACCTGCCGAAACAACTGGGCGGAGGTACATTTTATCTGACAGGCCTGCGCGACAGCGACGGGGAAATGTACGATCACAATCAGACCTATAAACTGAACGTCCCAGCGGATACACCTGCCGACGATTTCTGGTCCGTGATTGTTTATTCGATGGAGACCAAGAGCTTCATTCGGAACGTTGATCCTGTCGGTTTGTCCGAGCGCGACACTGATGCGATGCAGTCTAATGAAGACGGTTCTTACGACATCTTTTTTGGACCAGAAGCACCGGAAGGCATGGAAAGCAACTGGATACCAACCACAGAGCCGTACTTCCTTTTGTTTCGTCTATATGGGCCGCAAGAAGGATGGCTGGAGAGTGGCTGGATGCTGGGCGATCTAGAAAAAGTAAACTGATCAAAACAAACAGTAATTCCCAATGGAGCGAACAATGAAAACAAAGTCGTTAGCTGTGCTGACTGCCCTGGTACTCGCATCGCATTCTTCAGCCCAAGAATTCAAAGCCGACGTTCCTGAGAATGTTCTTACACCAGACAAGGTCGAGACCCAGACGCTTGGTGATCTGGAATTCTTCGATGGTATGCCATCACCTGAGACGGTGGAGAAAGTCTTCGACAACCTTGATCTGATCAGAGCAACGACGGCTTTCCTGGATGGCATGAAGATCGCTTCGCTTCGAGCTATGTTTCAGGGATACGAAGACTTGGGCGTCAGTCCCAATGACGTCGTGATTGCAGAAGACCTGCTGGACGCGCGGTCCATCTGGCTGACGCCCAATACAACCACAATCTACATTGGTTCGAATGTCGATATCTCGGATGGCCCGATGGTGATTGAGGTTCCGGCAGGCCTGCTTGGGTTGCTTGATGACGCCGCGTTTGACTATGTGACGGATATCGGGGCGCTTGGCGCGGATAAGGGAGAAGGTGGCAAGTATCTACTTTTGCACAACGACGATGAAACGCCGGTGCCCGAGGGCTACTTCGAACTACGCACAAAGACATATGAGCACTGGTTGTTGCTAAGACGCTCGCCAGACGCAGACGGAGATACGGCTGGCCCTGTTGCCGAGATCAAGGCGGGTCTGAATATCTATCCGCTTAGTGAAGCGGACAATCCTCCCGCGGAAACTTTCCTGAATATCTCCGGTGTTCAACACAACACTGTTCACGCGAACAACGAAGACTTCTTTGAAGAGATCCACGTCGCACTCGAAAACAATCCAATTGGTGCGTTCAGTCCGGAAATTGTAGGAACGTTTGCTTCCATAGGGATCAAGAAGGACGAGCCCTTCGAACCCGATGCCCGTATGCAGGCCATTTTCAAGGAGGCAGCAGCAATTGCAAACGCCACGGCGCGAGCGATCACGTATGCCTCGCGCGATCCAGGAGTGTTCTTTTATGACGACCGGCAATGGAACTCACCGTTCCAACGCCAGAGCTATCTTTTTCTTGAGGACGGCGCGCGCATCCTCGATGATCGGTCGTACTTTTTCTATATGGCAACGGGCATAACGCCTGCGATGACCTCGCCACCGGTCGGGACGGGGTCTGTCTATGCGATGACAGCGCGAGACAGCAACGGACAGTACCTTGACGGCTCAAAAACCTATAAGGTAACGCTACCGGCGCCGGTTCCCGCCAAAAACTTTGCGTCGTTTATGTTGTATAGCGGACAGACTCGGTCAATCCTTGAAACTGACCAGCAATCCGGTGGTATCGACTCTAATAGACCGGGGATAAAACCTAATGAGGATGGGAGTACCAGCATCTATTTTGGTCCAGAAGCCCCAGAAGGTTGGGAGAACAACTGGGCGCAAACCATGCCCGGGCAAAGCTTCAACGTGATGATGCGCCTCTACGGCCCGCTCGAGCCTTGGTTCGACAAGACCTGGCGTCCCGGTGATCTGGAACTGGTAGAATAAAGCGACAACCGCGACTATCGGGCGACGCTACTTTTTGGCGTCGTCTGACATTTTTTCGGTGTCCGCTTCGGGCTCGGTACGGCCATTCGCCGCTTTTCGCATCGGTGGCCGCTCGCAGCCCAAACCGGACATTCGAAACTGGGATTCGCAACTCCCGAGATGCGGGAAGAGGTGGCCATTTCCTTTTTGTACAATTGAATGCGACAAGCCAATGCGAGTTTGTTTCGGGAATCAAACTTGCGGTAAGACAAATGCGTAGAGGCGTGACTTTTTTCCATCATCGGTCAAGATGTATAGAACGCCACCACTTTCATCCAAAGCTATCCCCTCAGGGTTCTTCACTTCCTTTACTTCATCCTTTTTGGAGTAAATTAAGTCGATAGTTTTGACCGTCAGAACTTCAGGATCAAAAACGAATATTCGGCGCCCTTCATCGCTGAGTATCCATAAAGACTTGGTCTCGCCGGACCAGGCGATCCCGCTGATGTCTAATTCGTCATCGTCGGCACGAGATGAAACAAAACCAGCTTCAGCCGTTAATGGAACTACTCCAATAATTTCATCAATTTCCGAGGAAATGACGAGCAGAAGCCTTGGCTGGCCCTCAATGACTACGAATACTTGCCCAGAGTCTTGATCTACAGTGATCCCTTCCGGTCCCTTGTTCAAAGGGTTCTCAGCAAGCATTTCCGCAACTTTGCCGTAGCCCCTGAGTGAAGAAAGTGGAGTAGAATTGACTTTGATTGGGTCCGTAGGTTGGACCGTTACAATAGATCGGTCAGTTTCTTGTAACAGCAATACAGACCCATCATTTCTTCCAGCGACACCTTCCAAGTCTGCACCTAGATGTTCTGGAAGTTTGAACGAATTCTTTAGCTCTCCATCTACTCCCAGAAGGTGCAGCTTCGATGCTTCATCGCTTACTGCCCACAAGAATCCATGAACACTGGAAAGCGACAATCCGGATGGCTCAGAAAAGCCCTCTGATTTGTCTGCCACTTTGTAAGACTCAATAAGTTCCAACATATCAGTCTGCGCTCTCACTGGGCTGGTTAACGCCAAAGTGTTGGCGACCACAGCAAGGCTCGCGCAAATTACCTTCGCTACTCTTCGTTTGTGCCGGTCATTTGACTGGTTCATTCGAGATAAATCTGCGCTTGTGTGGATCTGGTTCATATTCGATCAAAAATCGATGTTGTCCAACCTAACACAGTATTTTGCGGAAGTATGATGTTTGATCCCGCAAGGCTTTACCGAATGTAAATTCATAGGGTTGAATTAGTTTATGGGCGTGCGACTTGGTCGAGAGGTGTGGAGTGTTTGCTTCAAGTTACGCACTTTGGAGCGACTATTCGACGGTACAGCGGGAGGGAAAGACTTTTGAGTAAGCTGTTTTCAATAGCATCGGTCCTTTCGGCCGTGCTTTTGCCTAGTATTGGCTATTCTCAAATTGATCCTGCTTCCTTGCTCGCAGGAACGTCCGAATCAGAGATAGTGATTGAAAGAGGCTGGACTCAGTTCCGCGGCAAGCAGGAACTCTACTTTTTCACGCTAGACGTCATTGTAACGATCATTTTGACCGCTTTGATTGTTTATCATCCCGTTCGACGTAAAGCACGCCGAAGTGTCAGCGATCTGGTTATGCCCAGACTGTTCTTCCTTTACGCGCTAATTGGAATGGCTGTGGGATTCCTGGTAGTCCAGCACGGGTCAATGATTGGGTTCGTTATTTTTGGCATCGGCGCGTTGCTCAGGTTCCGCTCCAATCTGGATGATCCGGTCGATACAGTCGAAATGATAATCGTAACGGTTCTTGGTCTTGCCGTCGGTTTGGGCTTACCGCTGATGGCCACTCTGGTGGCGATTGTGTGTTGGTGCTTCATTTGGCTCGGAGGGCGAAACAAGGGCGTGGAAGTTTCGCTCAAGGCTTCGGATGAAGAACACTCATTGAAAGTCAGCCGAGACATTGAAGCCATGGCCGCAGACGCTGGCTGGAAGCTTGTCAGAAAACACCACGTCCCAGGAAAATCTCGCGTTTCGTTGCTTTTCATCACCTCGGGAGGACTTTCAGAAGCCCGGATAGAAGAGATGGTAAACGATCTGGTCCCAGAAAAAGTCGAACTGAAACTCAACCTCTAGTCATTTCACAAGGTCTAATCGTTTCAAAACAGCATTCGGAGATCTGATCTCTTTCGGGAGCGACTTGAAGTTTACCGACCTTTCGAAATCAGGCCCTCGATATACTGCTATCCCAAACTCTCCGTTCGGCTGGAACTTAACATGAGTGAAGCTGTGAGGTGATCTGGCGCTATCGCCAATAAGCCGACGCGGACCACCTCCCAAACAAGCTTGAGAGACGTAGGCCACACCGTCTTTCCAACCGGGATAGAAGGCATGATGGTGGCCTGACAGGTGCAGAACGACACCGCTTTCCAGGTAGATTTTCTCAAGTGTTGAGTCACCGATGATTTCGCGTTCGCGCTGGATCGCGAAGGGCCAAAGCGGAAGATGACTGAAAGTCACAATCGGGTCTCCATTTGCACCCAGTTCCACAAGTCGGTCCTGTTGATCACCGGATAGCGGCCCTAAGGTCGTAGCATCCAAAGATGCAAACGTTACGCCCTGCATCTCAAACGCGTAGAAGAACGGGTAGTCATCCGAAACCAGGAAGTCGACGTCTGGTTTTCTTGGTTCCCATTCTTCTGCGTATATTTTTCTTTCACGCTCGAACCCACGGTACGCAGAGGCATCATGGTTCCCGGGCGTGACCGCAAATGGAATGCCGGCAGCCTCTAAAGGGTCTGATACGGCCTCGTGAAACGCCTTCCACATCTCCCTGACCTGTTTGTCGGATAAGTTGGGGATGCGCTGTCCCGCAACCATATCTCCGGTCGAAATAACCAAATCGGGATCAATCTCGACTATCCGCTCAATCGCTTTGTCGACGCGGGCATCGTATCTTACCGAACCATAGCTTCCGTTCAGATCCGATATGACGATAACATCCAATGCCACCGCTTTGCAGGCGATCAGAGCGATCCAAATGAACGCCGTAAAAAGGGTGGAAAGCTTACGGGGCATTACAGTCCACTGCCTCTACCTCGGTGTCGTTTCTCAAAAAGAATGTGACAGGATCCAAGTCGAACTTTAAATCACCATTAGAACAATTGTCCTGGAGAATGGACGTTGCCAGCTCGGTGTTTTTCACAACTTGGGCAATCTGACTGTCTGACAACCCAAAGCTTTGCGACAACCAGCCGTAGACGGGACCTTGAGATTGAAGATCATTATTCAAAGCAACCAAGCGCCGGTAGGTGCTTGGAGAGAAGTGCCGCATTTTCTCCAGCATTTGAGTAGATTTCGAGTAGTTGGCATACTCGACCCGCCCCCCAGCATCGTTGTCGTTTAGATTGCTTCGACGGATCAAAAGCGCGTGGGCAGGAACATCTCCATCCTTTGGCTGATGGTGCTTCGCTTTCTTATGCTTCAGCTTTCCGTCTTCGACCCAATACCAATAGGGTGTGAAGTCTATGTTTCCTACGCGGTCCTGCTGGCTAAAGATGAAGTCGAGGAGAACAATTTCGGAGAGTTCTTGCATCCAAAATGCCATCTGTTGGTCGCTGACATCGGGACCGAGATCCTTGTTGATCATCCGGTCTTTTCTGCCTTCTCCGACGCCCTCTGCGATTGCCTCTGACAATGGTTTTGAAGACCGCAAAGCCAAGAAAGCGGGGGTTTCCTGAAAATCGCGGTTCTGACCTTTCCCCCAACCAGATTTACGGGTGCCGTTGATTTCCGAGCCGTATCGATGCCCAGGGCTATCAAGCAGCACACCATATATTTGCGTTCGATCTGCGGTGAACAGATCGTCGGTTGGCTGGTATGAGTTCGGGTCAGCATCCGCAGCTGCGAAGACCCGCCAGCCTTCGTGGTTCATGCGCCCGCCATGAGAGCCACCAGAAATCGCAAGGCCGGGCTCTGCGACTTCGGAGAAATGCGCCTGGGCGTCCATGCTACGCCAAACGGCGACTGGAACTTTGACAGTCGCGTCGAAATATCTGGAGAAATGATAGTAAAGCAGTGAAGACGTGGAAAACGTTCCACTGGTGCCTTTTTGGTTCATGGTGGACTTGAATTTAGCCACCCTGTCCATGGCCAGATCTTTTGCTGCCTTCCCCTCTTTGCAAGCGTTTCTCTCGAATTCAGAACGGTTCCCCATGTAAGGTCCTTCCGAAATATTGTAGACGGCCATTCCTGGGCTGGTGCTCCAGGTTTTCGGGCAAATGGCAATTTCGGAGGCATAGAAATCGATCTCGCAATAGGCAGTTTCTTCTTCAAGATCGCTGTTCTTGTACTCGCCCGTTGGAACTTTTTCGATCCGAATACAGCGTTCCATAACACCATTGGGACTATCAAATGTCGTGGCTTCACCTAGAACATCGTCGTTCGCCCACAAGACAGTGGGTGCAATGAGAGCAAGTGACCCCAGAAGATTGAACTTCATTTGGATAGTCCTCCCGGTATCATTTAGGGCAAATCGCTGCCTGTTGTTCGGTGGAGATTTTCAACTTGGGGTCAACACTAAAGTTGGAGAATTTTGAGTCGATCCACTGGTCGCACCCGCCTGAACATGGGGCCCCATTTCGGGCATCATTCCAATATTCCTTGGCCCTTTCTTCTGTCCAACCGCAAAACTGAACGAGCGCCATCGCCGACAATGCACCTGAGGAATGAACCCCCCACATACAGTGCACCAGAACAGGGCCCTTTCCAGGGTTTTCAATCACCTCGTGTATGGAAGCCATAACAGTACCGGGTCGGGAGGATCTGGCACTTTGATAGTCAAGGGACCCGTTTCCACAACTGGTGCGACCGTATTCGGTGTTTTTGCCAAAGTCGGCATAAAAACCGGTTGAAAACCCTTCATTGCACAGAGTTTCGCGTTGACCTTCACTCAGGCCAGTTCGATCCTTGTCGCCGCCCTTGAAACCGGATCGATACAACACTCCGCTTAAGACTGGGCGAAAGAAAGCGACACCATCAACGCCTCCGTCACCCCCCTTTGAAAGCATTTGACTGTTGGTTGGACCGCCATTTCGACTGGTCACGTCAGAGTTCGCAGCGGTTGCGAGAAAACCAATGAATATGAGGGACGCAAAAAACCGCATGCCAACTCCTTTCTATTCTTGAACCTCTGATGCCCAAACCTTTGCGACCTGATAGTCTCTCGGAAAGGCTAATTCACGACGACCATATCAAGTGGGCAGTTAGCTTTCCGCTGTGGAACTTTAAATAGGCCACACCAGATTGATGATAACGACGACCACGAAGTAGGCTAGAAAAACTTTCCAATTCCATTGGTGCTTGTTTTCTTCGTTGATCACGCCAGCCGATTTCAATGCCAGGTTAGTGATGATCAAGGCGACTACGATGACCGCCGCGTGTGCCAGGTCGAAATGCAAGTTTGAGCTCCTTCTTCAAGATTTGGGATTGATGGAAATTTGTCAGCAGTCACCTGATGGCAGCATAGCTACTTCTGAGTACCTTCCCTCAGACGTCGTAATCCGAGCACATGAACCAGTATCCTTGTTAAACCAGTACGAGGTCAGACCTTCACTTCGGATGAGTTCAAATCCGAGACTTTGGATGCCCATTTCAGCTTGGCCCGCTCTTGCCCCTTCAAATGACGAAAGATCGCTAGCGCTGCCCACAGTTGGTGCACTTGCATCCACCGATCCGTCACTCTCGTCGCATGCTGCAAGCGCAGCAGTACACGCCGTGCCGATCACCAACAGGAACTTGGATTTCATCTGTTTTTCCTAGCTTCTTTGGGAATACATTTCCGGGTTTCTGGTTGATCACCTATTCAATTCCGAAAATTACGTTGTAGTCGACGGAAGAGTTGCTGCGATTGATAACCTCCACAACATGATCACCAGATTGCCAAAGCTGCCCTCGATACTCCTTGTCCGCCGACATCAATCCCAACAGTTCAGAACCATCGGGGTTGCGAATAACGTAGCCCAAGGAGCCATTTCGCGGAGCAACGCGGACGTAAAGAAACTGTTCGTTTTTGGCACCCAGAACGTATTGCTGCGACGCTCCGGGCGCGAGTTCACCGACGAGTTCTGCGCCAGTTGAACCAGCATCAAATTTGACACGTTGGCTACTAGTAGATCCGGCTGCGCCTGCCATGGCTCCTCCTCCATCATCCATCGCCTCGACAACCGACATCTCGCCGATGCTTCCATCCTTGTACGCGATGCAGCGCCAAAGTGTTCCGCCTGCGTCTCGCAGCATTACGAGCGTACCAGCTTCCGAGAACTGAGAGCTTTCAATCGTACCTGATTGACCGTCTGGTCCACCAACCTGACGCAAATGGTCGATACAAGCGTCGTCAGCTTCTGACATCGCAAATGCAGCTGTGCCCGCGATTGCGAACATGGGTGTGAGGAGCTTGAGTAAAATGAGTTTCATCAGATGGTTCCCTATTGGCTTGTCCTTACAGTTTTGTTCCGTGCAAAGCGGAACCTCACTTCGCTTCTCGTAACTTTGACAGAAATTCATCGCATGCCTGCGCGCTGCCGACGATCTCGCCCGTCGTTTCAATTCCTTGCATTGACGCCATCTCGGAATTCACGCGATTCAGGATCTGGTCCGCTTGCTCGGCGGTGATCAGGTTTTCGGCTTGTGCTCCTTTCAATGTGGAGCAGACACCGGCGGACAAGCCTGTCGCAACGCCGACACCTACCGCGGCCCCGCCACCCAAGGTCATCGCCCCGACCACGCCGAGGACGAGCCCGACCACAATGCCCAAGATCACTTTTCCCATGTTTTCCTCCCTTTTGGTGAGACAGAGCTCCGCCTTCACTATTGGCGCAAACTGCGTGCCCATCTGCAAATCAAGACCAGCACTGACAGGTTGAGCACAGGCGCAATCGCCGCAAACCACGGTTTGGCCGACTCCGAGACCAAGTCCGCTACAAGTATCCAAGGTAGTCCCAACGGTAGAAGGAACACTCCGGACAAAGGGTCTCGTTCCTGTCCCAACCAGCCAAATGTGCCCGTCAAGAATGCAACCAACGCCAACAGGTACAGGACCGCGAATACGATGATGGTGGTTCTACAAACCAAGTCGAGCCTCAGCAGATCAAGCCAGTGCTGCGCAGCCGTTTTCAGCTACGCAGCAGACAGGTCACAATGCGCCTTCGTCGCCCAGGAATTCGATACCAGCTGTCGCGCCATCACTGTAAGCAATGCAATTCCAAGGAGCACGATCCTCGCCAACGCCGACTGTAACCTGTGTTCCCGCCTCGCTAAACGCGGATGAGAGCACCACGACTTGCGAATTGTTCGTCGTGTTGGCTACGTCCCGCAAACATGCTTGCTGGGCAGGAGTCAGTTCTGCTGATGCAGTCGAGCTGCCAGTATCTTCACATGCTGCAACTGTCAGCGCTCCTAACACCAAAGCAATGGGCTTCCAAATTTTCTTCATTGTCGTTCCCTCTATGGTTCCAACTAATACTTGGCCAAAGATGCAATACAAAATCAACTATTTGATTGTGTCGAAGTTTCTGCGCAATAGCAGGTGCTAAACGGAAATGATCTCTTTCGATGGCGAGATTCTTTCTGGCGGAAGGTCCATTCAAGCTTCCGTTTTGGGCTCGAACCATACCGTATCTGAAGCACTCTCGAATGACGTTAACGCGGACAATGCTGCCGTCGGATGTCGAAAGATAGATGACCTCTCGCAGCCCAAAACGGACTTGGAATGCAAGAATTTGCAATTCTGGCTTAGCGGACAGAAGCTGGCGTTACCAAACCGAAGAAACAACTGAGACTGACCTGCCCGAAGACAGGCCAGCACCAGCTCCTTAAGCCTGTCTAGAAGCAGTAATTCGTTACTCGGAATTAAAGCTGCTAGAAGTCTAACGTTAACCACAGAGTGGGCATCATCGTCATACTTCCCAAAAAAATTGTGCCGAAGATGGGAAAACCTCGAGAAGGTCGGAAGCATGTTTCGTCAATCTCTAACCCTCTGACGACTTTTTCTCATCGTAGTCCCTAAGAAGGGCATGTGTGAATTGTACAAACAGTGTGATGAAAACTCCGACGCCTACAAAAATATACAACACGGTAAAGAGTTTTCCTGTGTCGGTTACGGGCGTTAGATCGCTGAGGCCGACGGTAGAAATAGTGGTTGCACTGAAATACAGCGCGTCCACCCAAGACCACCCCTCGACGCTGACATAAAACAAAGTTCCAGAGAGCAACAAGAGTATTGCAAGGATGAGCGCGCCTCGGAACCTAGGGCTACTCCACGAGCGGACAATCGCTTTTAAGAGCCTGAAGAAATTCAAATAAAGTGAAAACATTCCGCTTTCCCATCCCTAGTTCTGTTTAGTAGATGGTCGGGGTGACATTCCAATCCGTCAAGGCAACTCTGCTGTGTCGTACCCGCTATTGGTATTCAACGTCCTTCGACAGAACGAAAAAGGCAACTGGTCAAATGGGTGCAAAACACTTAGTTTGCTCTGAAGGTAGAACTCCATAAACACTTTTGTACAGGCTGCCAAATCGTCCCAGATCGGTGAATCCGTGAGCAAGCGCCACTTGCTTCACCATGGGTTTTGGCTTGGACGCCTGTACAAGTTTATCATGGACACTGGCCAATCTTTGAAGGGCAAAAAACCTTGCTGGTGTTTCACCCGTTACATCGCGAAACGCTGAGATTAATGTTGGGGCGCTTACCTCGGTTGCTCGACACAGATCCGCCACTGATGGCTTATTTGACAAGCCGGATGCGTAGTACTCTCTTGCTTTTGAGACCAAACCTTCTTTTTGAGACCAAGTCGCTTTGTTTGCACTCCCACTATTCACAGACATGGCAAAAATAATGGCCATCGTCCTTGTAAGACGCCCCTCCAATTCACTTTGCGTAGATTGACCATCGGTTAGGTTCAATATGCAGTTTAGTGTTCGTACCAATGTTGCGTGGCAATCAGAAGGCATATTCACAATGACCGTTGGTCCGTATAAATCTGATGCGTCTCTGCCGGAAAAAAGTTGAACTTCTTCGAGAAATCGTTGCAGGGGCACGCGACCACAAATAGAAAGTCGATTGCTAGCAATTACCTCGGTTTCTGAAGCAGTAAAATTAAAAAAAACGGATTTATCTTCCAACTGAGCGCCGCCGACCGTCCAAGACTCTGATGAGCAGATTGGAACAGTAAAGTTAGCAAAGTCTTCGTTTTGTAAAGTTCGTACCAGTGCTTTGGGCAGAAAGCGAACCCTAGACAAACGAGAGTGTCCTAACCGAGCGCCGTGAATTTGACCTTCGTCAGATCCCCTTCCCAATTGTATCACGTCACCATTAAAAACCGCACCCGACATAGCTTCTCGTACGGTTGCAGTGAAAAGCTCAGGTTTCCCTTCACCCAACTCCTTAAAAAAGTTCATATCGATTTTCCTCGGTGCATTGGCTCCAATCGGTACATTCAAGAAATCGAAGTCTGTGATATTCCTAAGGTGAGAGATATGCGCAAAATTTTATTTTCAACTTTCAGCGTGATAATCTCGGGTATGCTGGCGCCGCTGGTGAGCGCACAAGAGGATCCTGCAAAGACTCTCATAACCAATGTTCACATATTTGACGGGGTAAACGAAACGCGCATCGAGAATGCTAACGTTTTAATCGAAGATAATTTGATAACGGCTGTTTCCTCCGACCCAATCGAAGCCGAAAACGCGGTTGTGATTGACGGTGGCGGTCGCACGATGATCCCAGGTTTGATCGACGTCCATTGGCATACGACATATGCCTACACTCCTGCATCCGTTCTAATGTTGAATCAAGGCGACATGTCGGAAGTGGCCATTCGCAGTATGAAGGGGGCAGAAGAGACCTTAATGCGTGGGTTCACCACCGTTAGAGACCCCGGCGGAAATCCTTTTACGATCAAGAAACTGATTGACGCTGGTGAATACCCCGGTCATCGCATTTTGCCTTCCGGACCCTTCATGAGCCAAACGTCAGGCCATGCCGACTTTCACACGCTGCTTGAAAACCCAAGAAACTCCAACTCGGAACTGAGCTATTGGGAAAAAAACATGATGGCGATGATTTCTGACGGTGTACCTGAAGTCAGAAAGAGAACCAGAGAAATCCTCAAGTTTGGTGCTACTCAGGTCAAAATCACGACGGGTGGTGGTGTCTCTTCCCAATACGATCCGCTGGATGTGAGCGAGTATTCGGTCGACGAAATTCGTGCGGTAGTCGAAGAGGCAACGAACTTTAACACCTATGTTTTGGCGCATGTGATGACAGACAGAGGTATCCGTACCTCAATAGAAAACGGCGTGATGAGCATTGAGCACGGCTTCTTCGCATCAAGAGAAACACTGGAATTGATGAAGGAAAAAGGCGCTTGGCTCAGTCCTCAAGCGATGTTTGAGGCCGATATGGTTTGGGACAGCCCAGTTAGCGCAAAAAAGTGGAAACAGGTGACTGATGCTGTAGACGCGCTGTACCCAATGGCCGTCGAAATTGGCGTTAATCTCGCCTTTGGCACCGATCAACTCATGGATCCATCAAAGGCGTATCAACAGAGCGAATATCTTGTGAGGTTGGGAACTTGGATGACTCCTTATCAAGCGCTCAAGATAGCGACCTCTGAAAATGCCCGCCTAATGGAAATGAGTGGCCCCCGTCATCCCTACCAAGAAGGTCCACTCGGAGTTATCAAGGATGGCGCATACGCTGATCTGATCCTCGTGGACGGCAACCCGCTTGAAAACTTGGAGCTTGTAGGGGACCCACAAGAAAACTTCGACCTGATTATGAAGGACGGCGTCATCTATAAAAACGAGCTTTGAACTGCGTTTCGCTTGAAGCCCAGGTATCCATTAATGCCTTAAGCTGGCAGTTGATGACGAATTGACCAACATCCAAGTGTCCATACGGTTGAAAGGGACAAGTCATGAAGATTTGGAGAATAGTCTGTGTTGCCTCTTTGATTTCAACGTCGTTGTCCGCAGAAATCGCTGAGTTAGACTGGAACCAATTGATTGATGAAGAATCTCAGGAATACGTAGATCCTTTCAAAGAACTGACACCTGACCAGCTTAGTAATCTTGTTGAAGTCGTCCGACTAAAGCTCAGACTGGATAGTGGAGCCCATTCCGAAGATGTCCGCAAAAGTCTTGAAGCGAAAATTCTGGAAAATGAGACGCCGCTGCAAAAGGCTGGAATCGACATTGATTGGTTGATTGAACAACGATGGGTCGTTGCAGAGCGACGAAAGAAAGCCGCCACGGCTGGTAATCCAGAAATTGACGGAAAAGTCGTAAAGCTGGCGGGTTATGCGATACCCGCACCACCGGACCCTGATGGTACAAACGTCGCTTACTTGGTTCCGGAGAGAGGTATGTGCAGCCATACACCTCCACCGAACCCAAACCAGCTTATTCGTGTTCGATTGCCGGAAGATTGGTATCCAGAACGCTTTCACGAGCCAGTTCGTCTTACAGGGATAGTTTCTATTTCGCCGTCAGAGAGGACGATGAATTTCGTGGATGGGTTCGTTCCAATGAGAGCAACGTATTCATTTGAAGCTCAGTATGTAGAGGCAGGAGATGATCTCCCAGCCTATGGTTGGAAGTTCACTGACGCGGATGAGGTCAACGGTCCAAGCGCCACTGGAAAATTAGGTTCCGGGGCTGCAAAATTTGACGCGTCAAAATTGGCAAACTTTCGAGCCAAAGCTGCGCGTGAAGCAAATTCGAATTAAAAGTCGCCTGTCTTAAGCATATGGAAGCCAGTGTGTTGCGTGCTCAGACTATGGATAAAACAGAATGTCATGCAGCAATACTTAAATGAAATTGCTCAATACGATTACCGATCTGGCGCCCACCAAGCAATGAAGTGCTACTTGAAGTGCAGTCTGTGGCTGTGCAAAGTCAGCTTTCTGCGCACAGCGGTCATTAGAGCTTCGCGCGACGGCGAACTGGAGTTTGGTCCCACAGAGCTGCCTTAGGGGAATGCAAACCCGCAGCGATTTAGTTTCCAATAGGAGAGTAGATTGGAACAAGTGAGCGCCACTACAACGGTGTTCTCCTGATAATTCACATTATGTTAATTATATTTGATTATCTGTTATAACTAGTTTGAAGCCCGGCTTTTTTTGACAACAATATCTTAGGGCTCAATTCGGACGTTGAAAGAATTCCCCTTGATGTCTGTTGTGCGGACTTTGCGGCCATCCACATTCTAACTCCAAAGGACCGCAGTCAGCCCAAACCAGACATTCAAATGAGTGCTTGCAATCCCCAAGTAGTGCAAGAATTCAACAGCTCAGTTTTGAAGTCCCTGTTTACCCTATGTCTATCTTCAGTAGTGAACCTGGTGTCCTATTCCCGAAACTTCAAAGTTGTCCGATTCACCTCGGTTCTTTCTGATACAGACGTTGAATCTCTATCAATAAAGCGATCCAATTGATCGACTTTCTTCACCGATGGATAGACGGGCACCAGTATGAGCATGCGAGATCACCAACTGCTGGCACGCGAATTGGAGCTGCCTTGCGGCGTTGTATTGAAAAACCGAATTGCCAAGTCCGCGATGTCGGACTCCCTTGGAGATGGGCGAGGAGATCCGACAAACCAACAGATCAGCCTGTACAGGCAATGGGCCGAAGGTGGGTTGGCGTTGGCGATCATTGGTGAGGTTCAAGGCAATCCCAGCAAAGCCGAGAAGCCGGGCAACTTGGTGCTGAGACACGATGCAGACCTGCCTCAGTTTCAACGCCTTGCCGAGGCGGGATCAAAAAAGGGTGCACAGCTTTGGCTTCAACTTGGTGATGCTGGGGCGATGGCGCACCCCCCGATCAGTACGCCAAAAGGTCCGAGTGCGCTTGAAGTGGGCCCACTAAAATGTGGTGCCCTTTCTCTGGAAGAGATCAAACGATACCCATCAGACTTCGCACGCACAGCTCTTCTTGCGAAGCAATCAGGGTTTGGCGGTGTTCAAATTCACGCCGCACACGGGTTCCTGCTCAGCCAATTCCTGACCCCGCTTTTCAACAAAAGAGAGGATGAGTATGGCGGTTCCATCGAAAACCGAATGCGTCTGATTATCGAGGTTATCTCCGAAGTTCGCCAGCAAGTTGGCCCAGGTTTTCCTATCGGGATCAAGCTCAACGCCTCAGACCAGTTACAAGGTGGGCTCAGCGAAGAGGACGCTCTAAAGGTCGTCGCTGCGCTGAACGAAACAAGCCTTGATCTCATCGACATCAGTGGCGGTACTTACTTTCCCGGTGCGCGGGCCGCTTCTGATGCCGCCGGAAAAGGCCCTTACTTTGTCGACTTCGCACGCCGCGCTCGCTGTTTGACATCAAAGCCCCTGATGCTCACAGGTGGGTTCAAGGTCTACGAACAGGCCATAGATGCCCTTTCTGTTGGTGTCGATTTAATCGGGCTGGCGCGCGCGCTTGTTCTTGATCCATCACTCCCAACCCGTTGGCTGGAAGGCGACAAACAAGCCCCCGCTTTCCCAAGGTTCCAAGATCCACCGGAAGGCGGTGTGACGGCCTGGTACACCATGCGGTTGACCGAACTTGCCGAAGCTCGGAATTTGTCTGGCCCTGAATGCCTGCCTGAGGCAATGCGCGCCTACCAGGAGCGAGATGCCGCGCGCGTGAAAACCTGGAACGCCCGCTTCAAAGTTTGACTGACACACATCAGTCGTGTTGGGTCTCGAGCTTACGAACAACGATGGCTGGTGCCTTTGACTGACTGAATGAACTTATCGAAGTGATCGCTATGATTGAAACTGAACGCCTGTTCCTTCGCAAACCGCAAACCGATGACCTAGCTGGCTGGACGAGCTTTTTTACCTCAGAACGCGCTCGGTTCGTCGGTGGAGGCAAAGGCAAGACCGATCTTGCCTGGCGTGTCTTTGCAGTTTTTCTTGGGCATTGGGCGCTTCATCAAACGGGTCCCTTTGTAATCTGCCGCAAAGACACTCAAAAAGCGATTGGTATGGCTGGTCCATGGTATCCAAACGGATGGCCCGAGAAGGAGCTCACATGGTCTATTTGGTCGACTGAAGACGAGGGCCAGGGTTTTGCTGCGGAGGCTGTGACCGCGCTTAGCACTCATGCTCATAAAGACCTGAAATGGTCGCGGGCTGTAAGCTACATTGACCCGGACAACACAGCATCAATTCGACTGGCTGAGCGGATCGGATGCGTGTTGGATGCGAGTGCCCCAACGCCCGATGACGATCCAACACTGGTCTATGTTCACCCAATGGAATAGCTAACGCGTCGTGCCGAACCCACCCGTATCCTCGAAAAGCCAGACCATTCGATCCAGGAACCAGAGCTTACCGCCCATCACTGCAATGAGACCTGCAACAACTGGCCAAGGCTCCATGACCCAGAGCCCCCATGTGAGTGGTATCAGACCAAGACCACTAGCAGCTGCAAGAAAATGAGGCATCCGCCTGTGACGTTTTGGGATAGGGTCGGTTTTGCGGGCGATCCATGTGCGTTCGCCCAAGACACCCTTGGACATCCAATTATCGAGACTTTTCGGTTTTGGGAATGCACGCGGGTTCCACCATGTCCAAAAACAAACCAGCGCTAGCGGCAAAAGGGACCACCATTCAAGCCAAGCGCGGCTCCAGATGGCAACAACAAAAAGCGGAGGTATCGTGATGCGGCTCCATCCGCTCCAGGGGTTTGCATGACGCTCCCAAACCTCATCCGACATGGACATAAGGCGTTCTGAAAAAGTGTTCCGGGTCATGTTCATACCTCGAAAAGCGAATGAGCGATGGCGGCAATGATTTCGCGTTCACCGCCAACGCGTCCATCGCTTGCGACTATGCAACAAGCTTGGCCTGAGGCGAAGGCTGATCGCGTACCGGCGTCTCGGCCTCGGACAGAATACCGTTTCCGATCCGTTGGGCACCTTTTGCGGCTGAATAGAAGAAACCTTGGAACTCGGGCCTAAATCCGTTGAACCAAAGCCCCGGCAAGGCGGGAACATGTTCACCCGTCGGATACTTGGGAATGCCGACCTCGTTCAGAACGCCCAGATGACCGAGCATTGGTTCCAATGCAGTTTTGTAGCCCGTGGCGCAAATCACTACATCCGGTTCAAATGTACGGTGGCAATCAAATGAGACACGATCATACCAAAACTCCGTAACTTCGCCGACAACCTTGAACCGACCATTTTTGATCGCCGCCACGAAGCCATCGTCAATTGCGAAGGCGGTGCCGTCGGTGGCCAAACGTGTTCCCCCTCCCATTGAATGCGACGTAAGGCCATACTTCCTCAGATCGCCAAAGAACAAACGCTGCGTCAATGCAAAGGCCGGATCAACCATCCAAAGCGGCATGGCCGCAAAAAGATGGGCCGCGCGGTGCAGCGGGAAGCCAAAGACACGTTGCGGCGCAATGCAAGGGCCATGGCGAACAGAGATACGAACATCTTTGGGCTTGTGCCGCGCGAGATGGTTCAGCAAGTCGCCGCCAGAGTTGCCCGCACCAACAACAAGGACTTTCTTTCCATCATATTGGGAGACGTCGCCAAGGTTGGCGGCATGGATGACTTTTCCTTTGAAACGCTGCAAACCGCGCCAGTTGGGAATATGAGGACTTCGGTCACGTCCAGTGGCAATCACCACGTTTGAGGCATCAAAGATGCGGCTGCCAGCCGTCACTCGCCACCCATTGGATGTCTGATCAACGCCCGACACAAGAACTCCGGTCTCAATGCAATCCCGAAGATCAAACGCATAGTCTTCGAGATATTGAACAAGCGTGTCACGCTTCAAATACGCTCCGTCCGTGCGCGGTGCCGGTTTGCCGGGCAGTGCAGCGAATTTGCGATGAACATTCAGCCGAAGCGCCGGGTGACGCTGCTGCCAGTTCCAGGCAACGCGGTCAGATGCATCCAAGACGGTTACGGGGATACCCCGGTTCCGCAAGACATGCGCCGTGGCGAGGCCGGTCAAACCGGCCCCTATTATGAGTGTGTGTTTGTCCCAATGTTTCATTGCCAATGTCCTATCGAGATCGGTGCAACACCCCATCGGACAGACCGTCGATCAAGCCGATGTCCCGTTGGATGCTTCTTGGAAGATTTGTGACGATGGGTTTCTTGCTCACGTCGAAGAGACGCTGAAAAATGCGCGTAATCATAAGATGTTCCTCAGATGAATCGATCAATCCTAGCGTCGCGCGACGAAGTAGGCGTTGACCTGATCATGAGGAAGCCGGTGCATCTGCACATCCGCAAACCCAGCTTCTGCGAGAAACTCCTGAGCGGTTTCAACACCCCACATCGTCCCAAGGCCCGGACCACCCTGGCCTATTGAAATCGGCGTGCAGTGCATCAGCGAGATGGTGAACAACAGCGGTGCGAGCGGGTTTTCCATGTTAGTGACAAGGTCGCGAGAACCGCCGATGTCCTGCATCAGGAATACGCCGCCTTCGTTTAACGAATTGTGGATTGTCTTCACGAGACCAAGTGGATCTTTTTGATCGTGAACGGCATCAAAGCCGGTTACGAGATCAAACGCTCCAAGCGTTGTAACCGTACTCAGGTCCAGCGTTTTGAAGGACAGGTTTTCCATCCCATCCTTGATTGCCTGAACCCGCGACTCCGCAAATGCATCCTCACAAAGGTCTATCCCAGTGAATGTGCTGTTCGGAAATGTTTCGGCCATTTTGAGGAGAGCACGACCACCGCCACATGCGACATCAACAACATCGATGCCGTCTTGCAAGCGCTCGATCAGACCGGGAACAATGGGCAGGATGTTGTCGGTCAGAGACATGACGGTGGTTTGGAAGCTGTCTTCCGCCATAACTTCGTGGAAGCGTAGAAAGTGGTCGTAATGAAGTCCGTCACCGCTCACAAAACGCTCGATCATCTGCTCTTCAACCGAAGCCGCCACACCGACGAACTGGCTGGTTACCGCTAGGTTGTTTGGAGCGGCAGTGCGCGTCAGGAATGCGGCATGCTCAGAAGGGAGGGAGTAGGTTTGCGCCTTTGGCTGGTAGTCAACGATGCGCGAGGTCACCATGACAGCCAGCCACTCCCGCACGTAGCGCTCGGAAAGACCTGCGGACGCAGCTAGGCCCTCAGAACGGCTCGGAGGTAGAGCCGCCATGGCATCGAATAGGCCGACGCGGTGGCCGAGTGAAATCATGATCGAGGTCGCAGCGTTGGTGATTGTACCGACAAGTTGACCTGCGAAGGCTTCAGCACGCTCAGCGTCAAAGTCGGCGGGCAAGGAAAGATCGTTCATTTGTGTCTCCGTATTTGAATGCGCAAAAGCGCTCAGCTAGAGACCAGTTGCATAATACCAACGAGTCGGTTTAGCCTTCACTTCGACAAAAACGGTTTAAATCGGACACCAGGAATGCCAAAATCATTTGAAACAGTTGTTGTAGGACTTCCTTGGGCAGGAACTTCAACCGTCTACGCTATCCTGGATGTGCTTGCGTCCGTGGGCCGGGATTGGGCCATGTTACATGGTGAGCAGATGCATCCATCCCCATTCCGGGCGCGTCTTTGCACCCCGGATGGCACTGCTTACCGCGATTTGAATGGCCGCTTGATCACCCCGGAGTCCGTGCTGCCCAATCCCTCACAAACTGATCTTGTCATCGTGCCCGACCTGCATCTCGACCCGTGGAAGCCTCTTCCAGTGGAGTTGAAGCCAATAGCGGATTGGGCCGCTCAAGTGCATGAAGCGGGTGGTATTGTGACTTCAGTTTGCTCCGGTGCATTGCTGCTCGGATTGAGTGGGCTACTCAATGGCGTTGATGCGACAACCCACTGGGCTTACTCGGAACGGCTTGCCAAAGAGTTTGAGGGAGTGCGTGTTCGCCGTGAGCGGGTTTTGATACCGGCTGGCGACGGGCATCGGATTGTGACTGCTGGCGGAGCCTCTGCCTGGGCCGACCTTGTCCTTTACCTCATCGCGCATCTTGTTGGGTGCGAAGAAGCCCGTCGCATTGCCAAGCTCTATCTCATCGAACCACATTCCCAGGGTCAGATGGGCTTTGCATCCTTGTCTGCCAGTCGACAACACTCGGACGCCGTGGTCGGTGATCTGCAAAGCTGGATCGCAGTCAACTATGAGCACTCCAACCCGGTACAGGAAATGGCACGCAGGGCCGGTATGACCGAGCGCACATTGCTGCGTCGCTTTCGGACCGCAACAGGTCAGACGCCGAGTGACTACGTGCAAACCGTGCGCGTCGAAGAGGCAAAGCAGGCTCTCGAGACCTCTGATACGTCGATTGACGAGATCGCGGGCGAGGTCGGTTACGCCGAGCCGTCGGCGTTTCGGACAGCGTTCAAGAAACGTGTTGGGTTGAGCGCCAGTGAATACCGCCGAAAGTGGCAGGCAAAACTGAACCATGCTCTTGGGGACGCAATCTGACCTCTGTTCCAGCTTTGTGTAAGGCCGTCCACTGAATTATGCAAAGTTCGCTTTCTGCGCGTTGCCGTAATTGGTGCTTCGCGCAGCATCGGTCAATTTGGGCTCAGGGTTGCCATTCCGTGCAACAAGTTCGATTGATTGGACTCAGCCCTAGGCAGTCACAAAAATTAGACTTCACGGTCTCCTATTTTCCGAACGAAAACGCCGTTGGCGGTCTCAAGGTGAACATCCACCACACCATTTGTTGCAGCTCGATGCAGATATAGCCGCCGCACTTTGCATATGGATTTGGATCTAGTTTTGATGTCCATTCACCTCGTCGTCACGGTGACCTATTCCTCTCCAGAGCAAGTACCGCGTCTGTAACGTCCGCACTTTGACCATCAGGTCCTTTAGCTTCTCGTTGAAAGGGTCCGACAAAGGCCTGACGCCATTCGGTTGGATCAAGGTCTATTTCGGCAAGGCGGTTTTCGGCTGTGATCTCTGGTTCGCTTGGGTTGCTCCATGACCACGGCGCATAGGTTTGGTGCGTAGCGATTAGCAAAAGCCCGGATGGCCGCACCAACGACGCGGCGGCCTGCAAGACTTCCGCGCGCGGAAAGTCGAACGGGGTTTGCAGGAAAAGGGCTGAAACAAGGTCGAAAGAACCCGTCGGTAAGCTTCTGGACAAATCGTGCTGTTCGAACGTGACACGATCCATCACTCCATTTCGAGCGGCGTTTCCTGATGCAATGTCCAGAGCTGCCTTGGAGATGTCGACGCCCAGAACTTGCCAACCTTGCTTCGCCAGCCAAACGACGTCATCTCCTTTGGCGCAGCCCAGATCAAGCGCCTGACCCGGTGCGAGTCCTTCGACGAATTGTTCGAGAATCTTTGACGGAACACCGGATGTTTCAGGTGACGCGTTGCCATAGATCTCCTCCCAAAATTCTACAGGCTTTTTCGATCCGAGATCAGGCAGTTGCATGTCCGTTTTCCTTTGACGTCAGTTTCAATGAGACGAGACTCAGCCCCGCGAAAAGCGCGAACGGCACCCAGAGCGCGACTTTCAAGGCTTCGATGTATGTTGATGCGTCAGGGGTTTTGCCCAACGCGACTACAAATACTTGCCCAACAAGGGCAATGCCCAAGGCTATTCCGATCTGCTGAAAAGCCTGTAGCGCACCAGAACCTGCCCCGGCCTCGGTCTGCGGCACTTCCTTTAGAATCAGTTGGTAGAGAGCCACGGTGGCTGTCCCGACCCCGGCACCGACCAAGACCAAGGGCGCCCAGATCATGAGGAGGGGCACACCGGGGATAACGGCCAGATGCAGCCCAATCATACCGCCAAGCAATGAGACAAGGCCGAGTGTGACACGGCGCTCAAGGAACCGATTGCCTATCGTTGGCGGATGTCAGGCAGCGACTTGCACCACCATCTCCACCTCGATCTGAAGCTCAGGCCCCGCAAGAGCGGTTACTCCAATGCCGGTCAGGCTCGGCATTGCGCCGTTTAGAAAGCGCAGGATGGCGCCCATCGCGATCTCTTGTGTCTCGTGCCGCAGGTCAGTCATGTAGACCCGCATGTGGATGATGTCGTCAGACGTCGCCTGAAGCGCATCGAGCGCTCCTTCCAGGTTCTCGATGACGATAGCAGTCTGCTCAGCTAACGATGTGGGCGTCGGTGTCCCATCAGGTCGCCAAGCCACCTGACCAGATACAAAAGCAAGTGCACCGGTATGCGCGATGGAGATCTGCGAATACCCAACCTTGCTCGCGTCCGGCAACGTCGGAGGGTTCATACGATCAATTGTTGTGGACATGTCTTTCTCCGTTTGTGGTCGGTCTTGGCGAAAGACGTAGGCTTTATAAGTAACGAATGGAGATCGCTTCAGATGCGAATTTTATGCTACAAAAGACCATGATTGGATCGAAAGTGAATGACCTCCTCCTGTTTCTTACGGTCGTCGAGACCGAGAGCTTCGTGGCCGCCGGAAAGATGTTTGGGCTGTCACGATCCACGGCCGGAAAGGCCATCGCGCGACTGGAGGATGGATACGGTGCTCGGCTCTTGAACCGAAGCACGCGCGCAATGGGCCTGACCGAAGAAGGCAAGCGCCTTTATGAACGCGGGCTAGCCATTCGGGAAGCAATCGAGGCCGCCGACGACAGCATCGCTAGTGATAGCGGCGTGCCGCACGGCGTCTTGAGAATAACGGCTCCGGACGCGCTTGGACGAATGCTCTTGCTGCCCACGGTGCGCCGATATCTTGACACCTGGCCTGATACCCAAATCGAAATGTCGCTCTCTGATAGGGTCGACAACATCGTCGAAAAGGGGTTTGACCTTGCAATCCGGATCGGTGTGAGCTCTCCAGATCAAGGCTTCATCACGCGTACGCTTCTCCGGGATGAAGCAGTCTTATGTGCCGCGCCGACCTATTTTAACGAGCGCGATAGACCGCTGAACGTTGAACAGCTTACGCGCCACGATCTGCTTCAGTTCGCAAGCCGGAACGAACGGCAGGGTTGGCATCTGCAAGAAGATGACGGCACTTGGGTTCGCGCTCAGGGGCAAGTCCGTCTCCGTCTCGACAGCGCAGAGGCCCTGCGCGCGACGGCATTGGAAGGCCTTGGCATCGCATTGTTGCCGCAACTTCTGGTCGGCACCGACATTGCAGAGGGTCGTCTTGAGAAGGTCCTGCCACACCTCGACCACGGTCAGCTTCCGATCCTTGCACTTTATCCACACAAACGTCTGCTGGAGCCACGTGTGCGGCGCTTCATCGACATGCTGAGTGAGGATCTCCAGAAGCTTGTTTCCGGCAAAGGGAGTTAGTCCGAGTTTCCAAAGTTCATTGCGATGCGGAACTCTGGAAGAAAGGGCTTCGTGTCGTCGTTCCCTACGTTTTGCGTAAATGAGCGGTCGCAGCCCAAACCTAAGTAACTTAGTATTCGTGCTGCCCATCAAAATCGGCCTTCCCAAGATTGAGTCCGGCGTGGCGTAATCCCGCATACGCCTGGGATAAGTGAAACAGCATGTTTGGAAAGGCAAATACGTGACGATGTCGTGTTGATAGTGGGCATTGTGAAGCTGTTGAGGGCCGAATTTCCGTGTAGCGTCCAGTCATGCTGAAAGTGTCTGATCTATCCCGTCTCCAGAACTTTGAGGAGAGGCGCGGAATCCGATCGGTGCTTACGACGACGATGTATCGGGCCGCTTTGCGAAGCCGGATATCCGTCTGCAATCGTGATCACCGAACCAAGTCAAACCAGACCGTTGCAATCAGGAGGGGTCCATGTCGGTCCACAAATAACGTCGCGCCCACCGGACAAGTTTGAAGGTTTTTACATCGGAGATACAGTCGTCGAGCTGAATCATCATTGTGGATGTGCTGACTTGCAACTGAGAGGAGATGACCATGACGCGTTACTTTGGGCTAGATGTTTCGCACTCACGAACAGCGCCCAAGCCGTACGGGCAGAAAAAGTGGCGTTGGACAATCATCTCCGCGGTATTCTTTTGACCTTTGGCCTGAACATCGGGCGAGTCACGATCGGTCGTTTCGAAGCCCGGTATGCGTCAAATGATCTCTAGCACCGCGGTTCTCACGCTGGCTGCAGAGGCGATTCATCGCCCGCGGCCATTGTTTAGATTGATGTAGTAGCGATCAAATTTGACCAGTCAAATCAATCCGCCCATGTGACCTTGCTAGCCATGGTTTCGTTGCAAAGTTTTAGGTCAGCCAAATAGTTCTGCGATCGCTTCAGTTCAGGTTGCCAACTCGGAGAATTGACGAAACGGGCAGATTCCGGGCGTGAACTGGCCTT
>NZ_JBQFYU010000019.1:0-53062 GCF_056541705.1 Ruegeria sp. AG1 | reverse complement strand
AAGGCCAGTTCACGCCCGGAATCTGCCCGTTTCGTCAATTCTCCGAGTTGGCAACCTGAACTGAAGCGATCGCAGAACTATTTGGCTGACCTAAAACTTTGCAACGAAACCCAAACCCACAATGGCACATTGAGGCCAGTGGGGGCGTCTACACCTTCAAAGGGTAGTGATATTTGGTACCCTGCCCTCTTTACGCTCATAATCAAAAACTTTTGCGCCTTACCCTGAAGACACACTCAAATCGCTATCACATCTGATAAGTATCACTTATCATGAATGATTGAAATTTGCCGCGAAGCGGTGCAGAATGTGCCCCATGAAGCCGCCTACCCCCTATCTTCCAGCTGCCTCCCCTGCCCTGTCGCAGGCAGATCAGGACGCCCTGACCGATCTCTATATCCGCGGCACACCTGCCAACACGCTGCGGGCTTATGAGCGCGATCTGCTTTATGTGACAGCGTGGAAGACGGCCCGGTTCGAGCTGGCGCTGCGCTGGCCCGAGAGCGAGGCCACAGCGCTCGCCTTCATTCTCGATCACGCCCGCGATCTGAATGACGCACCAGAAACGGATGTGGCGCGCGAAACCGCAGAAGCGTTGATTGCTCAGGGATTGCGCAAGTCCCTCGCCTGCCCTGCCCCTTCGACGCTGGACCGGCGCATCGCCTCCTGGCTGGCCTTCCACCGGATGAAAAATCTGCCCTCCCCGTTCGATGCGCCACAGGTGAAACAGGCCCGGGCCAAGGCCCGCCGCGCCGCCGCCCGGCCCCCTGCCCCGAAATCCGCCCATCCGATCACTCGCGAGGTGCTCGAACAGCTGCTGGCCACCTGCCGCGGCTCGCGCCGCGATTGCCGCGACCGGGCGCTGCTGATGCTGGGCTGGGCCTCGGGCGGACGGCGTCGCTCGGAGATCACCGGACTGATGCGCGCGGATGTGGCGCTGACGGAGTTTGACACATCAGGCGTGATCTGGATCTCCCTGATGGAGACTAAGACCACGCAAAAGGGCGAGACACCCCGACTGGTGCTCAAGGGCCGCGCGGCGCTGGCGCTGGTGCATTGGATCGAGGTGGGCGGGATAGAGGATGGCCCCCTGTTCCGCCCCATCTCCAAAGCCGATAACGTTCTGAAGCGCCGCCTGAGTCCGGATGCGATCTATCAGATCGTCAAGCACCGGTTAAGACTGGCTGGACTGCCCGAGGACTTCGCCTCGCCCCACGGGTTGCGCTCGGGTTTTCTGACACAGGCCGCATTGGATGGCGCCCCGATCCAGGCTGCCATGCGCCTTTCCTTGCATCGCTCCATGGCCCAGGCGCAGAAATATTACGACGATGTCGATATCGCGGAAAACCCGGCGGCAGATTTGTTGGGTTGAGGAAATACGTCATCAGCTCCATTGGCTCCCTGCCCTTCCCAATTACTTGTCTTGGTGCTCAAGCCGCTACTTCCTTGCGCCAACTACTCGCTGGGAAAAGCTCAACTCGAGGCGGAGCATTCAGAAGGGTTTTGTGCACGCGCCTACTTTTTTGCACGCAGAACTTCATCGGCAATAGTAGCCCGGGAACCGCTTCAACAAGGTTTACAGCTGTAAACCAATTTGCTCTGATGCAAAGCGTATGTAGTTTGCAGCTTTGTAGAACCCACAATATAAGCGAAAATCCTTGACTTAGGGCAATGAATCACGGCTGTTTGTCTCAAGTGGCGCAAAAATGACCACATTCGTTAATTTGAGGCAACTACATGATTCCCGTGACACCACTTGCGGCAGAACGACCATCAGCTCTCGCCACGGAAATTTCTGAGAGATTAAACTCGGCTATCCGGGAACATCTTCTTGCGGCATTCGCCCCTGACAACACCAAATCATTACGCAACTTTGCAGCCCCAGAGGCGGCCGAACTCTTAGGTGTCTCAGGTCAATTCATGCGTAAGGTCCACGCAGAAGGAACGATTCCGGAACCAAAAGACGTGCGCAGCGGTCGACGTTACTATACCGCGCATGAGCTTTGGGAGGCTCGCGAAACGCTTGAGAAAACTTCTCGCAAAAAGGGGCGCTATATCCCTCGTCGGACTGAAGGAGAGAAACTCCAAGTCTGGCAGTTGATGAACTTCAAAGGTGGGAGCAGCAAGAGCACCACAACAATTCACTTGGCTCATTATTTTGCGCTTCGAGGTTACCGTGTACTGGCCGTTGACCTGGATCCACAAGGCTCGCTTACATCCATGTGCGGCATCAGCCCTGAAATAGAGTTTGACGGGCTGACGATTTACGATGCCATTCGGTATGAAGATCCGGTAGATATGTCGGACGTTGTGCTTCCGACATACTTCCCCGGTCTGTCTGTAGCACCGTCACGGCTTGTTCTTTCCGAATTTGAGACAGAATCTGCCGTTCACTCCAACCCGGACCATCCGTTCTTTACGAGAATACGGAATGCCTTGGCCCAGGTAGAAGGCGATTTTGACCTTGTTCTGATTGATAGCCCACCTCAACTCGGATTCTTGACAATAGCCGGGATGGCCGCCGCCAGTTCATTGCTTGTGCCACTGACACCTTCGATGCTGGACGTGTCTTCTACGGCTCAATTTCTCGAACTCGCTGGTGCTTACATGGCAGTCATTGAAGATGCCGGCGCGACGCTCGAATACGACAACTTCAAATTCCTGATAACGCGCGACGAGCCGACAGACGTACCGTCTCAACAACTGGCTTCGTTCATGCGAGCACTGTTTCAGGATCGCGTTATGTCAGCTACGGCCCTCAAGAGCACCGCAATCAGTGACGCCACAATGCTCAAACAATCAATTTACGAGGTCGTGCGGTCGGAAATGACACGCGCAACTTATGATCGAGCAAAGAACTCAATGGATGCGATCGGTTCTGAGGTACAGCAAATGATCCATCAAGCATGGGGACGCAGCTAATGGCTAGAAAATCGCTTCAGGAGATGTCTGGGATCGCAAACACCATCGCGCGCTCTAGCCCCAAGACCATTGACAAAGCCCCAAAACCCAATGCGCCTGCACTTGGCGCGCTTCAGGGCTCCTTGGCCGCAATCAGGGAAATTGACCCTGCTCTGATCGACGATTGGGGGCCAGCCGATAGGCTTGGTGAGTTTACAGCTGTAAACACTGACGAAGAAGACGATAGCTTTGAAAGCTTGATGTCGAGTATCCAAGACGGTGGCCAACAAGTTCCCATTCTTGTCAGAAAATCGAAATCCGACGGTCGATACGAAGCAATTTATGGGAGGAGGAGGCTCAAAGCCTGTCGTGAACTCGGTATTAGAGTCCGCGCCAATGTTCAGGATATCGACGACGCTTCAGCGCTTCTCGCCAAAGGGCTTGAGAATGCTGCGAGGCGCAATCTTTCCTTCTACGAGAAAGCACGTTTCGCCGAGGCGATCCTGACTTCCGGGCATGACTCTGCAACGGTGCGGCAAGTATTGAACCTTTCGAAATCAGGGCTGTCTCACCTGACAAAAGTTACGCAACATGTTCCTGCAAAGATTGGTGACATGATCGGCGCAGCCCCAAAATCAGGCCGCCCAAAATGGACCATGCTTGCAGAACACTTCGTTGCAGGCAAGCTGGCGGGAGATGAAGCGGCAAACCTGCTTGCAACCATTGAGCCATCAATGTCGTCAGATGATCGGCTGGAAATGCTCCTAAAAGCAGCTGCCAAACGTGGTGCACGACAAAGAGAAGGTGCCGCCGAACTCAGCCCAATTGAAGGAGTTACAATCAGATCCACCAACGGATCACTAACAGTTTCGGTCAAAAGGACCGGAGCTAACGCTGACTTCGCTAGCTGGTTGGACAAAAACATGGCTGAAATCATCAAGCGCTCACACGCTGAGTTTACAGCTGTAAACGCCGAGAAAAAGAACTGAGGACGAGCAGAAAGGAGGAAGGCAAACAAACAAAACCCCCGAAACCGGAGCTTCGAGGGCTGCTGCGCAAAGCGCAATTCTTAGATTAGACACCTAGAATCTAGCAGCACCCGAATCGCCACACAAGAAAAAACGCTCTTGAGCGAACGGGTAATTTTTGTCTGCCGATAGATAATCATGAAAACAGTAGCAGCATTGGCTCCAAATGGAGCAACCTTGTCGGGGACGGCAGGGCAGGGGAGTAGTACACCCAAAAAATGGATACTTCTTCGCGCCGTTGAAGAGGCCAGAGAACCTCTTGGGTTGAAATCCACAACTCTCAATGTCCTGAGAGCCATGATTTCTTTTGTGGGCGGTGATCAGATTACTGCGGACCAAGATGATCATCACATCTGCTTCGCTTCCAACGCGGCGATCGCCAAACGGACGCATGTCAGCGTGCAGACAGTTGAGCGTCATATCTCGACGCTGGTTGAGCTTGGACTTATCCGCCGCGTAATGAGCGCAAACGGTAAGCGATGGGCGCGCCGGGATCGACAGGGCAGGGTGGTCACCGCAACTGGGCTCTCCTTGATGCCCTTGTCTGAACGGCACCCTGAGTTCATCCAGGAAGCCCAGAGGCACGCTGATCGAGTTCTGGAGTTCACTGTACTCCGTGACAAGGTTTCCGCCGCTCTGGCACGCCTTAGGGAACTCGTAGCAAATGACACCGCGGTCTCCGATTTGATGACCACCGTACGCAATGCTCTGCGTCGCAAACCAGATGCGAATGTACTCTGCGAGCTATTGGCAGAAATCTCTGTGGAAATCTCAGAAATAACACAGACAGATACAGAAAAATTGAGGGACAGTGACAATGAAATTGAGGGGCACAAAGAGGACTCTTTGAATCCGGAAGTTAAGAAAGAAAAACTTTCTCAGATTCAGGTTTCTCCAGACCAAATGGAGCGCAGTTTTCCACGGCTATGCTCAGAGCTACGCTTTGCAAAAGATCAGCACCACTGTGATCGGCTTATGGATGATATCGCAGAGTATCTACGGCTTGGCCAAACCTGGTATGCAATGAAATCAACGTTTGGCCCAGCTATTCGCTTCATCGTTCTCGGGTACATCTGTCAGCGTGCTGAGAACATACAGTCTCCAGGGGCTTATCTGATTTCACTACTGGCCAAGATTGAAAAGGGAGAACTATCTCCAAGCGCAATGCTGACGCGGACCTCCAATGGTTCGTAGGTTTTTTGAAACAGGAAGAGATTTTCTGTCGTCAGCTTATACTTCAATCCAATGTTTGGATTGAACGGTTCGGGAAGAAGTGAGCTATAGGATTGACCTCTATGGATCATAAAGTAATAAATAATGAGTTATAGACTGGATTCTTATACCTCACGATGTGGAACTGGCAGAGCCCTGATTGGCCGACATTTCGTTACGATGCCTCAAGACTCGAACCATACGAGCAACAGTTCCTGTTGTCCTCAGGGGAAGTGCTTGGAGCGGTACATCATGTGAACCGGGCAGATCGTGATCAATTGCGTATCGACCTGCTGAGCGAAGAGGCGATGAAAACCAGCGCGATCGAAGGTGAGATG
Source organism: Ruegeria sp. AG1 (assembly GCF_056541705.1). Taxonomy (NCBI): domain Bacteria; kingdom Pseudomonadati; phylum Pseudomonadota; class Alphaproteobacteria; order Rhodobacterales; family Roseobacteraceae; genus Ruegeria; species Ruegeria sp. AG1. Next base: position 47,583 of record NZ_JBQFYU010000019.1, on the reverse strand, counting down.
CTGGATCGGCTCAGCGTGCAATCATCCCTGCGCCGACATCTTGGACTGGCTCCCGACAGCTATCCGTCCAAACCGCGCGAGCAGGGCGTTTCCGAAATGATGGTGGACGTTTATTCCAACTATTCAGAACCACTGTCACACGACACCCTGTTTCAGTGGCATGACATGCTTCTGTCCCATGACAGGCATCTGGAATCGATTGGATCATACCGGAGCCATGAGGATGCGATGCAAATCGTCTCAGGCAGGCTAGACCGTCCAACGGTTCATTTCGAAGCGCCACCTTCACGTCAGGTTCCGGCTGAAATGGACCAGTTCGTAACCTGGTTCAACCGGACCGCACCGGATGGTCCCGAACCATTGCGTGCACTGATCCGGGCAGGATTGAGTCATCTTTATTTCGAGAGCATTCACCCCTTTGAAGACGGCAATGGCCGGTTGGGTAGGGCGCTGGCTGAAAAGTCCCTGGCACAAAACATTGGTCAGCCGAGTCTGATTGCACTTGCTTTCACGATCGAGCGAGAGCGGAAGGCATATTATGATCAGCTTGAACGCCATCAAAGGACGCTGGACGTCACGCCATGGCTCGTTTGGTTTGCCGAGACAGCCCTTACAGCACAGCAGGTGACGCTTGAGCGGGTCGGCTTCTTTATTACCAAGACGCATTTTTACGATCGGTATCGTGATCAGTTTAACGCCCGCCAAAGCAAGGTAGTCGCCCGTTTGTTCAAGGCTGGACAGGACGGGTTCAAAGGGGGGCTCAGCGCCGAGAACTATATCTCTATCACGGGAACGTCGCGCGCCACGGCGACGCGGGATCTGCAGGACCTGGTAGAAAAGGGGGCGCTGAGCCGAACAGGTGAACTCAGATACACCCGCTATTGGTTAAAGTTGGATTGGGAAGGTTAGGGGGGTGAAGTACGACACGAAGGGCGGGAACCTGACCTTCGCTGCGCTTAGTGCCAATGACCGCAATGCGGACATTGCTGCCCTTGACAGGAAGAGCCTAAATGTCGGCTAACCGCGGTCTCTCTAGGCTGGGCGTATTCCATTCAATGGCGGACATCTGCTTTTCTTACCTTTCTCGATTTTGCAGATGACAAAGCTCCGTCGCTGCTGGTATCTGGATAAAGGCGTGCGCATCACAAATTGGAGAACCGTCAATGAACTGCGCAGGTTGGCTCATTGGCTGAGAATGGGCACTGGCACCCCAAGACTTATCCGGTCACGCAATTGCTCATTCGGAGTTGAGAATGTCAGGTTTCGCACAGACAACCCCATCGGTTCTTGGAAACGCGAACGCACCTTGGGTGTTGGACGGTAGAGCGGTCGCCGAAAACCTCGGCGTGAACCCTGAGACGGGATTGAATCCGGACGAGGTGGCCAAGCGGCTTTCAACACACGGTACAAACCGCTTGGAAGAGACTGCAACAGTTCCGCCATGGAAGATGCTCCTGCGGCAATTCGCAAGCCCGCTGCTGATCATCCTGATAGCAGGTGCTCTTGTCTCGGCCTATACGGGGCATTGGGTTGATGCGATTGCGATATTCGCGATCGCCGTCTTTAACGCCTTCATCTCCTTCTGGCAGGAATATAAGGCCGAGCAGTCCTTGGCAGCCCTGCGGGAGATGTCTGCACCGCAGGCCTTCGTGCGCCGCGGCGGCGAGATCGTCGAGGTACCGGCGGCGGATCTCGTGCCGGGCGATATTCTGCGAGTAAAAGCCGGTGACATTCTGGCCGCCGACATTCGCTTTGTCACCGCCAGCCGGATGCAGGTCGACGAAGCCGCGTTGACGGGAGAATCCGAACCGGTCGACAAACATGCCGATCCGATCGAGGACGAAGACGTCGTTTTGGCCGATCGTCTGAATATGGGCTTCATGAGCACGCAGGTCACTGGCGGCGCTGGTGAAGGCATTGTCGTGGGCACCGGAATGGAGACCGAGGTCGGTCACATCGCTGCCCTCATGTCCTCTGCGAAAGAGCCAAAAACCCCGCTGCAACTCAAGATCGAGGGCCTTTCCAAGGTGCTGATCACGGCGGCCCTGATCGTGGTCGCCATCGTGATCGGCATTGGCGTGGTCAATGGAATGGATGCGGCTGAGATGCTGAACACGGCAATCTCGCTGTCGGTCGCGGCGATCCCGGAGGGCCTGCCGACAGTAGTCACCATCGTTCTGACGCTGGGATCACAAAACATGGTTGCCAGCAACGCCTTGGCACGACGGCTTTCCTCTGTAGAAACGCTCGGCGCGACCTCGGTGATCTGTTCAGACAAGACCGGCACGCTCACGCAGAACCAAATGCAGGTGATGCAATGCTGGGCCGGTGGCAAGGACTGGGAAGTGACCGGCGAGGGGTTCGATCCGCATGGTGAGTTCCGTTCCGAAGACGGCAGCGTGGCCGAGATCGAGGCCGAAACGGATCTTCGGCAGATGCTGGCCGTCTCCGCCTATTGCAACGATGCGCGTATGGTCGAGGCTGACGGGCGCCCGGCGATCCAGGGCAACCCGACTGAGGGCGCTCTGGTCGTGGCCGCGGCCAAGGTCGGGATTTCCCGCGAGAAGTTGACAGAAGCGCGGGTCGAGGCGCTTCGGCAATTCCCCTTCGATTCAACGCGCAAGATGATGTCTGTCTTCGCTCGATTGCCGGATGGGCGCACTGTACTCGGCGCCAAGGGGGCGCCTGATGTGATCCTGTCAAGGGCGAGCCATGTCCGCATGGCCGGGGAAACGCTTGAGATCTCCCCGGCTTTGCGGGAAGAGATCGAGGCGGTGATCGACAGTTTCGGCGAGAAGGCGCTCCGGACCCTCGCCGTGGCTTATCGGGAGGTGGCAGAAGAGGATCTGGACCATGCCGATCCCGAGCAGCGGATCGTACTGCTTGGCATTCACGGCATCATGGACCCGCCGCGCAGCGAAGTACCCATCGCCGTTTCGGAGGCAACCGGGGCCGGCATCCGAACGGTGATGATCACCGGCGACCACGCCGTGACCGCCCAAGCGATTGCGGAACAGATCGGCATTCGCACCAGCGACACGCAGACGGTTCATACCGGGGTCGAGCTCGACCAGATGAGCGATCAGGATTTGAAAGAGATGGTGCAGCACGCGGCCGTCTTTGCCCGGGTGACCCCGGAGCACAAGCTGCGCATCGTCAATGCCATGCAGGAGAATGGCGAGGTGGCGGCAATGACCGGGGATGGCGTCAACGACGCGCCCGCTCTGCGAGCGGCAGATATTGGTGTCGCCATGGGCATCACCGGCACGCAGGTCGCCAAGGACAGCGCTGCCCTCGTGCTGCTCGATGACAATTTCTCCACCATCGTGACGGCAGTCCGCGAAGGCCGGCGCATCTTCGACAATCTTTTGAAATTCATTCGGCAGGCGCTCACCGCCAACGTGGCCGAGGTCTCAACGATCCTGTTCGCCTTCCTACTGATGGGGGCAGACCCGCTCCTGCCGATCACACCGCTGATGATCCTCTGGGTGAATCTTGTATCGGATGGGCTACCGGCTCTGACACTCGGCTTCGAGAAAGCGGAACCCGACCTGATGCAGCGCCCACCGCGCCCGCGCGACGATAATCTGTTCGGCGGCGGAATGAAGGAGCGGATCCTGATCCGGGGAACGCTGCTCGGCCTGCTGACCTTTTATGTCTTCCAGGAGTTTCTCGAACGAGGCGCCTCCTTGGAACACGCCCAGACAGCAGCGTTCATGACACTGATCTTTGCCCAGATCTGGCATATTTTCGACGCCCGAACGACCTCCACGCTCTACCGCAAGTCGCCGCTCGGCAACCGCACCTTGCTTGGAGCGGTGAGCATTTCCATATTGCTGTCTCTTCTCGCCATTTATACCGGCGCTGGACATTTCGTGCTTGGAACAGTTTCCCTGCCTCTGTCGCATTTGCTCGGAGTGTTCTTCATCGCCGCACTGCCCACGCTTCTGTTGTCTGCGCTGAAGGAAATGTTCGGACTGAAATGGCTCTGACGCTACCTTTGCTTAGAACGGCACTGAAGGTGCTAGAATGGACATCCTGAAGCACCCATTCGTTGTCAACTTCTTGGCAGAGGGTCTGCATTGTGCCTGGCCAGCATTCCGCCCACAAGGATGTCAGAGGAAGTTAAATTTTATGGCCTGATAACCCATACGCACGATCTAGTGACGCGCAGCGCGCAGTGTCGACCCCGGTGTCCCATAGAAGGCATTACAATCAACAAAGCCTATTCTTCGGGCCTAGTGAAACTGTGTTTCCCCCGCCTCTAGCGATACTGTCGTACCTTTTTCACCGCGAACGGCTGCAGGAACATCGGCTAGGGCGCAAATGATCGCACGACCGCCCGAGGATCGCACAAAGTCTTGTGCCGCCTGAACCTTGGGGCCCATTGACCCGGCGGGGAAGTCGTATTCGTCCAAAGCATCTGGCGTGATGGACCGAATGCCCTTCTGATCGGGCGTTCCCCAATTGAGGAACACAGCCTCGGCGTCCGTTGCAACAACAAAGAAGTCTGCACCAAGATTCTGTGCCAGCAAACAGGACGCGAAATCCTTGTCGATGACGGCTTCGACCCCGACCAGTTTCCTTTCAGCGCCTGCCTCGTACATCGTCGGGATGCCGCCTCCGCCAGCAGCGATCACGGTCGCGCCCTTTTCCAGGATCCAACGGATCGGTTCGACCTGAAAGATACGTTTCGGGCGCGGCGAGGGCACCACGCGCCGCCAGTACTCGCCATCCGGTTTCACCGTCCAGCCCTTGTCAGCCGCCTCTTTCTTGGCGTCCGCTTCGGAATAAACCTGCCCGATGAACTTGGTAGGGTTGTCGAAGGCCGGGTCGCTTGGGTCTACCTCGATCATGGTCAACAGGGTGGCGATATGATGCTCGAAAGGCAGAATGTTACCAAGCTCCTGCTCGATCATGTAGCCGATCATGCCCATCGTTTCGCCGACCAAAACGTCCAGCGGGTACTCCTCGACATCCGTATACATGATCTCTTGCAGGGCCAGCATCCCGACCTGCGGGCCATTGCCATGAGTGATGACGGTTTCGTGCGCTTCGCAGAGCGGGGCGAGGGCTTCGGCGGCAATCTTCGCGTTCTTGCGCTGATTGTCCGCTGTCATCGCCTCCCCCCGTTTGAGAAGCGCGTTGCCGCCAAGTGCTACAACAACGCGTCCCATGGTTCAGGCTCCCAATGTCGCGACGAGGATCGCCTTGATCGTGTGCATCCGGTTTTCGGCTTGCTCGAACGCGATGTTCATATCGCTTTCGAAGACCTCCTCGGTCACTTCCATCTCGGTGATGCCAAATTGTTCGTGAATGTCCTGACCGACCTTGGTCTCAAGATTGTGGAAGGCTGGCAGACAGTGCATGAACTTGACGCTCGGGTTGCCCGTTTTCTTCATCAGATCCATGTTTACCTGATATGGGCTCAGCAGTTTGATGCGCTCTGCCCAAACCTCTTTCGGCTCACCCATTGATACCCAGACGTCGGTATGAATGAAGTCCGCGCCTTCGACCGCAGACGTATCGTCCGTGATGGTCACACGTGCGCCTGTCTTTTCGGCCCGCTCCATCGCCAATTCGCGTACGTCGTCATGGGGCTGGGTTTCTTTTGGCGAGATCATTCGAACATCGCAGCCCATGATCGCGCCCAGCATCAAAAGCGAATTGCCCATGTTCGATCGGCAGTCACCCGAATAGGCATAGACAATGTCCTTGCGGGGCTTGTCAGCGTGCTCGATCATGGTCTGCATATCGGCCAGCATCTGTGTTGGATGCCAATCGTCCGTCAGGCCGTTATAGACCGGGACGCCGGCATAGTCTGACAGTGTCTCGACCATGTCCTGTCCCGCACCGCGGAATTCAATCCCGTCGAACATACGTCCCAGAACACGGGCGGTGTCTTTCATCGACTCCTTGTGCCCGATTTGCGAGCCCGACGGATCGAGATAGGTGATGTTCGCACCCTGATCGTAGGCGGCCACTTCAAATGCGCAGCGGGTGCGTGTCGAGGTTTTCTCGAAGATCAGGCAGATGTTCTTGCCGGTCAGCGACGGCTGCTCGGCGCGGGCGTATTTCGCGCGCTTCAGGTCGCGGGCCAGATCCAGCAGATACAGCATTTCACGCTGGCTGAAATCGGCAATTTTCAGATAGCTACGGCCTTTGAGATTGAATGCCATTTTATCTCTCCCTAACAAAAATCAGAGGGCGCAGGGGGCTGCGCCCATGGTAAATTCAATAGGCGGGGTCGCGGTCGATCGGGCAGGTCATACAGTGGCCGCCACCACGGCCGCGCCCAAGTTCTTGACCCGAGATTTCGATCACCTCGACGCCGGCTGCGCGCATCTTGCCATTCGTGAACGTGTTGCGCGCATAGCCGACAACAACACCTGGCGAGAGGGCGACGACGTTATTACCGTCATCCCATTGTTCGCGCTCGGCCTGGAATTCGTTGCCACCTGTAGAAATCACCTTGAGCGAATTCAGCCCCAAGGCTTCCTTGTAGACGTCAAACAGGTGCCCTTTTTCCACGTGGATATCCAAATCCCCACGATCGCCGGGACGGATCGAGATACATGTGATCTGATCCGCCACTTCAGAAAATGCGGTGACCTTGTCATGGTCGAGGCATGTAAACACTGTATCCAGATGCATGGCCGCGCGGCTCTTGGGCATTGCACAGGCGACAACACGCTCGGCGCCGCCCTTGCTGAACAGCGCTTCTGCGACCTGTGCGACAGCCTGCCGGGTCGTACGCTCACCCATCCCGATGAAAACCGTTCCATTGCCAACTGGCTGAACATCTCCGCCCTCAACCGAAGCGAGGCCGAAATCGTCGTCGCTGTCGCCCCACCAGAACTCAAACTCGGCGTCTTTGAACATCTTGTGGTGCCGGTACACAGTTCGCATGATCAAGGTTTCCGGCTTACGAGCAGGCCAGAACATTGGATTCGTGGTCACACCATCGAAAATCCAGCAGGAGGGGTCTCGTTGAAACTGGGCGTTAGGGATGGCCGGAAGAATGAAATCACCCAGCGAAACAAGATCGCCGAACTGCTCATCAATCATGCCTTTGGGAAGGTCTGCGAAGACGATGCCGCCGAGCATATGCCGAGCAAGCAGCTTAGCATCCATCTCGTCCAGCCATGCGCGCATTTCGACGGAGAAGCCCAGACCGACCATGTTGGGCGTGATCAGGCGGTCCAGAAGGAAGGCGCGCGCTGCGGGGTCGTCTGCGATGGCTTGAGCCAGCAGATCCTGAATGTCGTAGACCTCGACCCCGCGTTCTCGCATCAGGGAACAGAATTCTGCGTGGTCCTTGCGGGCCTGCTCGACCCAGATCACGTCATCGAACAAAAGCTCTTCGCAATTTCGTGGTGTCAGACGATCATGCGCCAGTGAAGGGCGCGAGACGATCACCTTGTTGAGCTTTCCGATCTCGGAATGAACGCCGAGCTTCATGGCAACTCTCCTTTCGAACTATCCGTTTTCTGAATCTCTTCAATGTCATTGGCCTGGCCCCAGCGAACCCAGACATGGATAGGCACGCCCATAAGCAGCAGGACCGAGCCAACCAAAACAGTTTCGGCGCCTGAGCCGATGAAGGCCCAGACCGAATAAATGAACCCAAGCGCGCCCAGTACGATGACCTTCGCCAGTTCCGGGCCATGCAGGACCTGCCCGCCTTTCAGCCGGATCATGATCTCGGCTACGGAACAAATGGCATAGGGCAACAGGCTTGCGACAACGGCGAGCAAAATGACAAAGTTGAATGCGGCGACCAGCCCTTGCGCATAGTTCATGATGATCAGAACCGAAGCCAGCGCATTCGACAGGATTAACGCATTGGCAGGCGTTCCAAATTTGGATTTTTGGCCCAAGGCTGCAGGAAAGACGCGATCCAAGGCAGCACCGTAAGGGACCTGGCCACTGAGCAGTGTAAAGCCGTTCAAAGTGCCAAAGGTCGAAATCACCGCACCCACAGCAACAAGGACGCCGCCAACGGGACCAAACATCACCTCACCGACGGCTGCCAGAGGTGCGGCGGAAACAGCGAGCAACTCGGCAGGAATGACGCCCATCGAAACGGCGGTTACCGAGATATAGACGCTTGCGGCGATAATCACGCCGATCACGGTGGCGCGCGGGATAGTCTTTTCCGGCTCGATAACATCACCAGAGGGAACCGTCGCAGATTCAAGACCCAGGTAGGCCCAAAGCGTCAGAGCAGCCGCGGCAGAAATCGCCGTAAACGCCGTGGTGCCGCTTTGATTGACCGGAACATAGTTCTCGGTGTTGATCCAGAAGATACCCAATGTGCCAATCAATATCAGCGGAGCTAGCTTGAGCACGGTGGTCACGATCTGAACCAAACCAGCCCCTTCGACCCCTCGGATGTTGACCAAGGTGAGCGTCCAGATTGCAACCAACGCGGTCGATAGGCCGTACATTGGCACTTCGATGATAATTGGGAACAGGAAACCCAGATATCCCACCAACGCGACAGCAACAGCTGCGTTCCCGGTCCAAAGTGCGATCCAGTACCCCCAGGCAATAATGAAGCCTGCAAAGTCTCCGAATGCTTCTTGCGAATAGGCGTAGGGGCCACCGGGTTTCGAAACGACGCGTGACAGCCTTCCGAAAATGATCGCGAGAACAAGCGCCCCTGCCGAAGTCAGAATCCACCCACCAATTGCGATTGGCCCAAACGGTGCAAGTGACGCTGGTAGAAGGAACACTCCCGACCCGATCATGTTTCCAACAACCAAAGCGATACAGGCCGTCAGCCCTAGGGCACCTGATGTCGAAGTCGTCTCTGGAGCGGAGCGATCGGTCATTGCGACGGCTCAGTTCGATGTTGTGTCTGAAGTCTCGGTTGCCGGCCCGTCGATCCCCGGATCAGTTATGGCCCCAACGGTAAGTGCGGCGCAGATGATCACGGCTAGAATTACGAGCAGCGGGAAAACAAAGCGCAGCCACCGGTCATATGACACACGACCAATGGCTAGCCCTCCCATGACGACGGCAAATGTCGGGTTGAACAGGTTCACCCATCCGTTTGCTGACTGATACGCTGTAACCACCAGGTCACGACCGACGCCCGCAAAGTCTGCCAGTGGTGCCATGATCGGCATCGAAAGCGTGGCCAGCCCTGACGAGGACGGCACCAGGAATGACATCAAGATCTGAATGCCAAACATCGCGTTGATAAAAGCAAACTCGCTCAGCCCCGAGACAAACCCCTCGGCTCCGGCGAGGATTGTGTCGGTGATTTTGCCCGCGTCCATAATGACGACAACACCGCGCGCGACGCCAATGATCAGGGCAACGCCCAGCAAATCGCGCGCGCCATCAACGAAGGTTTCCACAAAGGTCCCTTCGTCCATTCTGGACCCTTCATCCGTTTTCCCGACCCACCAAACGATGATGGACATCACCAGGAAGAGACCGGACATCTCGGCCATCCACCACCCCAGCGCGACAACACCATAGATCATGATGGCGAAGGTAATCCCGAAAAGAACCAGAATGATCGAACGCGTCTTGGTCATGTCGGGGAACGTATCATCGCCTTCCGAACTCTTTAGGAAATGCGCCCGGTTTTCCTCGGCCTGATCGGCCACCACGGACAATGACGGGTCGGCTTTCACGCGTGATGCGTATCGCATGACGAATGCGATGCCCGCAGCAAGACAAAGGACAAGGATAATGAACCTAAGAACGATCCCGTTCGTGAACGGAATACCCGCACCTTGCGAGGCAACAACTGTCGCAAATGCGTTGAAGGTTGAGCCCAGGGTCCCAATGCCTGCGCCTAGCATGATCACCGCAACCCCGGTCAAGGAGTCGTACCCTGCCCGAATAAAAACCGGAATGATCAGAGCGTAGAACGCGAGGGATTCTTCGGCCATGCCATAGCTTGTCCCGCCAAAGGCAAAGGCGATCATCAGGATTGGGATCATCAGGATTTCCCGCCCTGCCAACCTGTGCAGCAACCAACCGATGCCGGCGTCGATAGCTCCTGTCTTGGTGACAACCATCAGGAAACCGCCGATGACTAAAACAAACAAAGCGACATCAATCGCCGCGCTGGATGAACTTCCCAGAAGACCAGGATCGTACATACCTGCAATCGGGGCAAGGATAACTGCCGTAAGTCCTTGGGGGTTCGGCTCGACTTCGTGGTAGGTGCCCGGGACAGGCGCTTCGCTGCCCAGAGCTTCGTTCATCTGACGGTCGTACTCACCGGCCGGAATAACCCACGTAAGGGCGGCCACGACGGCAATCAGTATGAACAGAATGGTAAAGGCGGTAGGAAATTTGAACTTGGACATATGAAACTCGCGCTGGGTGAAGCTGAGAAACTGGGCAGTCAAATATTTGAATATTTATGTCTCAACTTAGTACCAACGCGGTGACTTGTCACTTTCGTAAAACGTGAGGTTGTCGAACACATTGAACAATGTCTGCCATGGGCTCCAACCAGACCTTCGATGACACCGACGCAAACGGCCGCTTTGGGCCGTTCCGTACAAGGGAGAGTGGTGCGGAGGACCGAGCTTTCGCCGTGGATCGGGACCTTCAGTTCATGCGCGGAGCGCACTTTCGGGTCGACGGACGGTGATCTAATCTCGCGACCCGCTTCACCCCAGTTCTTGGCGGCGTTAATCTCCGGTCCGAGCAACATTGAAAGGAGGCGCCCCATGTCCCTCTTCTCCAAACTCTTCGGTGGCGGCGAAGAGTCTGAACCGGAGCCAGTCTTGTACAAAGGGTTCGAGATTTTCCCTGACCTGATGCCCGAGGGCGGCAAATACCGTTTGCTGGCCCGTATCGAAAAGACCATCGACGGAGATCGTAAGACCCATTCGGTGGTCCGGGCGGATGTGTTTGAAAGCCGGGATCAGGCCGAAAGCTTCAGTATCGCCAAGGCGAAGCAGGTAATTGACGAACAGGGCGAACGCCTCTTCAGCTCCGGATTCCAGTAAGTTGATATCCGTTGGGCGATCGGTGGATGCCATGAGTGGCTTCTTGCGCGCCACCCCTGACTTGGTCCAAGCGAGCAAGTCTGACAAAACGGTTTGGATCCGATCCTGAGGATCGGACAGTTTGCCGATGGCCGCATCGGTAAATCAAATGGGACGCTCGGCCGGCGAGTTTTACGTATCCAATCGAATGTATTTATCGAAATTTTCAGAAGTGAATGTGCGGCGGGTAGGTAAAGTCGACATCAAGGCGCATTCAGGTTCTGAATCCTTTTTGAAGAATTCATCTCTCAAAGTCATTGGACAGAAGCTCTGTAGCAAAGGATAGTGATGGCATGGAGCTGAACGCAGCCATACCTGTCCACCTGATCCACGTGGACCCTGACCTCAACATGGCGCGGTTCTATGGGATTGAACTGCAACCGACGCTGTTTGGGGAAGTGTCTGTCCTTCGGACCTGGGGGCGTATTGGCACAACCGGTCAAGCTATGAGGGTGACGTATGATGACGAAGCCCAGGCTAGTGAAGCGCTCCGAAAACTTGAGACACAAAAGCTCCGTCGAGGGTATGTGCCCGTCGGTGGTTAGTATCACCCACCAGTGATCGTAGATCTTTCCTCTCTCAACCCGGTTGAGCGATCTATTCTTTGGCCACCCGGCCAGACTGGACATGATCACCAAGATTTTCCAGCTCGTCCTGACAGGCTTCAGAAATTCCCTCTGGCAAATTGTATGCTTCAATATCTGCTTCGATCTTTCTCAAGTCAGATTCCAGTCCCATGGATTGGAAAGCATCGACTTCTCGAAGGCGGTAAATCAAACGTTCAATGAGCAAACGATGGGCCAGCATCCGGCCCAGCAGTTCACGAACTACGGGTTCTTGCATGCATCAGTTCTCCTCAACCCGCACAGTAGGCACGATCGGAATTCCGGGGTCAATTGTGGAGCTTAGCTTGAGGGGAACCTGCGAAGATGGGCGCTTGACGTTCTGTTCGAAGCGAGAAAGCGCGATGCGACTTTACCCCCATGCAAATCCCGAGCCAGCCGACACGTGATCTGCATGGATGGCGAGGTGGACCCGGCTAGATACCGGGAACACCCCAGACTTCGTACACGTTATGCTCGCTATGCCGTGTAGACTAATCGGTCACCGACAATAAGGAATGGCAGCTCGCGGGAGCCGGTGGCGATTTCGCAAACAAGCGCCGCGCCGGCCAGGAAGGCGGTGCGTCTGTCAGGAAACGGCGTGCGCTCTGGTGTTCCGACGCAGTTGGGCATTCCTGGAGGTACATGCTTGAAGGTGATGTTTGCGACCCAGCCGTTGGGGCGCTCGTCGATGTATAATCCGAGTAGGTTATTGCGTGTGGCAAATGGCGGATCGCTCGCCTCAGGTTGGGGCCCTGTCAAGCGACCGGTGGCGTAGAGTGCCCGAAGAACAAAATTCATCACACCGAAATCGTCTCCGGGTTTTTCTGTGTATGGGATCATATCGAAGCCTTTGTTTTTTGTGTTTGATTGAGGGAATGTCTCCCGGTGTGAGAATGACCTGGGAACAAATTGAAAGCGTCAAAGCGGGTTTGTTGAACTTTTTTGAAAAAGTTCGATCAGCCGATCTTTGACTGTCTCATCCGGAGCAAACCTGTCCCGGAGATATTGCCGTAAGTCATTGACTTTGGTACATTCATTCTGCGGGAGGTCCACAAATGAGGCCTGATGAATTGATTGAGAAACTTACGGAACTCCGTCCCGGTCTGAAGGATCACCTCGACCGGAATGCACCCAAGAGAAACCTGGCGCTTACATGTCGCGCAGCGCGCAAGACAGCCGGGATGACACGAGAGCAGGTGGCGGAGCGCTCTGGTCTGTCGCTGGCTGACATTGATGGCCTGGAGGCACCATCAGGGCGCTTTCCGGACAGGTCGACCGTGATGCGCTTTATGGACGTGTGCCGATAGTGGTGATCATGTTCAAAGGTAACAGGGCTGTACCCCATGTCTGATTTGGACGCCGATAAATTCGTGGAGAAGATGGCGAAACCGGGGGCGGAAGAGGAAGCTTTCTTTGCAAGACGCCAGGAACTTGGCCTTGGTGTTGGGGTTGACGCAGAAGGAAAGCCTGCCCGGTCGAAAAGCCTCATCTTCATTGACTTCGAGGCCTCGTCCATGAGCCCGAAGAGCTGGCCGATCGAAGTGGGTATCGCCCAACTCAAAGATCGCCGCGTGGTGGTCGAGAGCAAACTGGTTCGGCCACACGAAACCTGGTCTCTCGACGAATGGTCGGACAAAAGCGCTGCCGTGCACAACATTCCCTTCTCCGAATTGGAGACTGCGATGCCTGCCGATGAGGTTGCGCATTGGCTGATTGAGAGTGTCGGGGACAACATTCTTGTGAGTGATTGTCCCGAGTTCGATCAGCGTTGGCTCGAGCGACTGTTGAGCACAGTCAACGAGTCCGCGAGGCTGGAGATTCAGGACTTCGATCGGATAGCGTGGATTGCGTTTTCGCGGGAAGAGGGCGTTCTCGCGCCTGGTCAAATTGGCCGGGTGTATAAGACCAAGACCAATCGAGGCACGACCCATCGCGCCGGTGCGGATGCAGCCGATTTAGCGTATGCCTTCCGATCCGGACTGCCGAAGACGGCATCGCCGGATTTTCTGGCCCCGATGTCCGACGAGGACTTGCACCTTTGGGAAGGTGGCGATGAGGAAACCGGAGTATGAGACGCGGTTCGTAGCTTACCATCTCCCGCCGCGTGGACAGGGTTTGTTGATCGCTTTCAAAGCGGACGCAATTCTCATGGGGCTTTGCCCGCTTGAATGAATGAGTTGCTGGAACATCGAAAGCTCGGAGAAACTGAAACCGCCCCGAGTGTCTAAGCGACGCCGATTTCTCACTAACTTTTTTTAAATTGAAACTGCGTCGCTGACGTGAGTTTTCTCAAAGAACTCATATGGGTGATATTTGTCCCTCGTCGCTCTCATTTGGTCCGCGTGTCTGCGATGGCACCCGGACAAAATGAGCCAATCGAGGTTCAATGAAATCTGGTTGCCTTCAACACAAGAAGGAAGCCATCATGCCCAACACTCCCGCCCGCGAACGTTTCTCCACTGGTGATCTTGTCGCCTTTGATTTCCCATTCAGCGACGGTGGTGCAAAGACCCGCGTCTGCCTGATTGTCGCTGAAGATACCGATCTGAACGAGGTTGTTGTCGCTTATGGGACAACGAACCTGCATCTCAATCTTGAACGAAGACACGCTGTGATCCTGAATATGCAATCGGATTGGTCGGCGGCGGGCCTGCATCGGGCAACCCGGTTCCAGGTGGATCGCCGCATTCGCGTCGCAATGGATGATATGCGGTTCAAGCAGAACCGATCCCTGGGGACGGCCAAGGTTGGTCGGTTGCTTCCAAGCCGGATCCAGCAGTTAATGACATGCTACAGCCGTTTGAACCCCGTTTCTCGCGTACAGGAACGGCTGGGCATCCACCCGATACCGCAGGTGCACAACGGCCGCCGATCGTTTCTCGGTCGCCGGTCCGTACGGCACAATGCGGGTTCCGCCGCCGCCTGATGTCAGGCTTCCCGGAACGCGGTGGGCATCAAAAGAGCCAACTCAAGTCCTTACTCGGGTGTTCCGGCCAACGCCTGCACACACTCAACAGGAATAAGAAATGAAGAAAAGCAAAGAGACCGAAACAGACGGGTGCGTGCCCAATTGTCGTGCGGATTCTGGCGGAAATGAAAGCTACAGAAAAGCGGTCGAAGATCTGATCGAGCGCGACCGCCAAATGACCGAGGCGCGTGCAGAAAAACTCCGGATTCTGCACGATATAGTCAAAGACACGTTCGATGCCGTGGTCCTGTTCGGGCAGCACTATAGTGGAAGGCTCGATACGATTTGTACATTCTCGGTGTTTCACGAGGACCCGGACTCCCGAGCCACCGTGAAGGCCTTCGTGAAGGACGCGCTGTCACGAATTAGCGTTGCGATTATTTGGGAGGGCAGGGATGTCATGGACATTCCGCTCCGAAAGGATAGGGCGACGGCGCATGAGAAGGTCAGGATGTGGGAAATCCTGAACCCATGCGCGCGCCAATCGCTTCGCGGAGATACCCCGGTGACTTACCTGTTCAACTGCTTGGCTTCGTGTTTTCGGGTGAGCTCAAGATAACTACTGATGTCCGTCGCTGTCGGAAGCAGGCGGTCAGGAAGATGACGTTTGCAGTGGGCCTGGGATACCCGGCTGTGCTTCTGCTCAGCTGTGGCCCAGACCGGGACATGGTAGGCACCGCCTGGAGCATTCGTTTCAGGGCGGCATTCGGAAACCTTGCCAAACTTCCCTGTCAGCAACAGGGTGATCGCGTAGGGCAGGCGGGGTGTCAACTCGGGTGTCGATGTCATGGTTTCGCCTTTGACGTTCATCACGGTCAGGGTTTCTGACGTTAGGTAAGCTTGTCCCATCAAAAGCTGGTGGTGATACAGCTCAGACATTCTCTGAACGGCGTCTCCCGTGTTGCACAACAACGCCTCTTGGACGTCATTTTTGAAGCCAGCAAGCTTTTTGGGGAAGCCACTTGGCAGGTCGTCTGCTTCGATCCGAAGAAACCGTGTACCATCCCAGACAACAACGGCGTCAAACACGAAGCGGCTCAATTCAAATGGAGCATCTTTGAACACGTAAGAGATGGCGCGGATGGAGGTGGTGGTGTCCGGCCAATCGGCGAAGAGATTCATCAGCCTGGCGCGCCATTGCAATTGCTGTGTCACAGCAAATGATGATTTCGGGAGGCCGTCGTTTGCGTAGCAAAGCATGGCGTGCCCCTTTTGCGCCTGGTTGATGAGGTTGGTCAGTTCGGTGTCTTTGGACAGGGTCATAGGGGTCTCTTTTGTTGATGCGTAAAACGAGCTTCCAAATCCAGGCAAAGCGGATCGGGCAAGGCTGCTGTGGAAGCAACGTGGGAACAAGTTCGCGAATTGTGAAATCGCTGACCCGAGAAATCTGATGAAAAGGGCAGGGGAGACGGATCCGGGAAGATTGGCAGCGCCGGCTTCCACCCGTTTCACGATCTTCGATGTGTCACATCTGTGTTTTGGAACAGTGTTGAGTACTTGCCTCACGCTGCTGCGCGCCGCAGCCTGGAGAGGTAGGTCGGGGTTCAGACGGCAGGATTCTTGGCGCACAAAATCTTTTTCAGAAAAACCCACCAAACCGGCTTTGCAAAATCCGATACCGACCGAACCTTATGATCGCACTGGGCGATCAAGGTGATCGGGCGGGTGCGGAAACCGGGCGTCGTCCCAAAAAACAACAAAAGGGCAACCTGATGAGCGAGCACTATGTAAACAAAGCGATCCTGCTGGACGAAGCGGAACTGGTCGCGCGCTTCGCATTTGAGCCGGAAGATTTCGACGAGTTTGTAGATATGGCGGAATACGGGGTTCGTGGCGAGCTCGGAGACAGTGAATATCCAAGGTTGGAAGTCCTTGGCGTTTGCTCCGAGCGTTTCGACCGGGCGGATATCCAGAACCAGGACTATCGCACGGAATGGGTGGAGACAGGTAAGGGCTGGAACAAGACATTGTCCTGCCTCTTCCGAAAACTGGGTGGCATCAATGAAGATCTGAGTGCGCGCTTTCTCAGGTCGGAAGACACAGGTGTGTTGGTTTCCAGCATTATTGAAGACCTCAAGCGAGATGTTGAGCAGCAAGACTTTTTCAACGCGAGGCGGCGTATTTCTTCTCTGGAAAACCTGAAAGACGCCGGATTGCCGTGTTTTCGAAGCGCTGGGGACCTGACATTGGGCGGGGACGACGACGCACACGATTGCCGTGGCCGCAATCGTGGGCCTGGAAAGAGGGTGATTGTTGAGATTGCCTATGTGTGGGGATAGCCGCGAGCGCGACGGCCCGAGGGGAACGGCCTTCTGAGGGTATCGTGATCCCTCCGTGGACAGGGGCGGCGTGCAAAGCCTAAGTTGAAGCTTGGAATGGCCGCTAAGCTCTGCAGCTACCCGCCGTTGACGACTCATCTGGTCTGATGGCACGCTGGTGCAGCCTGAGGGTCGGTTGCCCGGCTGGCGAGAAGCCGTCGCCGCATGCATGCGTGGTTAGGTGAGTGGGCTACGCGCGGTGACCCCGGCTGGTGGAGGTGGATCTGCTCGAAACCACCTCCACTTTGTAACCGGCAAGCGTCACGCAGCTTGTGGCCATTTTACCTCGATATCCACGTCTGTGTTTTGTACCTTCTTTTTCTGACGGGCAGAGAACCTTACGGACTGTTTCCAACGTCTGGGCAATATCCACCCCCCCAGTCGGGAGGCAGCAGGTCCTGTTGTCGCCTCCACCCCTTCACCGCCGCTGCGCCGAAACCTACTCCAGCCTTTCCGGGCATGCGAACGGGACAAACGTGCTTGCCATACCTTCGCTCATTGTCATCACCGTCAGCATGTTCGCCATCTCACGTTCAGCGTCGCTTCGGGGGCAGACGGCGATGTTCCCGGTGCAGCCTGATGAAACAAATGCGGTATTGTCGGCGATGAACTCTTCACCGATGCCATCGGGGTCGACACTGACATAGGCCCAATCCCAGGCACGTTGATAAAGGACGCATTTCTGCTCGGTCCATGTCAGGGCGTTCATGTCGTCGGCCAGGGCCGCACCCGAAAGGGACCCCAACAGCGACATACACGTAAATACCCGGGTGAAGATCATCGGCGGAATACCTGTATAAAAACGGTGGAAATGCCCGGGTACAAGAAAATCGGTGCGCGTGCGAGAACCAAACCCCTGTTGCGAAAATTTAACCCGATTTCAGCGATGATGTTACACCGCTCCGTATAGGGTGCGGGTCGCACCTGCTGGCCTCTTGCAGGGCCTGTGAACCCAATGTGCGGGGGACGATCCCGCCGATAATAGACCGCTTCAATAATTACCTGATCATGACGTGCCGAGCGTTCCCATTTGGCGTTGCAGCTCTTTTGGTTGAGAGCCGCAACATCAAAGGCAACGGCTTTTTCAATTCGAAACCTACAACCCCAACCGCGCGCGAGGAGCGGTTGCACTTGGACCTGTGGCATCCCGCCCCAGGCAATAAAGGGAGAACACTATGTTCTATTCCCCAAAGACCGAAACCGGTCTGCTCCAGTGCATCGCCAGCGCAGTGGAGGTCGGTCAATGAGCGTTTTCGAAGATCCCCTTCATAGGGCGCTTTATACAGCGCTAAACGCTACAGACACCGCCAAGAATGCTGTGTTTGATATAACTTCGGGTTCCGATTGTCCGGAGATGCTGCACGCGGTCGCGGAACGTTTCTTCGAATCCGAAGACAACGAACTGATTGCTTTAAATGTGATAGAAGATGTCGGATTACTGATGAGGATGCTGCACGACGCTGCCGCAGCTGAGACACAGTCGGGATACGTAGCGGATGAGCATTGCATGTCCGGTGGTGGTTACGAGGTCACGCATCTTTCGGATCTGGGCCAGCAATTCGAAACCGCGCGGGAGGCAGTCGCGGCACTGTATGCCGCGCTTTATGAAGTGAACCTTCATTTGCGGGCCGACCGTCTGTCAGTATCGCTGCGCACGTGAACATAGAGGGGCGGCGGTGTCGCCCCTTCCTTGATCCGTCAGTGGTGTCGGTCGTCAGACGGATTTGGCCTTTGCGTCACAACACCGATCCTGCAGGGCACTGCTGAATTCTCCAGTTTTCACTGTCGAAAGTCAGATTCCTTCGGTCCAATGTCGTGCCAAGGAGAGAGGCAGCTATGAACCCTCTCCACCATTTGATTGACGAGTAATCTTGCAGACGATAACCAGTGTTCCATGGAAAACACTTCGATCATCGCAATGACTTGGTGGCTGGCCTCCTGACAGGGTGGCCGGATGACCAAACGTATTCCGAGGCCGCCGCATGGGCGGTCTTTTGTTTTCCGAGCTTCCCGATGCGCCGCCTCCCGTTTCATGAGAAGACGCAAATGAACAGACCAACCATTTTGACAGGTGACCGCACCACGGGGCCGCTTCACATCGGGCACTATGCAGGCTCGCTGGCAAACCGGCTGCGCTATCAGGACAGCCATGAACAATTTCTGCTGCTGGCGGATACCCAAGCCCTAACCGACAACGCCCATGACCCGGAGAAGGTGCGGCGCAGTGTGATGGAGGTCGCGCTGGACTATTTAGCCGTGGGCATTGATCCCGGTCGCACCACCATCTGCTTGCAATCGCATCTTCCGGCGCTGGCCGAGCTGTCGATGCTCTACCTAAACTTCGTCACGGTCGCGCGGCTCGAACGCAACCCGACGATCAAGGACGAAATTCGCGTGCGCGGGTTCGGACGGGATATTCCTGCCGGGTTTCTGTGTTATCCGGCGGCACAGGCGGCAGACATCACGGCCTTCAAGGCGACGGTCGTGCCGGTCGGCGAAGATCAGGCCCCGCTGATCGAGCAAACGAACGAGATCGTGCGGCGCATCAACGCAACCGCGGGCTGCGCCGTGTTGCCCGAGGCGCGGGCGATCATCCCCCGGGCGGGCCGGTTGCCCGGTATCGACGGCAAGGCCAAGATGTCGAAATCCGGTGGCAACGCCATTGCGCTGTCCGCGTCGTCCGAGGAGATCCGAAATGCAGTCAGGGCGATGTTCACCGATCCGAACCACCTGCGTGTCGAAGACCCGGGCTACATCGAGGGCAATGTCGTCTTTACCTATCTCGACGCCTTCGATCCAGACCAGGACGGACTTGCCGAGCTCAAGGCACGGTACCAGCGAGGCGGGCTTGGCGACAGCAAGATCAAGGCGCGTCTGGAAGTCATCCTTCAGGAGCTCATCGCCCCAATTCGCGAGCGTAGGACACAGCTTTCCGAAGACAAAGGATACATTCTTGATGTGATCAAAGAAGGCACGGAACGGGCGCGAGAGCGCACCGAGATGACAAAGCGGGATGTGGTGAGTGCCTTGGGTCTGTTCCAGTTTAAGGGACCAGAGGCGGGCGAGCCGGATGAAGGTCCGCTTCGTCCCGCGCTCCCTTCATGTACCTAAGTGTTCCAGTTAAACACTCAGTTCGGATTCCGACATGCACCGGAAGTGCGTGAGTTCGCCCCAGATTTTTTCTGCGGTCTCCTTTGTTGGATCACCTTTAGCCAGAAAAACCACAACTTCCGTTCTCGCGTACCGGGCAGCGCGCTTCACCTCGGCGACAACAATGCGCGCGTAGGTGTGATGGGTTGCTGTCACTGAACTACGCAACTTTGGCGTCTGATTGCCGCGTTTCAGGAAAGTGCGCGCGGCTTCCACACTCAAAAACACCCTCGGCGCACCATCCGTCAAACCCTGAGGTGACACCCGGATTGCGCCGGTTTCAAGCAAGCCATCTGTTATTGCTGCGTCGAGGCGGCCTGGTGTCAGTTCCTGCCACGACACCAGCCTGTCCACCGGGATACCCGGGATCGGGATGTTGCAGCCGATGATCACCTTTTTCGTTAATTTCGTCCTCGCCAGACGCAGCCTTTCGATCAGCTGGCGCGTCGACAGCTCACGGCTTTGCAGCTGCAGGCGACGCACGCGTTGATCAGGGTGGCACGGCACCAGAACGGCTTTCGACGAGCCATCAGTCATCTCGTAAGAAACCGGTTCTTCGGGCATGCGTGCATGGCCCAGTGAGTCCGAGGTCAGCAGGTTTAGCGGGTTTCCGGGTGTGTCTCCCCACAGAGCGCGAGCTTGGTCTTCGAGGGCAGAAACCGGGAGTTCTTCCCGCCCGATCACGATGACGGTAGAGCAATTCTGGTAACGATTGGACCCCAGGGCCCGGCCACCGAACCACAGCCAATGCGCGCCGTGCAGCTTGGTGCTCAGCATGAACTCCGAAATTTCCGTTTCGGACATGCCCTCGAATCCATGACCTGCCTCCTCGAAGAAGGTCCGCACAACCTTCCTCGTGGCGCCAACAAGGACGCCAGTGTTTTTGTCGAGGCGGTCCATTAGAACCTCCCGCGCGATGATCCGCCGCCAGCTCTCACGCAACCCGGAATTCCTCAGAAGGCTTCCATTGGTCATTCTGCGATCATGCAGCTGTGTCACAAGGGCGTTTGGGCGCAGCGTGACGTCATGAACCTTGCGGATATTGCATTCAAGCGCGGACAGGATGCCGACATCAGCATCGGCATCGAGAACCAGCATGGGTTCCTTATGCCTGAGTGGTTTTCGACGCAGCACGCGGATGAAAAAAGCGTCGTCCTCGATGATCAGCCTCAAACGCTCAGTCGTGCAGAGGCCCGCTGCCTTTGCATCAGCCAGCACCCGCCAAAGTGCAGCGAACCTGGAAACATGCCGGTGGTTCTGTTCCGCCTGTCCAAGTAATTTTGCCTGATACGCCTCAGTCTGGTCGGGAGACAGGTCGGGGCAGGGGGCTTTCCCCATCCATTCCAAGTCGCTCAAGCGCAGATAGTCTTCGCTGGAGAAGGGCAAAGACAAAGGGGATGCATTATCCATCAAAGCCGCAACAACCTGCTTCGCGGCGTCCAGCAAGCTGGCGTGCTGCCCGGCCATTGCAGCTGGGAAATGGGTGCGTGGATTTGTAAACGCGGCCGCTGACACATCCTGGATCAACAGGAATTGCTGCCAGAAGGTTTCATCGACGATCCGCAGGTCGCACCTTTCAGCCGGGTCAGGCAGGGATAGATAGCTTGTTGCAAGGAAACGGTATTTCGTCACGTTGTTGAACTGCTTGAGATAAGCACATTCCTCAAAATGTGGGCAAAGCTTTGCGGTCCCATCACTCTCCTCGCGTCGGCAGAAGTTCTGCTGCGCCGAGAGACCAAGGCGGTTGGCCCGCTCCACCAGCTCAGCTCGCGCGCACATGCGTCCCCGCCCATCCGAGTGCGGGGCCGAACGCCCCCGGATCGCTTGGGCATCCAAATCTAAAGCGCGGGCGTCTGAAGCTGCCTCTTCAGCCAAAGCCAAGGTTGGCAGGTGAAAGGACACATGCTGGTCGGTGCCGCGTCTTTCCTTTTCAGCCAGGAGCAGTCTTGCAAGCCGGCTCTTACCTGCGCCTGGACTGGCGCGACAGACGACTGTCGGGACGTTTGCGTTGTCTTGACCCGGCAGTGTTAAGATCTCGTCCGCACCTTCCAGGGCTTCCCGCAGATCCAGATCTGCATCTTGCAAAGAGGTGAAATTCGTCGCTGGGGCCGGTGTGTCAGTGTCGAACGCGCCTTGCCCGGTGAAACGCCCCGTTCCGTCTCTTTGAATGTCCCGTTTGATATCTGTGATGGTCATCGCCAGTCTCCGTGTTGTCGTCGCTGGCGATGACCTGTGTCTAAACCGGAAATCTGGGAAATTGAGGTTTGGTTTGGAAGATTTGGGGCGGACCGGAAATAAGACATCTATTACCGGCGTGACCCAAAAGGTGTCGAACTGGTGGTGGTTCGATCCCGGGGCCGATGGCGTCGAAATCGGGGAAGTCACCAGTAAAAACTTTCCTTCGAAATTTCCGCCAGGCACCGATTGGACACAATTCCTCCTCATAAAACAGGAGGTAAAGGATGCAGGTTCCAAAATACTACTCAGTGAATGAAATCGCCGAAATCTTCAGGCGCGATCCCCACACGATCCGGGACTGGATCAATCATGGCTGCTCGACACCACACGGGCCGGTCAAGCTGCAAGCCGCAAAGCTGGGGAAATCCTGGACCATCAAAGACGAATGGCTCGCGATCTTCGAGCTTCGCGTCCGGCCTGACCAGGGAAGGCCGGATCTCGAACTCGAATGACCGGTCGCCAACAATATGACGGAGCCAGGATCATGACCCCTGCACAGGAATTGAAGACATATCTCGAGACAAGTGGAGAGTCCCGACGGGCGCTTTCGCTGCGCGCAGGGCTGAACGCGAAGGCGGTCGCAGACATCCTCAATATTCCCGGTCTCAGGCCGCGCCACACCACGCTTGTGGCGCTGTCTGAAGCGACGGGTCGTGATTTTCTCAGTCTCGGAAAAGAGCCGCCGCGAACCTATGCCGATCTTATCGCCAACGCGCAGGTCAAAGGCGACACCAGCCTCGTCTCACGGCTGAAATGGCTCTGCCGGAACGCGGGTTGGACACCGGAGCTGAAAGTGGCCTGCAAGCAGGACGTCATCGACTTTTTCGATCGCAACGGTCCTGCAAGCGTCAATCTGACAAAAGGCAGTTTCGCAACCTATCGATCCGCATTGGTGAACGCCGTGGCTGGTCGTCAATCGCGCCAGCGACACCGCCGGATCGATGATATCGGAGGGATGTATGGGGAAGCGTACAGAGCCATCCAGGCCAGCGACCTTCCCAAGTCGTCCAAGGTCGCATCGGGACCGTTCCTGGTTTTCCTGCACGACGAAACTATCGACCCACGCGCGATTTCCACTGACACCCTGGCAGACTATTATCGTCACCGGGTCGAGGTTTCCTCCAAGGGAGAGGACAGTTGCAAAAAACATGTGTGCGAAATCTCAACCTTGCTGGGCAAGCTGTCGGCGCATGCAGATCTTTCGCGATTCGGTTTCGTCGCCGCAGATCACCCATTTCAAGATAGTCGCGACAAGTTCGGTGTCGATGAGGCGTTGATCGCGCCACTGCTGGCAGAATTTGAAACCCACGTCGCACCCTGGGTGACAGGGAAAATGTCACGCGATGGCCAGCCCCGCTCGGAGTTCATTGCATCCCTTGATGCGCTGGAAGCTCCGGTTTCCGACAAGAAAGCCCGGCTGCGCAATGCCAAGCAAGATCGCCTGAAGAAACCTGGGAAATCAAATCGCAACACCGTGCCCGCGGTGGCTGCGGATGCCGGGTTTCTGATTGGGAGGGACTGCTGGAACGCCTCGACTCTCTATCGGCGCCGTGGCTATGTCAAATCCATGGCCAAGGCCATCATCGCCGCAACGGACGTTGTTCCCGAGACATTCGAAGAGCTGACCGATCCCGAGTTTCTGGAAGTTGGTGCTGAGGCGCTCGCGGATAGCAACAAGGGCGATTATCCCAGTGACTATGTTGCCAGTGTTCTCAAATCCATGCGCAAGATCGCGGCCGGATACATTTGCCGATCCCCTGAAGATCTAAAGGACATCGCTGATCTCATCAGACTGCATGATACCGGTATTTCCGGGATCGCACCGCGCAACAAAGCGAAACTCCAGCAGTTTACCGAGACCCGAGTCATCGAGACAACCCGGCTCTCGGGATCGATCATCGCTGCGGTAAACGATGAGGTTGATCGCCGCCGCAAGGCGCACAAGGCAAGTTCGGGTACGTTGCCGACAAAGATCGACGTCATGGATGCGGAGTTGATCCGGGACGTGATGGCCGCGCTGGCGCATGACATCCTCATGAGCCGGGCCCCACGCAGCGACAATGTCCTACGTGCAAGGCTGGACTGGATTTCCTGGCATGGCGATGTGGCCCGTCTGACGGTGCCTGCGGCCGAGTTAAAAATGCGCGGGAAGGGGGATGCGGATCTACCGATCCTGCTCAGCGAAAGCACGAGCCGATTGCTCCGGAAGTATCTGGAAGAACTTCGTCCCCACACCCTAAAATCCGGAGACAGGCAGAACCCTTATCTGTTTCCGGGCCAAGGGCGGGGGGATACCGGCACGCATTACAGCACGCTTCTCAAGCGGGTTACGCGACTTTTGGCGAAGCACGTTGGTGTTCTGATCCACCCTCATCTCTATCGCCATCTGATTGGGTGGATCTGGCTGAAAGACAGTTCGGATCATCTTCCGAAGGTCCAGCGTCTGCTGGGGCACAAAAACCTGCAAACTACGCTCGATTACTATGCCGAGCTGGATGAAGACCTGCTGCTGGACGAATGGCAGGAAACGCTGAACGAGAAATCCCAAGACAAGTCGTTAAAGCGCGACACAAAAAGGAGGTTTGGATGATAATCAACGCTCATCTGCGTCTGCTCGCAAATATCCGTGGATCATCTCCCAGCGATTCAGTTCCCGTTCGCTCTGAGCTCTCGGAGCATCTGTCGCAACGGCAGTCGGAAATAGGCGACACGGCCCTGGCCGAGTTCGCCTATGTTCAACAAGTGGCCAAGACCAAGTGGGGACCGGAGCAGACCGCGCATTTTGGTCAGGTCTTGCGCCAGCATAGAGTGTCGCAGAAACCTCCGCGCAAGACTGCATGGGCCGAGGCCGCAGCGTTGCTTCAAAAGCTGCCCGAACACTGGCATTCTCCTATCGCCGGGCAGATAGCGCTGTCCAAACAGGGAAAACGCGTGTTGGGCCAGACGTTGTGGAGCGCGTCTCACACATTGAACGTCATCCGTTCCTTGAAGCGATGGGCCGCGTATTGTTCGGAGCGCGGGTGTTCATTGGCGCCGACGGGGTCCTCATTGGACGCTTTCGGGCGTCACCTGTTTGCTGATCTGGAAGATGGGCGAACTGTGACTGCACGCACAGTCGCAGACTATCAGTCGCGCATTCTGAGCGGGATTGGCCTGGTTCAGCCGGGATTTTCTTCCGCGGCCTGTAGTTTTGTCGTCGCGGATTGGCGTAACCGGGCAGACCAGGAGGGCGCGGTGACAAAGACAGGTGCGCAACTCGTTGGCGCCACAGCAATCTGGGATCTCGGGTTCCAGCATATCGGAAACGCCCGGTCCTCCCAGATGCGGGGATTGGATGCCGCGCGGCAGTTCCGAAACGGGTTGATCCTCGCCATCGGAACCGCCTTGCCGCAGCGGGCCCGGGCTTTGTCGTGCCTTTCCTTCGGCAGCAGTCTTTGCCTTCAAGATGCCGAGACCGTCTGCATCCGCATTCCGGCGTCTATGCTGAAACTGCCGGAAGATCGAAAACAGGGTGCCCCGTATGAACGCAGCCTGCGTAATCCGCGTTTGGCGGAAGCTCTGCAGGAGTATCGTCAGTTGTTTCGCCCGATCTTCGATGACGGTTGCGCGGTGTTTCCATCTATCAAATCTCGGAACACCGCAGTTAGTGAAAAACAGATCGGTCGATTGACCGGCAATATGACCGAAAAGGCCTTCGGAACCCGCATATCGATTCATCGGCTGCGCGACAACGTGGCGACGCAGGCCAGCGAAACCATGACTGCAACAGGCAGTGCCGCCGCCGCGCTGCTCGGTCACAGGTCGCAGGCAACCGTGGCGCGACATTACGATCATTCGGAAGGCATTCAGGCGGCAGAGGAGTTTGGTGCTCTACTGTCATCCTATAAAGGAGCGGGCGTTGATCTTGACCTTTGATACGGCATTCAAAAACGCCGGCGCCCTGCGGTGATCTTTTTTGACCAGGAGTGACAAATGAGTGGGGAAACAGAAGCGAGCGGTTGCAACCAGATTCCCCAATCCTGGCGTTCGCTGCGGCTCGAGCGAACTGGAAAACGTGGACAAAGTTGCCGTAGGCTCAACGGTTGCTGAGGACCGGTCTCAGCCCTAAGCGGACCTTCAAAATCCGACTTTGCAATTCTAGTATTGCGGACAAGTTAGACCGCGTACTGCCAAGCTCTGTTTCAGTTCATTTTGCCTGACAACGTTTGTGTCGGCAGTTGTCCAAAGAGTGCTCTGTAGTCTCGCGCGAACTGACCCATATGCCAAAATCCGTAAGCGTTTGCGATGTCTGATATACTCTCCTCTGGCGAGCAGGATACCAGTTCATGGCGCACAGCACCGAGACGGGCTCTTAGATAAAACTGCTTGGGGCTCACCCCATATGTTTCCTGAAACGCGCGACGAAGAGTGCATGCGGATACCTGAATATCTGCACATACTTCACCGATTGAAACGTTATCCATCAAATGGGCCCGCATGAACTCAACGGCTTGTTGTGCTAAACGGGTTCTGTTTTTACTGTTTCGCCGATCACTCCATTTTTCGCCTACCACCAGCATTTCCAGAAGCTCTAAGATCATATCACTCTCTTCACTATCAGAGCTTGGTCCGGCCGCTGATCCAATTAGAAAGCGCGCTTTGTTTTTGACTAAGGAATGAAGCTTGCCAGCGTCGCTAACGAAAGATCTAAAAGCGTCATTTCGCACGGTGCTGATATCAAGACCGCAATCGTCGGCGATCCGTTGAGCCCTTCGGATGTCGATGCCAAAGGTCAGGCCTGTGAGCGTTGAATTGCTCACGCCTTCAAAAGGGTCTCCGCTACCAAAATTCATCAGAGCGGTGTCTGAGGGTGAGCCGTTAAGCCAAGTCCGTACACTCCCTTTGTCTGGTAAGCCAAACGCTAGAATGTCAGGGCGAGAAACACCGGTTTGGTACACAGCCTTATCAAACGACAAATCAATTATTTGAAGGTCAAGACCTGCCCAAACGGATACCGAAGAGTTCATAGTTCCCTCTTCAATTTGGCGTAGCTCGACATCCCATTGGGACAGCTCGCGGAATTGCGAAGGGTCCTGCAAAAAAAGTGTGTTTGGGGCGCAGGTTTTTTTGGGGGCTGATCGTTTTTTGATGTCGTCCATTCCGCCCCGCAGGTAGTTTTCATGAAATGTTATTCGAATATGTAGGCTTGGACAATTGCAAGACAAAGCAGACAAATCGAGAGGGAAGAGGTTCGGACGCCCATCGTTGCCTGACGATACTGCGCGCACCGAACGCGTCGTAACGCTGCTAACCAAAAGCGAAAAAGAGTTGTTGCGCTCACAGGCTGAAGACAGCGAACTCTCCCTTTCGACCTTTTGCCATCATCTGATCCTTGAAGGTCTGAAAACAAGTAAATCATGAAACAGGGGTATCTCATGAAATCAAAACTGTTCCTCTCCGCGCTGGTCTTTGCCGGCTCCGCTATCACGGCGGCAGCTCAGAACAGCAATATCGTGCATGATGCGGAATACTATGTGCTGAAGCAGCAAAACGAAGCCGTTTGGGTCGAGAACGACGCACAGGTTGACCAACTGCTGGCCGATTTTCGTGAGAAAAACGGAGGGAACCCCCCAAACATCTTCTACATCCTTATTGACGATATGGGTTTTGGCGACATGGGTATGCCCGAGATGAACGCGATACGCGGGTATTCGACGCCCAATATCAACGCGCTCGCAGAGGAAAGCATGCGGTTTGCGCGCATGTATACCGAGCCGTCCTGCACACCGTCGCGTGTCGCCTTCATGACGGGTCGCCAGCCGTATCGCAATGGGATGGGCGATACCGCCGTCGATATTTCAGGTTTTGGCCTTGCCGATGAAGAAGTCACAATTGCCGAAGTTCTGAAATCCGTAGGCTACAACACCTCGCATGTTGGCAAATGGCACATGGGCGACATTCAGGAATCCTGGCCTACTTATCAGGGCTTTGACTACGCCGCGTTCCCCATCCATCAGCAGGGCCAGTTGGCCATCTTCAACGAAGATGCAGCCAAGGAAGAAATCACCATGGCCATAGGGGAAGACAACTACAACTCCAAATACACGCTGGATGATTGGTTTCGCCCTGATCCGGGACACATGATTACCGGCCTTGAAGCTGTTATTGGCGGGGAGGTCCGCGAAGTCCATATGGAACCGGGTGAGAAATGGACCCAGGACAAATATAATGAAATGAACATCCGCTATCAGGCACAGGCGATGGAACAGTTGCGCCTGCTAGCAGAACGGGAGGAACCGTTCTTCCTGCAATACTGGCCGCTTGTCCCTCTGTCGACAACGCGCACGACGAGAGAGGCGTTCACGACACCCAACGGCGGTACATTCGTTGAAAGCATGGAAGAGCTGGATGAATGGATCGGGGTCATTCTGAACGAAGTCGATGCGCTGGGGCTCAGGGACAATACCCTAATCGTTTTGATGGGCGACAACGGTCACTTCACCAAATATGCCCCCGGCAGTGGGTTTTCGCCGCTGGTCTTCCGCGGCGGCAAGGCCGATACGTCCGAAGGAGGCGTTCGGGTGGACGCGTTTGCCCGCCTGCCCGGCTTGATCGAGGGAGACTCGATAGTATCTGACATTATTCATATCTCTGATTTGTTCACGTCAATTGCGCGTATCGGCGGAGCGATGGATGCCATCCCCCGCGACCGGATCATTGACGGTGTCGATCAGACGTCCCTGATGTTTATTGGCGATACGCATGGGCGCAGGGATCATGTACTGATCTACTCGATCAATTCGCTGAAAGAGGTGGTAAAAGAACACATCAAACTCAAAGTTCCGGCCAAAGGTGAAAATGCTATCGTGGCCAAGTTCTACAACCTGTTCCGCGACCCCCGCGAAGAACAGAGCGTATCGACCGAGATCGGAGCATGGGCTGGACACGAGTTTAACCGCATTATTGCCCGCCACCTGAAATTCAAGGAAATGTACCCCGATCAACCGGCCGCGACTGGACGTCCCTATGAAGGTATCGTGAACCTTCGTCCTGAAACCGTCGCAGCGGTGGATGCCTTTGTCGCCAAGCGGGACATTCAGCCCGACTAAAAGGTGAAGCTGATAAGAGTCATGCAAGCCCCGCATCAGATGATAATATGCTTGATGTGGGGCTTGGCATCCACAACAAAAATTCTGGAAACAATATGAAAATCCAAGCGCTTGTCCTTGCATTGGCGACTGGCATTGTTGCGGCCTCAGCAATCGCCGATGAAAACGCTTCAAACCCTTTGGCCGCAGTCAATAACACGGACATCCGGTATCAGTATTTTGATTTGGGCAACGGTGCTGACAAGCAGGACGCCTTTATAGATGGCGCATACATGCTGCGGCCTGATCTGAAACTGAAATATGAGTTGCACTACAACTCAACGGATGTGACTGGAACTCGGTTCACTGACTTTGAGAAATTGAGCCTCAAAGCGATCTATTTCCCTTCTCAGAGACCGCTCAACGAAACGTGGGCCATCAAGTCGGCCATTGGTCTGGAGTGGATACTGGACTTTGGCGACCCGGAAAAAGGGATCGGAACCGGGTCCGATCAAATTGCGCCTTTTGGCGGGTTCGCCTTTGCAAACACGAAATCAGGGCTGACGCTGATCCCACTGCTCCAGCATTTTGCATCATACAATGGCCCGACGGACATAAACCAAACCGCGATGCGGTTGATTGCGCTACAACCGTTTGGCGATGGGTACTGGGCCAAGGCTGATATCAAAGCACCATATGACTGGGAGAACGATGCTTGGCCAGCGACCGCTGAGTTCCAGATTGGCAAGAACCTCAGTCCTGGCATCGCAATTTATGCTGATTTCCTCATCGGTATAGGTTCCGACCGCCCCTACGATAAAGGTGCCGGCTTAGGTTTGCGTTTCAACTACTAGTTCACCCACACCCAACCTCGGCGAAGATCATCTATGTCACAGTCCAGAACTCTGTTCAGCCATTTGTTTTCTGCGTCTATCTTGACCCTTCCTGGAACTGCCTTGAGCCAATCCCTGCCCGCTCCGGGTCGGTAGGAAATAAATTGGCGTCACGCCGCATCATTCTATCTGTTCACTCCGCTCTGAACTCGGGGAAGATCAACAGTCTCTGGGCGATCCGCTGAGGTGGATTTGAACCTTGAAACTGAATCCGTCGTTCGCGCTTCTAATCCCCAGCCATCGATGCTTAGGCCCAGAGTTCTGAGAAAATAGACTTCTAATACGATCTGTACCCAAGACTTTGCAAAGTCCGCTTTCTGCGCTTTGCTGTCATTGGAGCATCGTGCAGCATTGGTCAAAATAGAATCTTCCAACACTTTCGCTTCGCGCTGTGCCAACGGCTGATAAGCCGCGGACATAGATCTCGTATGTTTGCCCGGGACCTCTGTCGCGCCAACGTTTTAGCGCTTCGCCCATCGCCGCATATCGCCGGAATTTCCACATCTTCCGCACCCTGTTGAAAACGGGAGGACATCACCCGCATGGGGTGATCGGTGCCCCTATTCAACAAAATCCGTTGACCGCCGTAACTTCCTCAACGCGCCAGGCCAAGTCGGGGCAAGGTTCAACACCAAAATTTTTTTACGAAGTAAACGATCGGCGGTTTGAAGACGCAGGACAACTCCTCCTGCGGCGACATTCTAACTATCAAAGGCATTCACGAGATGGCGAACTTTGCTGCGAGTGACACAGGCGAGAATGTATTCGAAGCATTTCCAAACTTGCCTGATGAGATGCTTGGGGCTGAGATCGAGTATCTCCGTAGCGTCGTTGCCGAAGGTGCTGCCAAGGGTGAAGAGGGTGGCTCAAGTGATAAATGCACGAACGCTGCGCAAAGCATTCGAACTACAAAGATCCATTTTTATGATCTGCGGCAGAAATCTCGGCAACCGGACGTCGATACCGATCCAGTGAGGGTCCATCTTTTTCCAGACGTCGGTGCTCAGCCTCTACACCGGCCCGCGCTTCTGAGACCCATTTTGCTCGATCGTTCATTTATCTAACCCGTGTTTGAACTTTCCGTCGCCGTCCATCCCGACTTCGATCCCGCGATGCCGAAGATCGGCGTAGAAAACTATTGCTTCTGAACTCGGACATGCCATCTTTTCAATGAACTCGCCCGCCCATATTCCGTGTTCCTCCTCGGTGAGGTCATTTGGCGACAGTTTGCCCTTGAGCGCTGCTTTCAAGCACTTGCTGACAACGCTGTTCTCTTTGTGCTCCTATGTCATGCCGCTATAATAAATAGAAATAATTTGGTGACGCCTTACGGGCTTGGTGCAACAAGGGAATTATGCGCACGTGCATTTTTGAAGGATAGAGTCAGATGACGGTATTAGAAATCGCACTGAACATCGCAGGTGCCGGCATTACCATCGCCGGGTTCGTCTATGTGCGTCATCTGCTCGAGACCGCTGGACGGGGTCGCATCAAAGATCCTGATCTCATATCCGAGTTCCGCGAAACAGCACCGTATCATTTGCTGAATGAACTGGTGTCTGGCTAAAGAACCTTTTCATCGTTTTGCACCTTCGAGCTCGAGTCTCTCCGGTCTTGGCCGATTGAAGTCGGTCTGGCTTGGCTTGAGCGGCTGTAGGTTTCTGTAAAGACCTGACTGGCTTGCACGCCTGCGAATTGGGATCCATCTGACAGGGGTTCAAGATCCGAAAAGATCCATGATCTACACGGCTCTACCATGCCTATTGCCTGGTTGGCGTGCCGATGTCGTTAGAGAATGGTTGCTGGACATCGATCAGGAAATTACACGGATTTCTGACGCGCCAGAGTTCGATCAACGTTAGCTTGATCGACTCCTCGGGCGATGGGGCCCACGGATCCATGATTTCGAACACACCTGAACAGAAAAGCGCGACCTGCTTATCTGCTAAGGAAGCATCATCAGATACTCTTGTCTCAAGGAGGTAAGGGGGAGGATTTTTTGAACCTCACCCGCGACGGTTCAAAAAATCCTCCCCCTTACCCCTAATTGATTTCTCTCAGGCGAAAGCACAAGGGATAACTTAATGAAAAGAAATGAAAAAAATTGAATGGCTATCCCATTTACAACAGTCGCCTACCATGCCCCCCAATCACAATTTGCCGGATGATCCGTCTGAGATGACCGATCGACTGGATTCCGCGTTGGACGCAATGCTCAAGATTGGCGAGATCATTTCAGAAAGCGAAATCGCCCAAGTGGATGAAGATGTGGATTGCCCGATCTAAAGCTGCCCGTTGACGCTTTTTTGGGTTGGTCGAATTAGGACAACCCCGCCATTGGTCTGATGTTTCTGCGATCCGGATCAGAGGTTCTGTCTGATGATCGGATGACAGGGATAGAGACGCGAACTGATCATTCACCTGACCCCGTTTTTGTGAGGTCCAGTGATTGGTCAGTTCGTTTTCCTATTCCTGCAATCTTCCAGTTGCGCCATCTGCGCGATGTGGCCGCCAGTAAGACCACGTTCAAAAAAGTTGAATTTTTTCCGAAATCGATTTCCGGAAAATCCAAACACACCAACTTTCTTCCTGCAGCAAAGAGCATGTCTTTGCAATCACCCTTAACCACTTGTATACACAGTGTAAATCGATGGGTAACCCAAACACGCCAAAGTTCGTCTTGTTCGATGAGGCACAACTGAACGTCCAATCGGGCGCAACGCTCGATGAAATTACAAGCGCCCTGTATGATCTAATCTATGATGAGATCGCTCCCTATGACGATTTGGGCGATGAATCGATCGAACTCGAATGGATCGCGTCGGAACGTCTCGATACGTCAAAGTATCTGGGCTGGAGTTCGCATTCTGAATCGTCCGAAGAGAACGATGATTGGACAGCTTCGTTCACCAAAATTCTTGCCGATTGCACCAGTCTGCCAGCACCCCTCATAGACGCTTATGTGAAATCAGGCAAAAAAGCCGAAATCGGATATTGGCTGCGACATAACCTGGAGACTGGCGCAAGTTTCCGCCAGGGCCTCAGCAGACCTCACGAAGACACTTTGATGTCACTTGAGCGCGCCCGTGTCCCGGGGTTTGTTCCCAGCAGTTGTTACTATGATAGCAGGTCCGAAGATCCATGTGACGCACGTCCGAAGGACTTCGGTGACGGGCGACGAATCCTCGTCGAAATGAAAGTAGATTGGAGTTGGTGAATCCTGACCTCAATTCATCGCCGTAAGTGCGGTATCAGTGGCGCTCCGGAAACCGCCGGCGAGAATGTACTCGGCTGGTTCTTCCTACGCCTCGATACTTTGGAGCTGGGGTCATTCGATCCCGGTTTTACGAGGCCGCCTGAGATAGAAACTTGCGCCGAAACATTGGGCGGCCTGCATGGTGTATATCTCCTAAATATTTAACATAATTTAGCTTCTGCGTTTTGGGTTGTTTTCATAACCATCTTGTCGGAGTACGTAAATAATGGGACTGAATTATTGAGACTCGCCTCCCATTGAATTCAACACCTTAGGTTTTTTCGCTTGTTTAATGTTTCGATGGTTCAGGCGCTTCAAGTCTCAGTCAAATGAACGCCAGTGAGCCTCTTAGCAACCTGGAAACCGGCGCAGTGTATCTTACTTGAGTTTGGTTGATCAGCACAATGCTCTGCGCCAGCACTGGGCCCAAACCTGCCGCTAAACAAAATCGGTGATCGCTTCAATGTGGTCCAACAAAGCCGCCATTCGCCGCAGCTGCAAACTTGAGTGCCCGGCGAACCAACGGTCTGCGGACAAAACCTGCCTCGGTGTTTCTCTCTCGAATAACTGTTGTATGCGCTTTGCAGTCGCGATGTGAGACACCTCTACTAAACCCTCCAGCAAATCCGTTGTGATTAGCCGACAATGCACTCTTAGGCTTCGCACGGAGAATCAACCGCCAGATGTTGTACTCGGAAGCCCGCCTTTCAGAACTCCATCTTTTTGGTAGACAAGTTCAAATGCCAAATTGACGCCTTGTGACAGCAGGCGGCTCAGATCGTTCAATAAGGAACTCTCCAATTCCAGAGCCAGATCGTCGCTGTCGGTTTCATCAATCAGCCAAGCCATTTTGAGTAATCGCTGACCAAAAGATGTGTTGGTGAAGCATCCTCCTCAACCTTAGAGAAACGTCCAATGGGCTCACGAAATACATTGTCTGTTTCATCGTCATTGACGGTCGAGACCTCACCAATCAGAACATCCCCACCTTCGCCCCAGAACGCGTGCCAATCACCAGGGCGTAAAGTGACGCTTTCACCGGGCTCCAAGCGCAGTTTCTCACCCGGACCAAAGTTGTGGCGGATGCCGTCTAACCAGACCACACCGCCACAGTCTTCTGCAAACCCACCGGTATCATCCGAGCCGTAAAGTTCCACGACCAAAGTTGCGCCGCCGCGGTTGATGATATCTTCGGCTTTCAGAACATGCGTATGCGTAGGCGACAGCTGATCCTGCCGTGATATCAACAGTTTCTCGGCGTAGCACATGCCACCGCCCTTGGCTAAGTCGCTCTGTAGACCGTTACGCAGCGTAAAGAGAAACAGGCCCATCCTATCAAAATCACCGTCACCATAGTCAGTGATATCCCAGCCGCAACGCGCGTCTATGACGTGTCGGGCGTCACGTTCGCGTGCCTTGAACTCCTCGGGTGTCCAATAGGCGAAAGGTGGCAACGTGAAACCGTGAGAGCGAATTACGTCGTCTGCATGCGCCATAATCTCGTTGATGCGCGAGCGTTTCATGCGGGAACTTTTTGAATTTTAAGGGTTTCGATTACCATTGCAGCCGTCCAGGTGAAGTCTCCGCCACCACACGGTTCGCCGCTGATCGGATCATAGTATTCCGCAAAGCCACTTTTCTCGATCAGACGCATGCTATCTGCTAATAGACGTTGTGCCATAGCCTCTTGGCCCGCCAGGATCAGACCATCGGCGATCATATAGTTCACAATGAGCCATGATGGTCCTCGCCAATAGCGCCTGCTGTCAAAGGAGCTATCCGCAGGATCATGACTCGGCACCAAGTAAACACACCGCTGGGACAACAAGTTGATCCTTGCCACCAAAGCTTCAGCACGTGCAGTTGGCACTTGTGCAAACGCCGCAAGTATTCCGCCGACCGTAGGCGTGTCCTGCAAAATTCCCGCAGCGCGGTTGTAGCATGTGTATTGCCCAAGCTTTGGGTTCCAAAGACTTTCCATCGCCGCACGACCCTTTGCCGCCATCGCACGTGCTTCAAGGGCCATATCGGGATCACCTATGAGTTCGGCGAGCTCCGCGACATCGTCGCAGGATCGTATCAGGATGGCATTAAACCCCGGATCAACAAGGCGGAAAGGCGAAGCGTCATGAAGTAGTGCGTTGTCCCAACCCAAACGTCGAAAGGTTTGGACCAACCAGATATACCTTCGGTACTGCTCGTCCGTCGGACGATGATCAGGGTTGGCGTGTGTTGTATCGCGCCGTGTAAATGATGCGACCCCCTCCATGGGAACGCCTTCTAGCGCCTCGTCCCAATCTACTGAATTATCTCGCCCAGATTCCCACGGGTGGATGATCGCAACGAGACCAGAGGCTTCGGGATCACGATGCTCGTAAAACCATTTATGCCAGGCATGAATCTTGGGCAGTAGATTAGCAAGCCGCCTATGCGCTAGAACTTTGTCTTCCGAGCGATCAAAAATCTTGCGCAAGGCAAAGCCAGCGACGGCTGGCTGCGTAATACCTGTCGTGGGTACGTCTCGGTTTGTTCCCCAAACGTCGGGGCCAGGGAAATACCCATCATCAGGTTCATGGAAAATGATATGGGGCACCATACCGTCGGCCCATTGATGAGCCATTAAGGTCTCGATTTCGACCCATGCCCGATCAATATCGTAGTGTGAAAAGCCAAGCGCAGATAGAGCGCTGTCCCAATTCCACTGGAAGGGGTAGAGACCATGGGTGGGCACGGTGTAGCTGCCCCGGTCATTTCCGTCCATGACTTTGCGGGCCTGATCAATCAGCGCTTGGCTCATTGTGCTTCTCCTTTAGGCGACGGCCAAAGTGGTTTCTGGGTCAAACCAACGCCCCCTGCCCTCTTGGGGCGCCAGCGTAAGTACATCGCCGGGCTTCACGCTAAGCTCACTGTCCAGAACAGCGCGGAACTGGTGCCCGTCGACATCACAGGTTACCAGCAGATGTGCGCCCAAGGGCTCAACAACCTTGGCGCGTGCTGCAAAGCCTGCATCCGTGATGCGCAGATCTTCCGGGCGAATGGCCCACTTCAGATTTTTGCCACTTGCCGGTCCATCAAAGCTCTGTCCCGCCACTGTCCAGCGACCAGAGCCCGCAGCTTCAGCGGGGAGGAAATTCATCGGTGGATTGCCGATAAAACTGGCCACAAACTCGGCCGCTGGATCCCTATACACCTCGATAGGCGAGGCTGCCTGAACGATTTTGCCCTGATGCATAACGCTTATCCGGTCAGCCATTGACATGGCTTCGACCTGATCGTGTGTCACGTAGATGGCGGTGGTTTTGCTTTCGGCCAAAACACCTTTTAGCTCAGCCCGCATTTCCATCCGCAACAGTGCGTCGAGGTTCGAAAGCGGTTCGTCCATCAGGATCACATCAGGTTCCATTGCCAACGCCCGGGCAACCGCCACACGCTGACGTTGTCCGCCTGACAGCTCGCCCGAATAGCGCTTTAAGAGCTGCTCGATATGCATCAAACCAGCGGTACGCTCGACCCGGCGCTTGACCTCGTCATCAGGCAGTTTCTGCATCCGCAGACCAAAGCCAATGTTCTCGAACACCGTCAGGTGTGGAAAGACCGCATAATTCTGGAACACCATCGAAATGCCGCGATCCTTGGGCGATAGGTGATCCACACGACGCCCTCCAATCCAAACTTCACCGGTAGTAGCTGTCTCAAGTCCGGCGATGATACGCAAAAGAGTAGACTTACCACAGCCCGAGGCCCCAAGAAGAACCATAAATTCCTGGTCTGCGATGGTCAGGTTGATGTCGTGAAGAGCTTGGTAAGACCCAAAGCTCTTGGCGACGTTCTTGATCTGAATTTCAGCCATAACAGTTTCCTTTCAGCCACCGCTCAGCGGTTGGCGATGCCCCACATGGCAAAGAGATATTTGCGCACAGCGAAGATGAAGATCAGCGCAGGCACCACGAGGATGAAGCCGCCTGCGAATTTCAGGTGCAACGGAGCTTCCCCCAATGTCTGCAATAGGAACGCGGGAAGCGTCCGGTTCTCGATGGTCAGCACGGCGGCCGCGAATACTTCGTTCCAAGAAATCACGAAGGCAAAGATCGCCGAGGCCGTGATACCTGGCAGCACCAAAGGCAGGATCACCTTGGTAAATGCGGTCAAACGCGTGCAGCCCAATGTCCAGGCAGCTTCCTCCAGCTCCAACGGAATGCCCGAGAAAAGCGAGAAGGTGATCAGCACCGCGAACGGAATCGCCAGGGTCGTGTGCACAAGAGACAGGCCAAAGGCTGTGTCATCCAGCCCGGTGCGGATAAAGAGAACCGCAAGCGGAAGCGCCAGAAGCGGAAGCGGGAAAGCCCGCGTCAGCAAGATCAGCAGCCGGAACAGCTCTTTCCCGCGAAACTCAAACCGAGAGAGGGCGTAGCCAGCCGGCGCTCCGATGGTGATTGACATCACCATCGTCAGCACTGCAACCACCACCGAGTTCCACAAAGCCATCAGCATCCCCTGGAACCCCATGAAGAAGTTTATGGATCCCATATTGAACTCCGGAATGAAGCTTTTCGGGAAGCTGTTCACCGTTTCCGGTGAAGACATCGTGTTCACGAACAATAGGTAGAGCGGTACGATCACCCAGGCACACAACAAGATCACTCCGGCCCGGTAGATCCCCCTGCCCGCCTTGCGGGCGTCAGGGGCTACAACATCAGCTACAGCGGTCATATCGTTGCTCCTTTCGGGACACGTAGTGCGCGCATGATGAGCAGAGTAAAGACGATCGAGATGATCAGAACGATGATCGCCAGTGCAGCTGCTCCACCGCCATTTTGCAGGTCAAATTGGTAGGCATAGATTTCGCCCATGAGCACCGGGAAGAGCGTGCCACCGAGCGCTGCGACCACTGCAAAGACTTCAAAAGCCAGAATGACGCGCAGGATCAATGCTGTTTGCAGCGAAGGACGCAACATTGGCAGGGTGATCCGTGTGAATTGCTTCCACCGGGAGGCTCCAAACACATCGGCGGCCTCATAATATTCTTTCGGGATCAAACCGATGCCCGCCACCAGGATCACAAGCATGATCGCGGTCGCGCGCCAAATCTCAGCCAGCATGATCGCTAGGAAGACGATCCACGGGGATTGATAGCTAAGCAAGCTCACAGGTTGGTCCGTGACACCAAGTCCCACCATCATCGAGTTCAGGAAACCCGATTGCTCGAAGATCGCCAACCAGATGATACCGGCGGCAAGGTCAGAGATGCCAAGCGGTATGGTCCAAATGTACAGGACCAGATCGCGGCCCTTTTGCATCTTTGTAACCATCGTGGCCATCAGAAGGGACAGTGCCAGCTGGATTGGCACGACAGCGGCGGCCAGAAGGAATGTATTCTTCATCGAAATCGGGAACTTCCAGTAGCTCACAACCTCACGAAAGTTATCCAGTGAAAAACCGTTCTCAGTTCCAAACGCCTCCTGCGCAACCAGCACAAACGGGTAGAGGAAAAATAGACAGAGAAACAGGGTCACCGGGAGGATCAGAAAGTATGGCAATAGCCGCGCTTCCATCGGACCGCTCCTTAGAATTGGGAAAATGCTGGGAAATGGGCCGCCGTCAAAACGGCCCAGCTATTTGTTTGGATTTATTCGACGGGACATGGGCCGTCTGAAGGCGCATCAGGGGCCCAGCAGGGAGCGCCAGTTTCGTTCATGATCTTTTCAAGCTGTTTCTTTTGATCTTCCAGAACCTGTTCGATGGGTTGCCCCGCCAAAACAATGCGCTCGAACGTGTCCACATAGACACGGTTGAAATCACCACCCATGCTGCCCAAACCTGCAGGCAGCAGTCCAGGATTGGCGTCTGCTGAACCGCTCATTGTTGCAACTGCTTCGCCTGCTGCCTTGACCGAAGGCGGCAGATCGTCTGGCAGTTCAACATCAACCACGGGGAAGAAGTTGGTTGCCTTTAGGGTTGCGATCTGCGTCTCAGGCTGCATCAGAAAAGTTACCAGAGCTTTCGCGCTTTCGGCATCTGGCGCGGTACGCGGGATGGCAACACCTGCCAGAACAGGCATGAAACCGCGACCAGTCGGACCCGCAGGTGCCGGGAAGGCAACGAAGTCGTCAGGGCGCTCGTTGAAGGCTTGCGCCAGACGTGAGGTGTGATCAAAAACGATCCAGGCATCGCCATTCAACAGCTGTTCCTGCATGAAAGAAAAGTTGGTCGATGCAGGGTTTGTGTGGCTCCACAGTTCTTTGAATTTCTCCCACGCCGTCACGGCCTCCGGCGACGCAAAAGTACGCACAACACCATCTGTGTAGGACGGATAGAGGTAGCCCTGGAAGAACCGGTGCTTCAGCCCCTTGGGACCCGCAGGAAAGCCGAATTTTTTTTGGCCGGTCGCTTCTTCAACATTGGCCGCCCAGGCAATCAATTGGTCATAGGTCAACGCATTAATGTCAGCACCGTCAGGCAAGTACTGCAGCGCTTCGGTGTTCGCGGCCATGATATAGCTCGCTTGCATCCAGGGCATGTAGTGAAGGCTGTCGGTTCCAAGCTTGGCCAGGTCGTTAAAAGTGTCTGAGGCCGACGTGACGCCCAGATCGCCGAGATCCATCAGGTCTTCGGGGTTCATCGCTGAGAAGTTGCCATGCAAGGACCCCAGCAAATCAATGCTGCCCGAACCAGCTTGCAACTCGGCTTGCAGACGGGTCAACCACGGCCCATCTTCGTTCGGCTGGTAATCAACTTCGCCATCAAAACCGCCGAGGACCTCGGTCCGCATCGCCTGCGCTTCTTCAGCAGGTCGGGCCTGCGTCGACCAGAACAGAGTTTCCGCTTGTGCGGCAGCGGCACCAACAAGCATGGCAACACCGGATACGGCACCCGCCAGTTTCGAATGAATAGACATGTTTTCCTCCGTTATGCCTGAGGTTGACCGAAAACTGGCAACCTCCCTCCCTCGCCGACGAACTTGGATTAGCCTATGGCGAATGGAGGCACTATGATACAACGTTATATCACGAGTCAAGTCTGAGATCATTTCGTATTCGCTTTAATTTACTTGATATTTTTTTAGCCTCCTGCAATTTTAAAAGAACGTTATATCTAGAAACTGCTGCCACGATGAAAAAGCCCACCCTATCCAGCGTTGCCAAAGAAGCGGGCGTATCGGTTCCCACCGTCAGTCAGGTGATGCGCGACACCGGTCGGATTTCAGAGAAGACACGCCAGAAAGTCCTGAGCGCAGCGAAGCGACTGCGCTACGTTCCAAACCATGCGGCGGCCACCATGCGGTCAGGTGAAAATCGCGAAATAGGGTTTATGCTTAACACCCTGGCAAACCCGTTTAATTCTGAAGTAGTCAGCAGCGCTGTAGACCTTCTTGAAACTGAAGGTTTCATGGTTTCGATTCTCGATGCGCAAGACGAACTTCAACGCCAGGCTCGTCTTATGGAAGCGTGTATCAGATTCGGTCGAGGTGGATTGATATGGGTTCCGGCGATCGACACAAACGAAGAATCATTAGAGCTTATAAAGGCTCATAGCGTACCCACGGTCACCTTCATGCGAAAGGTATCAAAGTCTCTTGACTACGTCGGCGTTCTGAACACCGAAGCTCTGAGTCAAGCCACCCAGCATTTGATCGACTTAGGGCACAGGCACATTGCCTATTTTGGCGGTACCGAGCAAACATCAGTACGTGAAGAGCGTATATCGGGATACCTAGACGCACTTAAGCAGCTGGATGGCGTTCAGCCAATTGTTTGGCCTTGTGAGGAGAACAAGCGCGCCGGTTTTGACGCAATCGCTGCACTCCGCAAGCAGCACCCCGAGGTGACAAGCATCGTCTGCAATGGTGATGTTGCCGCACTTGGAGCTTGCTTGGGATTGATCCGGTCCGGATTAACGCCAGGACAGGAGTTTTCGGTCGTGGGCTTCGATGACATCGAGGATGCCAGTATCTCTACCCCTGGCCTTACTACCATGGCGATCAATCCCAAAATGCTAGGCACGCGCTTGGCCGAGATCCTGCTGGACCGAATGCGTACACCAAATCTCCCCGTTCGGCATCTCGAATACTCCGCAACGCTGAAAGTGCGAGAAACTTCAGGAGTCGTGCCCAACCCTTAAAAACGTTTCAGCTCAGACTGTTACAGCAGCAGGTCGATACTCGTACAGCGCGTGGAACGAAGGATTAGTTTGCGTTGCGTTGCACCCTGGCATATCGACATCGTTTTCCCTGTAGTTATCGAACAGCCTTATGTCAGATGGAAACAAGAAAAAGCACTCAAGGAAGGTTGGCCAAAGGGTAACAACCATTGCAGACCTGTCCGAACATACTGGACTTTCCAAGAGCACCGTCTCACGAGCACTTTCCGGCTATTCCGACATATCAAAGGAAACAAAGCAAAGAGTACAAGATGCTGCGAAAAAACTTGGTTACCATCCGTCAGCAATCGCCAGATCCATTAAGACAGGTACGAGCCAGTCTGCAGCCATTATTTTGCCGCAGTGGTATGAGGAAGCTAATGCACTAGCAACGCTCGAATTGATTGAAGGGATTAGCAATGAGCTCCTGTCAAACGATTGGACGTTGACTGTTTGTTCGACGAACGGTCTTGATAGTCTCTCAGAAATTCAGCGCCTAATCATTCAAGAAAAACGCGTCGATGGTTGCATCATACCCGCTCCGGCGACTAACGATTCGCGCATTGAGATGTTAACTGAATTTGGGGTGCCTTTTGTCACCTATGGCCATGTTGACGGCTTAGACAGCCTGTATTGCGATGTCGATATCGATGGTTGTATCGCAAACTCTTTGTCCATTCTTAAAGACAGCGGACATACCAGAATTGCGTTTGTAGAGCTCAATAAAAACAATATCAAACCCGATCATTGGTTGCATGGCTTCCATCGGTCGATGAGCCAATCTGATTTGACCGTAGTACCAGGCTTTCAGAGTAACGGCAGTTCAAGCGTGCAAGATGCTAAACAATTTGCTCAAGTCCTGCTGTCGTCAAGCAACCCCCCAACCGCTTTTCTGTGTGCAAGTGATACGGTTGCCTTCGGGGTGTATGCGGCGTGCCGAGAACTCGGGATTCCAGTTGGTGATCAAGTCTCGGTAATTGGATTCGGAAATCACACTTTGATCGATTGCATCTCCCCTGGATTGACGAGTTATTCGGTCGACTACCGAAAGTCTGGTTCCAAACTGGCAAACCTGCTCTTGGACCATATACAAAATCTGGACGCCCCTAGGTGCGGGTATCTCGAAGAAGCAGTCCTGGTCCGTCGAGAATCTGTGGGGCATAGGGATTCAATTGCAAGCTCTTGAGTAGAAGGGGAACCACCAATATTGCTTGGAGATCAGTTTTTATGCCAGCCGGGTTTGGAAGCAGTAGGGTTGCTCGGTTCCGCAACGATCTCAATATTGGTGGTTCTCTGCCAGAAAACGCACAAAGTGCACGGTCAGATTCTCGCGCCGTGACTGATCTGGCCACACCGCATAAATCCCGAGTGGGCGCAGCCTCCAATCGGGCAGAAGTCGTGCAAAGTTTCCCGATCTCAAGCCACGTTCGGCCAGATATTGAGGCAACACAGTAACACCAAGGTTCTGTTGTGTTAGATGGTGTAACGCATCAACGTTATCGACCTGGATCTGAGGGTTACCTGCCACCTTCGCGATCCTTCCGTTTCGAGCGATAAACTCGATGGTGTCAGACCGCTGGGCATAGCTGATCCAATCCCAGTCCTCTAAATCATTGGGTTGCTTTGGCTCAGGTCGAGACGCAGCATATTCAGCGCCAGCAACAAGAGCTCGGTCAATTTCACCCAGTTTTCGAGACATCATCGAGCTGTCATCAAGCCAACCTACCCGAATATTCAGGTCAAACCCGTCATCGATCAGATCTACAGGATGATCGGTAAACGACAGAGACAACGCCACATGCGGGTACTGTCTTGCAAATTCACCCATGGTGGTCAAAAGCTCTGACGACGACATGAAGGCCGGTACAGAAACTCGAAGCGCGCCAACAGGCTCAAGCGACAGCGCGTTCAACTCATTCAAACCGGTTTCAGCGCTTCGTATCATGTCGACCACACGGGCATAGAACACTCGGCCTTCATTGGTCAGCGCTATCTTGCGTGTTGTGCGATAGAGTAAAGTAGCACCCAGAAAGTTCTCAAGTTCCGTTACCGTTTCGCTGATGCGTGACGGCGCCAGGCCAATACTTTTTGCTGCCGCGCGAAACGAGCCCTCATCCACGACGCGGGCGAAGATAGCCATATGTCTAAGATGCTCAATCATTGTTCGGCTAAACAGAACTATCTTATCGGAGTTTAGACAATTTTCATAACAGTGCGGCGAAAATATTTTGTGTGCAAGTCAGACGGAGCAAACCGATGCAACTGCACGCGACATTTATTACTCAACGGGGCGGGCGGTATATGGCGGCCTTGTGTCACCATTTCGGTCGTAAGGTTGAAGCATGTTGCGACGAGGATACCGGCTGGGTGAAATTCCCATTTGGTCGATGTGACCTCAACCAAGATGCTTCGGGTCTGCACGTGTTGGTCAGCGCAAGTTCTCAGGCGAACCTAGAACGGGTGGTTCAAGTAGTC
Source organism: Ruegeria sp. AG1 (assembly GCF_056541705.1). Classification (NCBI taxonomy): domain Bacteria; kingdom Pseudomonadati; phylum Pseudomonadota; class Alphaproteobacteria; order Rhodobacterales; family Roseobacteraceae; genus Ruegeria; species Ruegeria sp. AG1. Next base: position 3,453 of record NZ_JBQFYU010000019.1, on the reverse strand, counting down.
ACCAATCATCTCGAACGTTTCGCATTCCGTGAAAACCCGGAATTGGAATGGATCCACACCGCGGGAACGCAGCCCGACACCACGAGTGAATTCACCCCTCATCCTTAAATTGGAGCATCACATGACGATCAAAAACCTAGCGCTTTCGGCCGCATTCGTTTCAGTTGCAGGTGGAGCAATGGCGGACGACACCGCGACCGTGCAAAAATTCTATGATTTGCTTAGCAATCCAACGTCACAAGATCACGTGGCAGCCTTTGAGGCGTCAGTCTCTGAAAATTGGGAAAGCATCGGCGACTATTCAGGGTCCAGCAAGTCCAGCGAAGCCTTCCTAAGCCAAATCGGAGGTTTCGGGAAACTGATTCCGGATCTTGAATGGTCTGTACAAGCCATGCATCAGGCCGGGGATTTCGTGACCGTCCGCAGCCGCGCCACCGGTACGCCTGTTGGACCAATGTTTGGTGTCGACGGTGAGGGCCGGAGCTTCGACATCATGACAATCGATATCCACGAATTGAACGACGGCAAGATCATTCGCTCTTACCACGTCGAAGACTGGGCGGGTGCGCTGCAGCAACTCGCGGGTCGATAGTCTGACAATCAATTGAGCTCCGGTTCTGAGCAATTGGACAGGACGTCTTGAAGGGAAAATGGACATGGAACGTAGAAATGCTTTGAAGGTTCTGGGGCTCTCTGCTTTGGCAACCACCCTGGGCAATCAGGTGACTGCCGCTGATGGTGATGCGGACACGCAGTCAAGTTTTGATACCGTGATGGCATTCATGGGCGCTATGGGTAGCGGCGACATGGAGAGCATGGCCAACCTTATGGCAGATGACATGGTATGGCACAACGAAGGTGACACTACATTGCCTTGGGTAGGCGGCGCCGAGGGAAAAGAGGCGATTTTTGAGTTTCTCAGTGTATTCTCGTCAAACTTTGAAACCACAATGTGGGAAAATACCGACGCTTTCGCGTCCGGCGACACTGTCGCGGTTTTCGGTAAGATGAACGGGAAAACGACAAAGTCCGGCAAGGACATCGGCGAGTTTTCCTTCGCGCTTCGCGCCAAGGTTCGCGACGGGCAAGTCGTCTTGTGGCATTGGTTCGAAGACAGTTTCGCGGTCAGCCAAGCCTATCATGGATAAAGCTTGTCAAAAGGAGATTGGATCATGGAAGTTCACCGCCTGATTTGGACAGCTTCCTTTGTTTGCACCTTCGGGGCTTCCCACGCACTGGCCGACATCACGAACTTGCCAATGCGTGAGACACCAATTCCGCGGACAACGGACGGCGTCCCGCATGTTCAGATTGGCGTAAAGCCAGTCCCCGAGTTATCCGAAGCCCTCCTAGGAAAGGTGTCGGAATTGCCCGGTGTTGAGATCAGGCAAACGGTCGTGTCCTTGCCAGGAGCGTTGGGCTTTTGGATCACTGAAGATACAAAGCTGGCCCGACCGGACGTCATCGTCGGCGGTCGCGAGTTTGCCCACATACATCCCGACGGCAGCCTTCATGCGTCCCTGTCACCGGCGCTCGCTAAGATGGCAGCCGAAAAAGGATGGGCCGTCAGCCATCCCTGGGCAGATCAAAGACCAGGTTGGGGCGGCTTTGTCATGATCTTCACGCCGATGAACACGGACGAATTGGAAGTGGTTTTTGATCTGGTCCAGGCATCATACGAGTTTGTGACGGGCCTGGGCTTATCATCAAACTGAATTGACCCTCTGTCCCTTCAATCTGAAGTGAAGAAACTAGCCGCGCGAATTTTCGACGGAACACTGTTATTGACAGGTTCAAACTAGAACGTGGACGCTCCAACAATGAGGTTCTCAGTGCTTAGGCAAGTATTAAACTCTCGTTACTTTGTTTGGGGTCTTATCGCGCTGCCTTCAGTTCCGATGGTTCTTGCCCTGATATCTGGTCAACCTGGAAGAGAAGGTGAACCTGTTACCGAGCTGCTCCTGCATCCGACTGGTGAATTCTCAGCCCGTTTTCTGATTGTCGCAATGATACTCACGCCGATGCGTATGCTGTTTCCGGCCTCTAGATTCTGGAAATGGATGATGAAACGACGCCGGTATTTTGGAGTGGGTGCGTTTGCCTATGCGGCGTTCCATACCGTTCTCTATCTGTTTGATATGGGTAGTGTTCGGGCCATTCTTGGAGAGGCATTGGCTCTGGGGATTTGGACCGGCTGGCTCGCTTTCTTCGTATTTATACCACTTGCGGTGACCTCCAATGACTGGTCCGTCCGAAGGTTAGGCCCGGCTTGGAAATCGCTCCAACGCTGGGTCTATGTGGCAGCAGTTGCGACGCTGCTGCACTGGGTTTTCGTCCACAACAACCTTGGACCTGCACTTGTGCACTTTGTGCCCTTGGCTGGACTCGAAGCGTTCAGAATCTGGAAAAACCTCAGTCGCAGACGCGCACGCGCTGCTTAACGAAAGGACAGCAAATGAAGACGTGGATTCTGGCCATATCGATTGCACTTCCGACAACGGTTCAGGCTACTGGCATGTATCAGTGTGAGCCGGTGGAAGCTGAAAACTGGCTGACTAAAGAGCAACTGACCGAGAAGATCACTGCGGACGGTTGGACCGTGAACCGCATGAAACAGGATGGTGGTTGTTGGGAAGTTTATGGAAGCATGCCAGATGGCAAACGTGTTGAAGCTTATTTCCACCCTTCCACTGGAGAAGTGCGCCTGATCAACCAGAGAGGCACAATTCTCTACCGAGCGGGCGACTAAATTTTGATGGTTTGGCTGGTTTTTTCGCAAGTTTTAGATGGTGCTTTCGTTGGAATTGGCGATTTAGCTTAGGCGAACGCTCCTAGTGATATGAACGTCGGCATTTGACGCGACAGTTCGCGTGGTTAGCGCAGGCGGCGTATGTCTGAATTCCACCCTGTTTTCAAAACCACTTTGCCGGGAACCGTAGCAACAGCCGATCAAGTTCATTGTTCTGCTCCGGCTCGAGCTCGGATCTTAGTTCTTGCATCAAAGGTGCCCTACGAGAAGCGTTGGGGTAGCTAGAAAACCATGAATTCTAGAGTCTCAGAAACTCAAAACCCTAAGTAACTGATTTTGTTGGGACCACAGTTCCAGCAATTAAGTGATCCGACACATCTGTCGGAATGCGTAAATAATGGGATGGAATTGTTGAGACTCGCCTCCCATTGAGTTCAACATCTTAGCGTTTTGCGCGTATTTATTGTTTCGATGGTCAGGCCAAACTTGTTCGAACAGGCCCTCTGTCAGAACAACGAAGGAAATTCTTCCTCCAAGTCTAAGCCAAGTAGGCCCCTTGGTAGCATGCTCAGTCAGATTAAATGCCGTGCATTTTGGCGGTGCTACCGCCCCATCCAGCCCCCGTCGACTACAAGGATTTCACCGTTGACGAAGTCCGACGCGGCAGAGGCCAGAAAGACCACCGGTCCGGCAAAATCATCAGG
>NZ_JBQFYU010000018.1:0-77298 GCF_056541705.1 Ruegeria sp. AG1 | reverse complement strand
CCGTGTTGACCGGAGATCATGTCACCTATCCCCAGGACGGCACGTCGTCTCCGGTTGAAGACCCCGTGGCAGAGGCCCCGGTGGACGACGCTCCGGTCGAGACGCCCGTTGTGGATGCGCCACCGGTACAAGACTCCGTGGCAGAGGCCCCGGTGGACGATGCTCCGGTCGAGACGCCCGTTGTGGATGCGCCACCGCTACAAGACCCGATTGATCCGACGCCGGGGGGGCAGGATGACAGCTCGGATGGGGGTAGCATTCCACCTGCAGATGTGTCTTCAACTTTTTCAGTGGTCGGCGGTCGTGTAACAACGCTACAGGTGGAAAATAGCGAAGCCATTGAAAGTATCTCTATTCTGGCAGGTCCGGACCACGGAAACCTTACCGTGAACCCGGACAATACGCTGGCGCTGGTGATGAGCCACGAGCACGAGTTTTCGGGTGAGATAAACTTTACCTATGAAGTCACTTATGCAGGCGGTGCCAGCGAAGTTCATAGCAGCAATGTGAACGTGCAACCGACCACGCAGGGTGATGGCTGGGGTAGAGGTGATCACTACATGCTCGAGCAGGATGAGAACGGGAATGTCGTGGTCGAGCACGGCGACAATCACCGCGAAGTCTATGTTTCGCGCAGTGCTGACGCACTGAGCATCTCGGATATCGCTGCTATTGAGGGACTGCGTGCTGACCAGATTACGGGGCAATGGCTTGTTAACAATCCTGAATACGGCAGCAGTGAAGGTATGGCGCTGGACGGTCAAGCCGGGATGATGCTGTGGCGTGAGATTACGGGTTCCGGTTCAGAGCCTTCTTCGCACTGGCTCTTGTTTGAGCGGGGATATGAATATGATGGCCTGGGTGGCATCATTGAATGGGGTACGCAAGGCGAGAGCCCGCTGCATCCGATCCATATTACCGCTTATGGTGACGGGGACCGCCCAACCCTTCATGACAACATCTCAATCATAGCCGATCAAAGCGACTACATTGTCTTCTCTGATCTAGAGGTGACAGGTGGGTTCACGTCTCTATCCGGGTCTCATTTGTTGTTCGATAACTTGGACATCAATAGCAACACCCTGTTAATCGACAACGCCAACGGCGTGACCTTGAACAACTCCACGGTCACAGATGTCTATTTGACGTCACCAACTGAAGGCAATTCTTGGACTGGCTACGAATACGCAACCGGGGTCTTGATAAGCAATGTTGAGGGCCTTCTCATCCAAAACACGCTATTTGACCAAAATGGCTTTGCTCCAGACTATGATCCGAATTTGTCAGCCTCTGGCGGCCAACCTCCGAGTGTGTTTAGTCACGGCGTCTACATTGACTATAACAACTGGGATGTAACCTTCCGCGACAATATTTCGATGAATGCGTCAAACAATGCGATGATGATCCGTTCCGGCGGGTTCATCGAAGATAACGTCCTCGCAAACAGCAACGCTGCAGGCAACTTTGCTGGAGGCAATTGGGACGGCTCTGGGTACATTGGCAACTATACGCTTTTTGCAGACAATGTCGTGACCTCTGCAGGCTATCACGTTGCAGCACACACTGCTGGACACTCTATAGGGATTCACAACCTCGGTCTGGATACAACGATGATAGACAACATCATCGCGCACTTGGCCAATCCCGACAATCCGGATGAGCTTGCCTACAAAGAATGGGCGGCCTACCCAGTTGAGCATAGCCAAAACCCGTTCTATGACGACACCATCGTGTATAATTGGGCTGCTGCACGGGAAGCGCAACCAGACCAGAACGTCGATGGGCTCAACACGGATGTCCTGAATGCGACGACGATTCAGAATTTCACTCAGCAGCTTCTTGGTGACCCGACAGCAGATATTCCGGATCTGGTGGCGTTTCTGCGGGCTCAAGCCCAAGGCGAGCTTGATCACTATGTGGATGCTGACCTGATCATCGACTTCTTCCAAGCAGGTTTTGGATTGGCCGTGGAGGATCGCGTCATCGCTGAAACCGCGCGGTTTGTGCCCAACGATTTGGGCGATGGTATCCGCTGGGACAACAGGCTTAACTGGACGACCGAAGACCTACCTGGCAGCGTTGCCGGCGATAGTGTCGATCTGGGCGGCAATTGGGTCAACTACGGTGGCACAAGTGTCATTGCAAACCTCGAGTTGGGTGAAGGTGGTACACTGACTGTTGGCAACGGCAGGCTGACTGTCACTGGCGACACCACTGTCGGTGAAGATGGTGGCGCGATTCAGGTTTCCAATGTCGGTCAATTGTGGATGGACGGTTACAGTGACGAGGATAGACTCGAGATCAATGTCGACGGTGGCCGTTTGGTCAATACCGGTGATATGAGCGGGAATACCCAGACTACCGTCACGGATGGTCAGGCGATTTTGGCCACAGATGGTGCTAACTACGATGTCGAGGCTGGTGCGATCCTTCATGTGGAGGGTACCGGCGCCAGGGTTGGGTTCGATGGAGAAACTGGCGACACCGCCGTGCTGCGCCTTGCCGAAGACGGTACGCTGTCCTTCTCAGCCGAGAATGGCGACATTGGCGGGATCAGGGAGTTCCGTTCAGGTACCTTCGGGGACGAAACGGATGTCGCTTCGGGCGCGAACCTTGGTCTGGGAACGCTTGAACTGAGCCTTTCTGGCCTTTCGAACGGCACGTATGAGTTGCTGTCAGTCGATGAGATTATCGGAGAGTTCACCGATGTGCAATTCAATGGATTGGCAGGCAACCAAGACGCCGATCTGGTGGTCGACTACGTGAGTGATACGATCACCCTGTCGGTGACACAGGGATCGGGCAACGTGAATATGTCATACGTCGGTGACGAGAGTGATATGGACGACCATCCCACAGCTCTTTGGGCGGCCTTGACAGATGGTCACGACCCGCATTCCGACAGTCTGCCAACGGAGATCTACAACGAAACCGATTTGGTTTTCATGATTGGTTGAGCCGACCACTCAGATCCTCGGGGTGGTAGAGTGTTCCTCTGCCGCCCTTTTGATTTGGAAATCAGGGTTTCTGCAGCAAGCCGAGGAATGGCTTTCGATGCTTGAATGACAGGAAGTAGTTTTCATAGGTTCTGAAGCTTAATTCGGAAATTGCGATAGAGATCGGAATATAAGCCAGCGTGACCAGCAGTGACCAACTTGGATCACCTACGGAGAAGCCGAAAAACGTCAGTCCCCTAGTTGCGAAATCCAACCCGATAAGATGATATAGATAAATACCGTAACTGATCGCCCCTACACGGGCAATGGATCGTAGCGATAGAAGTGGGGACAACGCATTGTCCTCTCGTACGACTAGCGACCCTAGCAGGAAGGCCATGATCAGATGCACAACGAGCTGTGGCCAGCCTGTCAGGTCTACCGGTAGGAATTCCAGAGCAACTATCAACACACCAAGCCACGCCAGCGCGCTCCAACGACCACCAAGGCTGCGTGACAAAGCCAAGAATCCGCGACGATTATTCAACATTACCGCCAGCAAAGAACCCAAAAGGATTGCTTCATAGGCCGCTCCCGGCAGCGCCCAGACTGCATTTTCGGTGCGCAGCGGGCCCGGCCACATTCCCCATTGCTGGGCATAGGCGCAAAATACAATAGCCGCTGTCAGAAGCCAGCCGCGGATATAACGCATATGAAGAGTCAAAAGTAGGGCTAGCGGCCATAAAAGGTAGTATTGTTCCTCGACCGAAAGCGACCATGTTGGTGCCAACAATGGGATATCTTCGACTAGGAAGTTGGCCATGAAAAAATAGTAGAACTTGACCAATGGCACATATTGGGTCTCGCCCTTGAATACGATGTAGTAGATAGACAACCCTGTCACGATCAGGAAATAGACTGGCAGGATCCGCAGCGTCCGACGCCAGTAAAAGCCAGCTATAGAAAATTGCCCTTTACGGGCCTCTTCGCGCAGTAGAAGCGTTGTTATCAAGAACCCGCTTAGTACGAAAAAAAGGTCCACCCCAAGAAAGCCGCGATCCAACAAGCGCAACGGTTCCTGACCCGGATCGAAGAGGGGACTGTGGTGCCACAACACCGCCGCGATGCATAGGCACCTAAACCCGTCGAGCGAACCGAAATGCCTTCTTGCAAGATAGGCATCATGTTGGTTTTTAGCCTGCATACGAAATTTCCGCTCAAACTGCGTCACTAGTATTGGATATACTCCCCCGAGAGAACCTGTATTGGAATTGAGTTTAGGTTGAATGTTTCGCACTGGCCATGCTGAGGAACGCAGAACGCCAGATATTTTGCAATTGAAATAAGAATAGTGATCCAGAGTGGTTCTGGCATACATGCTTGAGCCCTCTAGATGCCAGTGTGCAAAGATCGTTCAAAGGTCGATGCCGCTGATTGTTTCTGTTTTAGGCTGGAAACAGCTCGCCACTTAACTACTGTATCAAAGCGTACCCGGCGTGGTGCGGTCGTTCTAGAGGTTTCCAAGGTCAAGATACGGCTTTTGGAAAGCTGTTTGTGGATCGATTGAATGCATCATGTACTTGAAACCCAGAGGATTTCGCCGCGGGACTGGGGTGTGAAGCCCTGAGTTAAAAGCGTGCCGTTGAAAAGGCCCCTAAAACAATGCTTGCAGCCCTGAATTGCCGTAGCGTAAACTGAACCAGATACTTTGGCGCGACGTAGTCGACGCATTCTGAACAAATTCTGGCGACAAACGAATGCGGCTTGGTTTCGGTTTGTTTCGAAAGGTTGAGTGTAACGATCATTTAGTTTTGAGTACTTTTGGGGACAAATTATGTCGTCTTCGTTTTTTGACTACAGACGTGAAATCGATGGATTGCGCGCATTAGCGATCTTGCCGGTTGTGTTCTTCCACTTTTCGTTCCCCGGTTTGGGTGGCGGATTTGTCGGGGTTGATATCTTTTTTGTTATCTCCGGTTTTCTGATTGGCGGTTTGCTTTGGTCGGAACTCACCCAGACGGGTAGGGTTCGATTGGACCATTTTTTTCTCCGCCGGGTACGGCGACTGGCACCGGCTTATTTCGTGATGGCGATCAGCTGTCTTGTTTTCGGCTGGTTTGTATTTCTGCCGTTTGAGTTTCAAGAACTCGGCAAAGAGCTAATCGCTTCTACTGTTTATATGTCCAATGTTTATTTTTACCTGTCAGCGGGATATTTCGACACGGCAGCGGATGAGAAGCTGTTGTTGCACACGTGGTCGCTGGCGGTGGAAGAGCAGTTTTATATCGTTTTGCCGCTTTTTCTTCTGCTTTTACGGCATGTTCGGAAATGGTTGCCGATCATTCTGGTTGCCTTGGCGCTGGTGTCATTGGTGGCATGCGTTCGCGTCACATACCTGTCCCAGCCTGCGGCTTTCTATTTGTTTCCATTCAGGGCCTGGGAACTTCTTGCTGGTGTTTGCCTGGCTATATTTGGGCATCGCAACGGTTGGCAATGGTCCTTACACCCGCTTGTCAGTTGGATCGGCCTGATGCTGATTGTTGGGTCCGTGACGCTGACCCCTTCCGAGGAAAGCTTTCCCGGGATCTGGGCCCTAGCACCGGTTTTGGGCGCAGTTCTGATCATTGGGAACGGCAAAAACGCCAATCCCGTCAATCGGGCTTTGCGCCATCCTGTACTCGTCTTTATCGGATTGATTTCCTATTCCCTCTACCTTTGGCACTGGCCGGTCATCATGCTGGCCAAATACTATTCAGGTGAGGAATTGAGCCTGCTGGTGCGCGCGCTGTTGATCGGGGTTTCGGTGATATTGGCTTGGGCGTCTTTGCGGTTCGTTGAAAAACCTGTTCGTTTTGGGAATTTGAAACCCAAGGCTCTCTTGGCGGGGGCTGCCGGAGCCTCAATGATCACCCTCGGCGGTGGTGCTGCGATCTATCTTGGCGATGGGGTGGTCGAGCGGTTCCCCCACGAGGTAAGGACCCATATTGAAGCTTCACAGGATTTCAGATGGGATACACCTACTTGCCGCATCTCAGAGCGCTACGCGTTTCCAGGCAGCACCGTTTGCCACATCGGCCCGGAAGGTGATCCAGAAGTATTAATTTGGGGCGACAGCCATGTTGTTGCTTTGTCAGCTGGACTAGAGGCGGCGGCAAGATCGGCTGGTGTGCCTACATTGGTCGTTTGGCAACTTGGATGCGCACCTGTGTTCGGGCTTGGGAAGGACGAGAGCTTTCAGCCAGAATTGGAAGATAGGAAATGCGAAACCGCAAATATGTCTCTTCAGCAAGGCTTGGAGGAACTACCGGATTTCAAGGCGGTGCTGTTGGTGAGCCGTTGGGCATATCACATTGAGGGTAGGGGCGTTGGTTTGGATGCAGAAACAACGACCAAATTGTTTCCAGCAATTGATGGGCTTTCTGCAGATGATCAGCCACAACTTTTTGCAAAAGCGCTTTATTCTACTATTGTTGAACTGGAGAGAAGATCTGAAAGGGTGTTCGTCTTGGAACATCCGCCAGAAATTTCAAATTATTTGTCATATTTTTTGGCGCGCGACACTGCGCTGCGCAGTATGGATGATGGTGAACTTCTGGCCCGTACACTGGTTCACAGCAAAGATTTGGAACAACGGATGTACAATACAAACCAAGCGCTCAAACCCGTACTAGGCCGTCCTACTGTCACACTTCTAGAGACCTGGCCTGAATTTTGCATGGGCAACATTTGTTCAGCGATGAAAGACGGAAAAGCTGCATATCACGACAACAACCACGTAACCATAACCACAGCCCTGGCCTTGCAGCATCTGTTCTCTCCAGTGTTTGAGTGGTGATGAATTGGCGCGAGAAAATACAGTTTAGGAAACCCTCTCGCCAAAAAGCGGAAGTCACGGCGACAGCTCGAAAATTTATGAGAAAATACAATTTGATATTACCCGACGCGGACGAAGATGGTCCTTCCAGATGGATCGAAAAGGTCAAACCTTTTGACAAAATGTCCTTCACTTGCGATCGGTTTTTTCCAGAGACCGACCCTCGCCTGATCGCCGTATGTTTGATGATCTTGTCAAGATTTGGCTGCGCAGCTTTAAAGTACTGGGATCCCAACCGAAAAGGATTGTTTTTGTGGTGATCGATACTGTCAAAATGCGATGGATCGCCGCGCGATTGATGCGGGGGCGCGGAGGTGACTTCCTGAGCAATGCAAATCGTGTTCACGAACTGGCTCCGGGTGAACGCTCCTCAAGCCAGCCTGCGGTGTATTCGGAAGCAGACCTTGAAAAAATACGAAAAATTGCGCCTTGGCGTAGCTGGGATATCGAACAGGTTTTGATCAAAGGCGCGCCTATGGATCACGGACCGACGCTGTCTTACGAGATGTCTGATGTATTGATCTCTGGGGCATATCTTTACAAGAGCGGTTTGAGGGGGCGCTATGGAGCGAGCAACAATGGACTACTTGGAGCGCCCCAGAGCGAATGGCGTGAGCTGGACAGCGCACAACTTGTGACCTGTAGGGTCGGAAGTGAGCACTTCGGACACTTCATGTGGGACAACCTGCCGATGGAGCTTTTGCCGGGGCCGCGTGATCATCCAATCACCTTGAGCGCGTTACCCCGCTGGCACGAGGAAGGATATCGAAAGGTCTTTGGTATGGCGGCACCGCCTGTGGTTGCGCGTGGCCGTGTCAAAAAGCTAACGATTTATTCAGATGTTGGGCAAAACGCATTTCGGGCAGCGAGGTATCAGGAACTTCGGGAGCGGGCGCGTCGATTTGTGTTTGGCGATGGTCCCGTCCCGTATCGGCGAGGTGTCTACATCATGCGAGGGCGTGGTGGCGAACATCGTGAATTGGTGAATGAGGTAGAAATTGCCCGAGAACTGAAGGCCGAGGGCTTTGTGATCATCGACCCTGACAAAATGGGTGGGGAAGAAATTACCCGACTGTCTATGGGAGCTCGTGTTGTTGCCGGTGTCGAAGGCAGCCATATCGCCCACGCGCTTTTTTCCGTTGCAAATAGCGGTTCATTTTTGATCATACAGCCACCAGATCGTTTTTCGATGGTGTATAAGGAGTTTACTGACAGGCTCGGCTTGTCTTACGCTTTCCTTGTCGGAGACCCGGTCGACAACGGCTTTAAAGTTGAACCGGATCGTCTGAAGCGTCTATTGGAAAGGCTTTGAAGCAAATTCCTCGAGATGTACGCAAAATTGAAGAGCCGCCAAGTTTTGGTAAGACCCTTAATGGATTTGGGATGGAAAAAGCTGAGAAAAGGGCTCGTAGGTTAACCGCGCCGCATTTGGCTGTGAAATTCGTCGAGGCGAAGGATCCGGACATGTCCTTAGTCGCCAGCTTGCTGGAAACTTGCTCGGATATGAACCAATGGGCCAATTTTGGACCTCTATATGATCGACTGGTTGCCGACTACTCCACCCATATGTCGCTGGGCCCGGAATTGACACTGACGCCGTGTGCTAATGCGGGGATTGGGCTTGAGATGGCCGCGCGAGCTCTGGCGGCTGACGCTGGAGTGCCGAAGCTGAGGTGGGTTGGATCTGCCTTCAGCTTCAAGAACCTCGGGCGAGGTTACTTTTCGGAAATGGCTTTCGTCGATTGCGACCAGCAGGGCGTTTTGAACCTGGATGAACTCCTAACGCTGGAGTCAGACAGTTTTGACGGCATCATCGTGACTAATCCTTTTGGTCTGGCACGAGATTTTGACCGGTTCATCGCTTATGCCAAGCAAACTGGAAAGCAACTTATCATAGACAACGCAGCGGGGGTGGCGCGCAACATTCCGCCTTGGCCGTGGCAGGTTTTTAGTTTGCACCACACGAAACCCTATGGATTGGGTGAAGGAGGAATGGTGATGTCGCCAGCTTCTGTGGCAGAGTTCCTGCGCCTGCTGATCAACTACGACCGGATGCCAGAGGCACCAGAATACTGGCTAAACAATGGTAAGATCTCTGACATCTCATGCGCTTTTCTGATAGCACGGCTCGCAAACGTTGCCAAGTGGAAACCCGGCTATCAAGAACAGCGCGCTCGCATTGTCGCACTTTTCGAAGCCGCGGGCGCTACATCGCTTTTACCAACGGATGGAGCCCCGGTCACCAATAGCTTACCCGTGTTGTTGCCGCGCTCAATTGATCACGCTCGTCTTGCCACACTGAAGCTTGGTGTTGATATCGCCCGGCAATACCCACCTCTTGCACCGTTACAGCAAGTTAGTGCCATCTACGAGCGCCTGATCAATTTCCCGACCCACCCAGACTTGAACGTTCTAACGGACGCAGAAATTTCAAAGGAAATCGAACTTTTGCTAGAGCATTGACATATGGCCTATTCTTCACGTGCGGACTATGGACTGACGGCGCTTGTGGCGCTCTTGATTACCCTGTTGGGCGCAGCTCTGGCATACTGGGTTCTGATGCCAACAGTCGGCATAGACGATGCCAACATCACGCAAGTTTATGGTCGTAACCTCGCTGCGGGACATGGGTATGTCTACAATATCGGCGGTGAGAGGGTCGAAGGTTCGACGTCACTTATTTGGACTCTGATCAATGCGGCGGTCTTCTGGGTATCAAGAGCGCCTGAAATCTGTCTGGCCGCGCTTTGCACGGTGTTCACATGGGTTACACTCTTTTGTGCCATGCGGATCGCCCGAGAGTTGACAGCTGACAGCGGTCCGAGCCCCGCCCTTCTGACGGGCACGGCCTTTCTGGCCTTCCCGTCGTTCTTCGGTTGGATGATCTGGTCGCTAATGGATGTCACGCTGTGGGTTATGGTGATCGCGCTTTTGGTGTGGTCGCTATATCGGATCGACCGGATAGGGCCGCGTGGTGGTCTGATCGTGGGGGTTGTATTGCTGGCTTCGCTGTTGCCTGTGACGCGACCTGAAGGGATCGCACTGACCACGGCGCTGACGGGTTTTTACGTATTTCGCTGGCTGATATTTGGTGTGCCAGGTCTGTTGACCGGGCTTGTGATCGGATTGGCAGGTGCAGGGAGCTTTGCCGCGGCAACAGTCTGGCGGCTGAGTTATTTCGGTTTTCCAGTACCCAACACTTTCTACGCCAAAACCTCGAATGACCTTCTGGCTCAAGTTGAACTCGGTGCGCGCTATGTGTTGTCCTATTTGCAAGAACCTCAGAATGTCTTGTTGTTCGTCAGCTTCTGCCTGTCTGGTGCAGTGTTGGTGTCACGTGGAAATTGGGCGCAAAAGGGGGTCTTTTGGCTGTCAGCCTATCTGATCGTGGGCGGTGCAATGGTCTATACCTTACTTGGCGGAGATCACTTCGGATCGCATCGGCAGTTTTTGTATTTCTTGCCTCTGGCCTTGCCCGTCATTGTGTCCGGTTTGGCGATTTGGGTTCCCGAAAATCGGTCGCAGTGGCAGATTTCAACCCTGCTGATTGTGCCGTTCTTTGTGACGGCTTTGGTGTCTGGCGTCCGTTTTGCGCAAACGAAGGGCAATATGATCATAGAGTTTGCGATCGCCGATGCGGGACGTAAGCTTGGAGAAAAGCTGAACGAACTTCCAGGCGAGCCTTCCATAGGCGTGTTTGCCGCTGGTGCCATTCGTATGACCTACGATCATGAAGTTCTGGATTTGCTTGGGTTGAATTGGACGAAGATGGCTCATGCGCCCGACGATGGCTACCGTTCAGACGTGCCCAATCAGCATGGGTTCAACAACAACGTGTTTTGGGAGAACCCGCCAGATGTGTTCCCAGTTTTCCCATCCGATGGACAATGTCCCTCCGAATGGGTGCCGCTTTCCGGTTATCTAGATGCCGCTTCTGATCAAATCTCCCGGACTGAAAAGTTCCGAGCGACTTACGATCTTTTTTGCGATGGCGGAGACGCGTTCTATGCAGCGCGCAACTATGTCAGCCAAAACTTGGCAGGGGGCGAGAAGGGTGGTTTTCGGCAGGTTCTGCCCTGAGCATTTGGGGGATTGTCGGTTAGTGATCAGTTGTCTGGAACAGAGTGTTCAACATTTTAGAATTGGTCTTTGAAATACATAGCAAGGTTTCATGTTTTTTGCTCAGCGGTGTGTAGTTTCGCTGGGAACGGAATAGGTTTATCGATAGAGCGTTTGGAAACCCAATCATAAACATCGCTTATCTGTTCTGCCTTGGCCTGCCAGGTAAAGTGTTTTTTGACGTATTCCTTTATTACTTCTGATACTACCACGAGTTCATCCAAATTATCTAAAATGCTCTCTAGCTCATCTCGAAAGCGCTCGACTATCTCGTCGCGAGATCCTATCGGGACCTTGTAGCCCGTTCCAGGCACAAGTAGTTCGCCCGGTCCAGCATAGTCCACAATGACTGGCACAAGTCCCATTGCCATTGCTTCCAATACCACGCCTCCGCCAAACTCGCGGATGCTTGGAAAAGTCAGTAACTGGCATTTACTCGCTATGTCTTGAACATCCTTGTGTTCAACCCAACCATGAAAAGATACTGATTCTTTGACTCCAAGGTTCTCGGTGGTCTCTATCAAATCAGACATCATTGGACCATCACCGATGACATCCAGCTTCATTTTCCCGTCTGCAAGAAATGGAGCAATGGCCTCGATTAACATGTCAGGGCCTTTGTACGGTACGAGGCGCCCAATAAAACATGCACGCAAAGGTAATTTGCCCGAATGAGAGGCGATTTGGTTGAACCGCGTCATATCTACAGCGTTTTCAGGAATATAAATGCACTTTGTTTGAAACTGTTTTGGAATCTCGCTTTCAGTGTATCGTGATCCCGTCAAAATAGCACTTGCGGACGCCAGTGTTGCTGTTCTCCCCGGCAGGAGTTTATAGGCTCCTCGCACATAGGATAGCCACTCACGTTCTCGTCTTCGCTCAGCATCAAAACCTTGAGGCCACGGCACACCCCCGTTGAGCGGTCCTAGCACAAACGGGACGCCCGCCTTTAGGCATCGTTTTGCCAAAGAACTTGGAGTCGTGGGAGTAAGAGGCGTGATACGATGGACGATATCATACTCTCCTTCTCGAATGCGGCTGCCGAACTTTTTCCAAACGAGTTTTTCAAAATAGGGGTAAATGATGGCACTAATCGCTGTCGTCGTGGTCCAGCCCTTCCCCTCACCCATACGCAATACACTAGCAATTTTCCACATGGGTCGTGCCAATGTCTCGGAGTCTATGACCGTGAAATCAATGCCTTCTTGTAGCCCCGTCCGCTCTATTGCTTCGCGGTTTCGTATTTGTGTCACTAGGTGGACATGCGCGACATCTCGCAGTGCGTAGTACAGCGACCAACCGACAAGGGGAACACTCACCCATTCAGGGTTTGCGGCTTCAGCAACAACCAGTACCCGCAGTTTCTTTGTACTCATATGGGCGTGTTTCCCTGTGTAAATTGGTTGCGTCTATGGATTTCAAAGAAGCTGTCTGTTCCTTTTATGCGCGCGCAATATCTTTTTGATTTAACCAAATTATCTTCCGCTGGGGTAGTTCCAATCTTTGGAAATCCTAGCTCTTTCGGATGGCACAAAACGCTTGGATCAGAACTATGTTGCAGGGACAAATCGAGGCAAAGGCTGTGCGACTGCCTTCAGCGCCTCCATTAGCCTTTCTGCCGCTGCTGCATCACTTTCACCCGGCCCAATCGGCGTGGTCAGCCGGATGAGGGCTCCATCTGTTCGTCCTTTTCGAATACCATCTATCATCAACCAGAACTTGGCTGCCAGGTCCCAGGCCACCTTCCGACCTTTCTGGTCGAACCAATAAAAAACCATCATTCGAACTTCGCCCTGTTGAACGATGGCGCGGTTGATCAAAAAGGGCGCGTCGCTGCCGACCTCTGAGGCAATGTCAACGCGCTCCAACCAGGCGATCTCCCAGCCGCTACCGGGCAGGCAGATCTCAGGCGAATGGACGCCCCCCCGACCCTGATCGGCATACCAGGCCATGAAGAGGCCGACATCGGCGCCATCTGCCCGGGTCATATTCACTTGGCGGTAGTCGTCGGCGCCAAGCGTCTCCTCCACAATTAAGTCAAGTCGCTGATGTGGGCTTGTGCGCCAGTCACCCAGTGTTCGGGGAAAAAGCGCAAAGCGTTCACGGGTCACTTCGGTCTGGCCGCGCTCAGGGATTATCTGCCATGTAGCGACGGCGCTGACGGCCAGTATCGCAGCCGTGATGAGCGCGGCTGAGGGCTGTACCAATCGTATGCGTTTGGCTTGGGTCCATAGTCCTTCTGTCTCCAGGTCCAGAGCCTCAGTAAGACTCATTTTCACTGGGTTGAAAAACAGCATTATCCGGGCAAGACCGAACAGCAGCATCACACAGGCGACGAAGATCACCCATCCTTCGAAGAAATGGGTAAAACCGTCCAACCAGTCGAGCCCGTAGTAGTTTACGACGGTTCCCGCGATGGCGATGCGGACCGAGTTCATGATGACGGTGATCGGTGCGGCCGCGATCAGCAATACAGCCTTGTGCCACGTCGGGCCTTTGTAAAGGACAGCAAAGATGTAGCTGAAGCTGAGGATCGGGAATAGATATCTGAGGCCGGAGCAGGCTTCGGCCACATGCAGTTTGGTAACGCCCAAATCAATGATGTTGCCGTCAAGAAAAACAGGCACGGACAGAAGCCTTAGCAGCCATACGCCCAGTTCGGATGAGATGAGTTGCAGCCAAGTCGACATCTTGTAGTAGAGAGTGTCGGGTAGTGGTAGCATGTAGATCAGGTGCAGAACCGGTGGCCAAAAGTGTTTGCCTGTAGACCAACCGAAACTGATCAAAAGAATGCCGCCGACCCACAGGATCAGAGCATAAGCAGCTAAGTCGTCGATATTGGCCAGCCGTGCCAACGCACCGAAAACGAGTGCCACCGTCACAACCGACACGCCGACCCAACGATCACCTATGGGTCCGGGTCGTTCGGGGTAGTCTTTGAGTTGGCGGAGGAAAAGAAACCCGGACAGTATCGGAATCAACGGAGCGTGTGAGTATTCTGGCAGGGCCCAAGCAATACGAAGCGCATCAAGTCCTGGCGATAGAAAAACAAGCGCCCCGACTGTCGCCACCAAAAGCCATAGAAGGCCCAAGTGCACGCTTTTACCTAAAGGGCGCTTCAGAACGGTTTGGGCTGCGGATTCCATCATGAGGGTCTGTTTGCTAGGCTGGACCGGGGTGCTGTTTTTGTAGAAGCTTTGTTACCTTAAGCGTAGTCCTAAAGGCTTTTCAAACGCTCGATGGACAAAATCATGTCAAAGCTCTTTGCTGTCGGCGCGGTTTTCGCGTCCCGAAGCACAATCCTTTGCGCGATCTTCCGACCAATGACCCATGGCTTTAAGTTTGGTTGGGGGTTTCATATTGTCCGGCACATCCTGACTTTGGTGATTCAACTTTGGAAAATCCGTCAATCAACGCGTCTATTTTTACTCGGTGGCTGGCAACGATGGGTGGTTGGAGGAGCAGTTTTTCGCAACGATCGCGAAACGAAGTCGAAGTGCGATAGGTTCAATGAATCCGCTCAATACGCAATTGCGAGACGTGGCGGGAAAGATACAGCTGGTTTCTAGCTCTCTTTGGCTCAAAATGCGAAACCTTTGGTCGTTGAACCCTTGCGACAGCCGACCAGGCCGGGCAAAATGCTTTAAGATTTTGCAAACAGAACGATTTTTTATGACTGACCGCAGTTATGTCCTTATCTCGCCATGCCGGAACGAAGCGGCCTATATGCGGCGCACACTAGACAGTGTGGCGGCGCAAACCCAGACGCCGTCGCTCTGGGTGATCGTAGATGACGGCTCGACCGATGGGTCGATGGATATTCTGACCGAATATGCCGCAAAATATGACTGGATACGTATCGTCCCTGCGCCCGACCGGGGGCATCGGGCCGTTGGGCCCGGAGTGATTGATGCGTTTTACGCGGGGTTGGACACTGTTTCGTTGGATGAATATGCCTATCTTTGCAAGCTCGATGTCGATCTGGACCTGCCGCCACGCTATTTCGAAGTGCTGATCGAACGGATGGAGGCCGATCCTCGGCTCGGCACCTGTTCGGGCAAACCCTATATTCGTCAAAATGGTAAGCTGATCTCGGAGCGCCGTGGTGACGAAATGAGTGTCGGTATGACCAAGTTCTACCGCCGTGAATGCTTCTTCGACATCGGCGGTTTCGTGCGCGAGGTCATGTGGGACGCCATCGACTGTCATAAGGCGCGTCAGCTGGGTTGGATCGCGCGTTCTTGGGATGATCCCGACTTGAGGTTTGAACATCTCCGGCCCATGGGATCGAGCCAGACCTCAATCTATACCGGCCGTCGTCGACACGGGTTCGGCCAATATTTCATGGGGTCTGATCCACTTTTCTTCTTGGCGACAGCAGTCTTTCGAATGACCGACAGGCCATATGTGCTGGGCGGTTTGGCCACGGTGCGCGGTTATCTGGGGGCTTGGCTTAGAGGGGAAAAGCAGCTTGACGACCCCGAGCTACGCGCTTTCATTCGGGCCTATCAGCGTCGCGCGTTGTTCAAAGGCAAGGCTCAGGCGATTGCAGAGCAAGAGGATGCAAAAGCCCAGATGTGGTCATTCGGCTGAGCCTAGTCCGCGTACATCTCTAGCCAGCTTTGGAACATCAGCACATTCCATAGCTGTTGACCCCAATTATGGGTCCCTGCTTGGTGTTGGGACCAAAGCTGCCCGATCACTTTAGGCTCCAGGTAGCCTTCTCGGGCCAAGCGTTCGGGGGCCAGCAGGGCGGCGGCCCAGTCCTTGAGCCCGCCGCGCAACCATAGGCCGATGGGAACTTCGAAACCCATCTTCGGGCGTTCGATCAGCTCTCGGGGGACATATCGGTGGAGCACCTGCCTGAGCAGCCATTTCGACTGACCGTCGCGGACTTTCATGTGAAGGGGCAGCCCCCAAGCGAACTCGGCCACGCGATGATCGAGCAGAGGCGCGCGGCTTTCCAGTGCGACAGCCATGGTTGCCCGGTCGACTTTGGTCAGAATGTCGTCAGGCATGTAGGCTAACATATCCAGCTGCATCATTCGTTCCAGCGTCCCCAGATCGCCGCGCGGAGGGAGATGGTCTGCCAGGATCGAGGGTGGGTTCGACCCGCCGACGACTGCGGCCTCCGGAAAGCGCCAGACCGACACCATCTTGCGGTGTAGTTCTTCCCCATTTCGGCTCGCGGCATAGTTGGCCAGACGATGCAGGCGCTGACCGTTGGGCTCTTTGCCTTGCGGGGTTGCACGGATGGGCTCGATCAACTGGTTCAAGAGCGTTGCTGGAAGGGCGCGAATGGCACCCGCCCCAAGACGCCGCAACAGGGTTGGCATGTATGCAAGCTTTCCAAGCAGCGCCGCGCCATGCTGATAGCGGTCATAGCCGCCGAAAAGTTCATCTCCACCGTCTCCAGAAAGCGCTACGGTGACATGTTGCCGGGCCAGTTCGGCGACCAGAAAGGTCGGTATTTGAGAGCTGTCGGCAAAGGGTTCGTCGTAGATGGCGGGTAGTCGGGGGATCACGTCACGCAAGTCCGTATCGCCGACATAGAGTTCCGTGTGATCTGTGCCAAGATGTTTTGCCACATCGGCGGCATAGATTGCCTCGTTATAGCGGGCTTCGTGGAAGCCGATGGAAAAGGTATGCACTGGCTTGCTTGACAAGTGCTGCATCAGCCCGACGATGGTTGAACTGTCAATGCCACCTGACAAAAAGGCTCCAAGTGGTACATCCGACATCATCTCGTTGCCGACCGCATTCAATAGGAGCGCTTCAAGCTGGTTGACGGCTTCGGCGTCAGTTGGCGCCGGGCCACGAGGAGCTGCCGCAATGGCGCCCCCGTTCCAGTAGAACTTGCGGGCAGGACCTGGGGCTGTCAGTGAGACTTCGGCCATCTCACCGGGACGCAGCTTCATCAAGCCTTCATAGATCGTCAGGTCTTCGGGGACATGACCGTGGCGCAACATGGCCACCAGCGCGTCGCGGCGGACCTCGGCGCGGAACGCGGGATGCGCGCGCAGTGCTTTGAGTTCTGATCCGAAAAGGAATAGTGCGCCTTTTCCAGTGCCCTGCCAGCCATAGTAAAGCGGTTTTTCACCCAGACGGTCGCGCGCCAGCAGCAGTCTACTTTCCTCGCGATCCCACAGCGCAATCGCAAACATGCCTTGAATGCGCCTGATCGTTTCTTCAAACCCCCAAACCTCAAAGCCGCGCAACATGACTTCTGTATCAGATGTCCCGCGCCACTCAGGTGCCTTACCCGCATCTTCCAATTCAGCCCGCAGAGCACGATAGTTGTAGATCTCGCCGTTATAGACCAGCTGGTAGCGTCCAGTTGACGACACCATTGGTTGGTGTCCCGCGGGTGAGAGATCAACGATGGCCAGTCGCAAATGGCCCAATGCAATCCGTGCCTCCTGATCGACCCAGTGGCCCTGGCTGTCTGGACCGCGATGAGAGATTGCCCTCATCATCGCCTGAACATGAGCCGGAGCGTCCTGTATCTGAGGGTGACCCGGAGGCCAGAGAAAACCGGTGATACCGCACATAACGTGGTCTCAATGTCTTGAAACTATACCCCATCTTTAATGCCGGGGTGGAGGTCGCGAGGCAAGCTTGAAGTCGCTCGCGCGAACAATCCGTTTCTATTGCATCTCCAATGCACCACGAGATGGGTATTGTGGTCGTTCCTCACCAAAGTAGTCGTCATAAGCGACGAGCTGCGTTTCGTCGACATCGCCAAGAGCAGAAGAACCGGTCAGGGGGGCGTAGGTACCAAACATTCCTGGGGCATTTAGTGTCGCTGTTTGAGAACGAAGATCAACTTTGGACGACTGATAGCCCTTCTCGCGTGGGGTGAAGAAAACGCTAACAGCACTGGAAAGCGGGGCGTCACCGATCATTGGGTCATCGGTCCCGGTTTGATAGATAACGTTGTTGGCGACCTTGATGTTATTGAAGTGTCCTTGCCAGTTCCCATAGACGGCCATGTTGTCAGCAATACCCCATTGATAGGCATCTCGCCTGCGCCGGTTCACGAATGTATTGTTGAAAATAGAAATTGGTGCGGAGTTGTTGTCTTTGGATGTGGCAGAGCCGCCATTATGTCCATCCAAAAAAATGAACGAATAAGGGTTTGTGGTTCCAAGCGACTGCTCAGAATCTGGCATAATAAAAATGTTGTTTCGTATAGTCGTGCCCCCAAAACCGAAATGCACGATATTGGCAGTTTGATATCCTCCGACCACGTAGTTCTTTTCAAACAACGCATTGATTGGGAGTTTTTTCTGACCTTCCCCCGGCCCCATAGACACAACCGTGTAACCCCCTTCAAAGGCGTTCGCCTGACAGTTGATTTTAGCGCCTTCAAAGGAACTCGCATTCAATCGCAAGCAAGGCTGCGTCGCAATAAATTCTCCGTTCCCAGACCACCCTTGACGGGTGAAGAAATCGGAGTTTTGAATGATTGACACAACGGCTTTTCCTGCCAGACGAGCACCCCACCCACCATTGCCGGTTGAATCGATCAGAGCATCGACATTCGCTATGATTGACGAGCCGGTGATGGCAAACATTTCAAAGCTGGCATCCAGAATCGCGGTATCAAAGTCCGTGATCAAGGTGTCATTCAAAACGACGGAATGACCACCCTCGGTTTGACCCACGATAACCGCAGCCAGAAGACCCGAAATGGAACACTGATCCAACAACGCTAAATGTGGCGGGTTACTGAACCAAGTGAGCAGGACGGGGTGCTCTCCGCCCGCAACCGAGGTTGAATCAAACCCCGACACAAGATCCACATTTTGCCAAACCATGTCTTTGGATGGGTTTGGGGTTCTTGGGTCGACGTCGTTCCAAAAAACCCCTCCTGTACAAAAAACCGATGGTCTGTCAGCGTCACCGCCTCCTGCGACAATGTGGAAGGATGGAGTTTGTCCGCCGAACCCCGGCGAGATACCAGAGAAGGTATAGTCTTCGCCCCGATTTAAGACGATCCTTTTAGGTGCCGCTTCTTGCCCACGGACATTGTCGTTAAAAGCGCTGCTGATATCGCCAGATACAAGGCGCTTAGCCCGAGGCGGAGAATGGTCAAAATTACCGGACGGACTTAGAAAAACCGTGTTCCGGGCGGGAAATACAGCGTCAGGGTCTCTGATTTCGATTTCGGTTGATGCTGTGGCGGTCTTTCCCGAAGCTGGTTCAATGACGAAAACAGAAACGCGATAGCTGCCTGGTGTGCGAAACGTATGCGAGACCCAGGGTCCATATGCAATACCAGCATTCAGATGTTTGCGAGGCAAGTTTTGTGGCGCCTGAAAATCGTAAGGATCATCAAAGTCCCAAAAATAGTATAGATCATGAAACCGGCTGTCATAGACTTGCCCGATGTTTGGTGCGGCGGCATCAAAGCCATCGACCACAACTTCAAAAAAGACGGCATCGGGGCATACCTGCCAAACTGATCGACGCAAGATGGAAATTTCAGCTGTAGCACCTTCAGACATGTCGGGGACCCTCGGCTGGAAACTTTATGTAGTCAGCAAGCGCTAAACTGATGAGAAAGACAACCCTATTTAGGTCGCGGGCGTGTCTGAAGCCAGTTTTGGTGCTATAGGTCTTCTTCAGGTCTGTGCCTTGAAGCTTGTGACAAGTTGGATTAGTGGCAGGCAGAATTGGTGACAGCTCATAATTCTTCGTGTACCTAAGAGGTGTTGCTTTTGAATACTTGGCGCGGGGCGGCTCCAAAATGTTCGGATATATCGTCCTGTATACTTGGCCGCTGGTTGTATTCGCCTTTTTTCGCGCGTGGCCCCCGGCGGTAGCGATATTGGCGGCAATCATAGGGGGATATCTGTTTCTCCCGACGGGATTGTCTCTCGACTTGCCCGGCCTGCCAACCTTGAACAAAAATACGATACCGGCGACGTCGGCGTTCATAGCCGCACTGATAACTTCAGGAACGACCACACCAACGAGCTTGCCGGGTTGGTTTCCCAAAAAAAGCCTGCCAATAGTTTTAATCGTTGTTCTGGCTTTGGGTACGTGTTTGACCGCTTTGACGAACCGAGACCCGCTTTTCTATGGACCACTCGTCTTTCCGCCGCTCCGAGTCTGGGACATTCTTTCGTCACTGCTTTCAGCTACGATGATGCTGCTGCCTTTTTTTCTCGGACGAAAGTACTTAGCCCATCCAGAAAAACAATGGCTTTTTCTGAAGGCACTCGTCATTTCTGGAGCCGGGTATTCGCTCTTGGCTCTGTATGAAATTAGGATGTCGCCGCAACTCAATTTTATGGTTTATGGGTTCTTCCCACATGCATGGGAACAGCATATTCGTCCCGGAGGCTATCGCCCACTTGTTTTCGTGCAGCATGGCCTTTGGTTGGCAATGTTCTTCGCAATGTGCGTTTTGGCCGCCGGAGGCCTCGCCAAGTACCTCAAAGAGAAAAGCGGTCGTGCTTATCTCTTGCTTTGTATTTGGCTATTGATGACGCTGTTTTTGTCAAATTCTCTCGGGGCCTTTTTAATCGCAACGATCCTGATCGTTGTGGTGTTTGTTCTGAATATCAGATTGCACTTTGCTATTGCTGCAGTGTTTTCCGGCATAGCACTGTTGTATCCGATGCTGCGGGGTGCTGATCTTGTTCCTGTCAATACTATCATTGAATGGGTTTCGAACCTGAGCGTTGATCGAGCTGACTCTCTGGAGTTTCGGGTCGTCAACGAAAACTATCTTTTGGAGAAGGCGCGCGAACGACCGCTGTTCGGATGGGGCGGTTGGGGTCGCAGCTTTGTGTATGACCCAGCCACTGGTGAGGGCATCAGTCTAGTTGCCGATGGGTATTGGGTTGGGGCAATTGGGGTTGGTGGATGGGCGCGATACTTATCCGAGTTTGGCTTGCTTTGTCTCCCGTCCATAATACTCTTTTTAAGGGCTCGAAGATTTGGTTTGGGTCCAGAGACGGCTATTCTTTCGTTGGTTTTGGTCGCAAATGTGATCGACTTGCTGCCCAACGCAACCATAACACCAATTAGCTGGCTTATAGCTGGGTCGCTTTGGGGCAGATTGGAATTCGCCCGTGTATCAGTAACCGACACTGAAACGGCACCAGTCGCTGTGTCGAGACATGCCCTTACCCGCGCTCGCCCAAGGGCACCCTTGTCGCCATCAACCACTGTGCCGAAATCGTCGGCCATGCAGCCGCGATCGGCCAGCCGCTATACCCGGCAAACCAACCGGATCACCCGTACCGGTCGCGGAAGGAAAGGATCTGACACATGACGGGCGGACCAACGGTTGGGGCCGTTATCATAGGCCGCAATGAAGGGGACAGATTGGTGCGATGCTTGATCTCAATTATTAAGCAAGCAGATCGAGTTGTTTATGTGGATAGCGGTTCGACCGACGGTAGCCAACAGGCGGCGAAAGCCGCCGGCGCGATGTGCATCGAACTGGAGCAAAGCCAACCCTTCACAGCGGCTCGGGCACGCAATGCCGGTTTTGATATGTTGCAAAAAGACCCTGAGCCCGTGCAATTTGTGCAATTCATCGACGGCGATTGCGAGTTGCAACCTGGTTGGATTGAAGCCGCGCTATCCTTTCTAAAGGAAATGCCAACTGCGGCCGTCGCCTGTGGCCGCCGCCGTGAACGCTTTCCTGAAGCATCGGTTTACAATCGACTTATTGACCAGGAGTGGGATACGCCAGTTGGCCAGACCAGATCCTGTGGTGGCGATGCACTAATGCGCAGCACAGCCTTGTCGGCGGTTGGTGGTTTTGACTCGGCACTCATAGCAGGGGAAGAGCCTGAGCTATGTGTCCGCCTGCGCGCAACGGGCTGGTCGATCTGGCGGCTCGATGAGGAAATGACGTTGCACGATGCGGCTCTGACCCGGTTTGGGCAATGGTGGAATCGGAACCGGCGTGCGGGCCACGCCTATGCGGAAGGGGCGGCCATGCATGGGACACCGCCCGAACGTCACTGCGTGCGGGAAACCCGATCAGCCCTCGCTTGGGGGGCTTTTCTGCCTTTGCTCGTTGTGATGGGTACGCTTGTAACATTTTGGTCGCTCGCGTTGCTTCTGGTTTGGCCCGCTCAGGTGCTGCGCCTTGTCGCGCGTGGGATGGACCCGACCCGTGCCGTGTTTTTAACACTGGGCAAAATCCCTGAGGCACAAGGTGTCTTGGGCTATTGGTGGGACAGGTTCCGTGGTCGCCGGGCAAAGTTGATAGAATACAAATAGGATTTTATTGTCCGACAAATGGCAGAATGCCCAGAACGCTCGGGTTCATCCAGATGGCAGCCATCACAACTCCGCAGGAAGCAATCAAGAAAGCGACGTCTTGCTTGGGAAACCAGCCTTTGTAAGGCTTTATGAAATAGATCAGAATTGGATAGGAAAGAACATCAACGACAACAGGAGCTAAAGCTGCGCCGACCAGGCCAAACTTGCTGACCATAGGTAACAACACCAAGATTCGAGCGATTGCGGTGCCCGTCGTGAATATAGTGAAATCGCGCGAGTTCCCATTCGCCAATAGTATCTTGTCATAGCTCATGATGATCAGTCTTGGGATCATCGCCAGACTAAGAAGTACCAGAATTGGCCCTGCTGCATGGTAGCGGGGGTCATAGAGAAAAGTTACAGCAAAAACGCCGACCATCGCCAAGATGGCAGCCATTCCAAGTGCTCCTACGGTCAGCAGCATTCGCGCGCGTCCAATACTTTGTCGATTTGCGTCGTTGTCTGCAGGTGGTCGGGAACGATAAAGCGGGAACAATATCCGCTCTAGCAGTTGAGTGCTGAGTGTCAGCGGGACAGCGGCAAGCATGAAAGCGATGGTGTAGATTGCAAGATCTTCAAGGCTTACATATTTCCCGAGCACCATACGGTCACCCTGCTGCACAAAGAATCCTGCAGCAGTCCCAAGCAAAATGTACTTTCCGAAATGGAAGATTTCCCAAAAAGCGTCACGTTCCCAAGCAAGTCGATTTGCTGGCCCGTGCAAGATCATATGTGAAAGCACAACGCGAACGCTAACCCCGACAAGAGTACCCAATACAAGGGCCCAAACCGAGTTTAGCCAAATAGCCATAGCGATCATGAATACGGTTCCAGTAATCTGGGACACCAGTTCCATTGCCGTCAAACGGCCTAAGTTGAGATGTCGATTGGCGAGATACATTTTCGTCGACTGGCACCCCTGGATGAATGTCGACATCGCCACAACCGGAATAATTAGGCCAAGTTCAGGTTGCTCGTAAAAAACGGCGATCGGATTTGCGCATAGACACGCTACAACCCAAAGCAAAGCACCCCGAATAACCTGCAACGTCCACGCGGTGTTTAGGAACTTGGGGTCATCGCCTCGCGGGCTTTGGACAACAGATGGACCTATTGCCACGTCAGAAAACATTTCGAGGCCTGCGATGACAACCTGCACCAGAGCCATCAGGCCGAATGCTTCTGGAAAAAGAATGCGCGTCAGGATCAGGTTCGACCCTAGGCGGATCAACTGACTGCTGCCGAAGCCCATGATACTTAAGGCTGTTCCGCGGATTGCCCGCGCCTTTAAACCATCACCCCTAAGAGCGGACTGTATCGCAGTTTTCATGATAGCAGCAAATGGTGATCAGGTTGTCTTAACATGCCTTAACCAGTGCGTCTGGCGAGGTCTATGGATTCCATGAACCGCATGTCTAGGGCCTGTTCATACTTTCGCGCGGCCTCTGGCAGCACCTGCCCTGAGTTCAAAAGCAGCCAATCGGCAAAAGTTAACTCGTTGCGGGTCCAGATTGTGTCATAGATGTTGATGAACTCGCGGAATGTTCCTGTCTGCACTTTGTGCCAGAAGAAATCCGTTGTTGCATAGTCGACGAAGGCAAAGCAGTCGCGGTAGGCCATCCAGCTGTCTTCCAAGGTCCAGTTCAACGGACGTCCTATACGTGTCAGGAATGTTGAAGCGATATAGCTTTCCGCAGCTCCGTATTGGCAAAGTTCACCGATAGGGACTTGGGCATAAATGTCTGAAAGCGCTTCAGGCCAGTGATCAGGCAAGGCGTCGGTTCGTAAGCCCGGCGTCCAATAGCGCAGCATATCTTCGGCATGGCCGAAGACGGTTTGATCTGTGACGTGATAGGGAGCAAATTTGAGCGTCCCGTGTCCTACGCCTATGATCCGGTGAAGCTGATCAAATCCACCCCGAGCCGGGAAGCTGCGGGCGAGGGCAGTGAGGAAACCCATGACATTGGGACGGTACAGCCGCTGATCAGTACGGGTTTTCATGATCCATGTTGCACCATCTTTATGCGCTTGAGTGATCCCGGCGCCAGCGCTGACCAGTTGCATGTTAATGTTGAAGAGCCCCGGGATCTCGGGTTTTTCCGATAGCACCACATCGACCCCTTCTGCTCGGATAGGGGCAAGATCGGCCTCAGGCGTGTCATTCCAAGTTGACAAGATTAATCTGACATCAGGCATGTTGCGGCGATAAATCCGCAAGGTTTCCACAGTGAAATCATTCAACGTGGAGATCGGTCCCTGCATGACGATTGCCATTGGTTCATTCGTGGCTTCGGGTTCGGATTGATCGATGATCTGGCGGCTTAGTTTAGGCCGCTGCGTGTATGTTAGAAAATGATCTGATGACCGGGTGATCTGCTCCAGACTCCACATCAACAAGCGCCGAGCAATTTTGACCATCACGGTATCAGGAGTATCCATGGTGTTTATCCCGTCAGGCCATTGGTAGCCTTTTGCGATACCGGCGCGGCTAGGAAAGCATCAAGATCATTTGGTACGCCGATCCCGTGCATCCCCGCGCCGACCCGACCGATGGAATGACAGGCAATCGTCGCGCCCTGTTTGATCATTGTCGTGTAAGCAGGAGCAACATAGAATTCTCCGTTTACACGGATATTGGCGGCGATCATCGCATCTGCGGCGGCCACGAAGTCGCGGCCACGCGCAAAATTATAGATGCCGACTGTCGCCTCGTTCGAAACGACTTCCTTTTCGACTACCTCAGTAACGCGGCCGTCGTCATCTCGGCGTACGAAGGACCATTTGTCGTCATCAGCCCACATTGTCATAATGAGCCCGTCGGCTGTTCCCATGTCGCCTAGGTAGGCGTCGATGTCGGCATCAATGTATTGGTCACAATTGGCGATCATCAGCGCATCATCATTGTTGATGGCGTCACGATTGAGAAGAACAGTGCAAGCTGCCCCTTCCGTTACCGCATCGACGTAGGTGATAGAGCAACCCGGTGCCCAACCCCGTAGCATGTCAGCCAAACCATATTCGCTGTCGTGTTCGCGCAGGATCAGAAAATGGAACTGGTGTGGTATAGATGGTGCCAGATTGGCGATTACGACCCGGATCATTGGAAATCCATGAATAGGGATCAGGGGTTTGGGAAGGTCATAGCCTGCATCAGCAAACCGGCTTCCCCGGCCGGCCATCGGAACAACAATGTTCAGCATTCGTATTTGTCTCCAGCCACGCTTGGGGTCTTGACGACAACGGTGGTTACGTCGGTAAGCGTCTCAAAGTCGGTCGCTTCGCCCGGTTCGATCAAGATGATGTCGCCAGCGCCGTATTCTACCCCATTCATTCTGACCCGACCTGTCGCAATCAGCGTCACTTCCGAGGCAACCTTGTGCATGTGGCGGGCCTCTTTCGCGCCAGCTTCGTAGGATTTCATTGCAACTTCTGCATCCTGAGTTCGCAGCACCACTGGATCAAAATCGCCAACAAACCAACCCTTGGTCATGTCTTCCAATCGAAATTTCTTCATGATGCGGCCTCGCGCCGACGGGCGATCAAGTCCTGTTCATAGTCTTCGACCGCCTGTGGCGTCGCCAATGATATGTACCGTTCTCGGTCAATCTGATAGGTGCCGACCGATTTCTGCAATAGGATCAACTCGTTAAATGTCGGGCAGACGAAATACCCTCCGTTCACGTCGGCTCCTTTCATGATCATGGCCTGCGCTGCGTCCACAAAGTCTTGACCACGTTTGAAATAATACATACCCGCTGTGGCATTGCGGCTGATCGGGCGCTTTTCCGCAGCTTCAATAACCATGCCATTTTCATCAGTTTTCACGAAGGACCAGCGCGGATGAACACTGTCGAACACGACGGTCCCAGCATCCAAATTGCGACTGCGGAAATCAGAGATCACAGCCGCTAGGTCGAATGCCAGGATCTGGTCGGCATTGGCGATTAGAATCTCATCATCATTGGCCAAATGCTCGACCGCCAACAGCGTCGTACAAGCCGCCCCGGCGGTTTCCCCTTCCGTGCAGATTATATGGCAATTGGAGTGCAAAAGTTGCAAAACCTCGCGCAAATGGAAGCGTAGGTCATCTTCTTTTCGAATGATGAAAACGAACTCCGCTCCGTCGATCACATCTAAACAGTCGGTAGCATGCTCGATCATCGGGCGTCCGTCGATCTCGATCACGGGCTTGGCAAAAGGAAAGCCATGTTTGCGGAAGCGCTCGTCGCTACCGGCCATGGGGATCACGATTTTCATACCTCACCCTCCTCTACACGAGCAATTGCATCCAGTATGCGATCCAGTTGGACATCGTAGACGCTTTGCACCACCAGTAAGTGGCAACCTGCATCCTCGGCTGCCTTTATGCCGTTTTGATTGTCTTCGACCACTAGACACTGGTCGGGTCGCAACCCCAGCTTGGCAGACGCTGTCAAGTACATGTCAGGATCGGGTTTCGATCTGGCGACATCTTCGTTGGAAAGCATCACATCAAGATACCCATCCAGCGCGCTTTTCTGCATCATCAATTCGACGCTATCCCGCACCGAATTTGAGGCTAGCCCCAGTTTGTAGCCGCGCGCCTTGAGGTTCGAAAGCGCGTATTCATGTACAAAGACCGGATGACAGTTCACATGCACCTGATCGACTGTAAATTTCTGTTTCAACGTGTTCAGAAATTCATGTAACCCACGTGGCAGGCCGCGTTCCTTGGACAGCATCTCCAGTTTGGTGCGTGTAGGTAACCCGTCGAAGGTCGACAGATGATCCGCTCGAGAAATCGTATAGCCAAAATGCTCTAGCGCGCGGTTTAAAGCATGATAGTGCCATTCTTTAGCGTCTATCAATACGCCGTCCATATCAAATATGACCGCCTCAATTTTCATGATTAAAATACTCCTTGGCCGTTTCCGGATAGTCAGTGCAAATCAGGACGTTGTCATGTTTTGAGACGTCCCATTCTGCGAGGCGCTCCCACACTGGTTCATAGGCGCGTTTGTGTAAGTCGGGCGAAACAATACACACGCGTTTTCCCGCGTCCAAATGCCGTGAGATATCATCGCGGCTCCACCAGTCAGTGCGGAATGCGTCAAGCCACACTCCGGTGGCCTCTGAATAAAGAGGCGGTTCCGGTTCTACATCCGAATGGCGGGTGAAAACCGGGACACCAGCGTTGAACCAGTGCAGCGTGTCGGGCACCGACATGTCGAAGACAAAGGCATCACGCAGTTCAAACTGATCCAGCAGATCCCGAACCATCACCTGCAGACCGTCCGCCTTAACGTTCAGTGCAAGAGTCAATCTCGGGTTTACTTTGGTATGGATTGTGAACATTTCTTTGGCCTGCATGGCACCGGCTCTTGGCGGATCGTGCGCAATGACCAGATCACCTCCTAGGTCGCGGAGGTCGGTTTCGGTTCCGAAGCCCAGTTCGAATGATCGGTTGAAGGCATCCGGTGTGTTCTTCTCCGCCTCGGTCTTCCAATATCCTCTATGACTTAGAATTTGCATGTCTTACTCAGATTTCACATGAAAACAGGTTTCTGTCCCGACGGGCGTGGGTGGAGATGCTTTTTCCAGACCAGCCTGTCGTAGCATCCGCGCCATCGCGCTCTGTCCTGGGTAAATCGGGCGGGACGTGGAAAATCCGTTGCGAGCTGGTACCAACCGCCGCCCCAGCCATGAATAGCTCAGCGTGTTAAGCGTCGTAATCGTCAGACCTTTCATGCTTCTCGGATTGGAGGCAAGCTCCACAACAGTCCCAAAGAAATAAGGCCAAAGCGTTCCCCCGATGATGATGGCCTCTCCGTTGGAAGCTAGCACACGGTTGATCTCGGTAAAAGCTGGCGTCAGATCGAAATATTGATGGGCCGACACGCACAGGACGAGATCGAATTCACCATCGCCAAACGGTAAGGCCTCGGCTGCACCTTGACGTACTTCTGGAGGTTCCATGCCTTCACGCTCACAGAAGATAGTGCCCATCTGAACATAGGCCTCGACGGGTTCAACGCCCATCACTTTTGCCCCTTGTCGCGCAAAGGACATCAAATTCGTCCCCATGCCGGACCCAATTTCGAGCACGCGTCGTCCGCGAAAGCGCTGAATCTCGAGCTGAGGTGCAGCACCTTCGAAAGGCAGCGCCCTGTCACGTTCGATCCAGAATTGGTACTCGCGGCAAGAATCCGCAGCGCAAATGCCAAGTTCCGTTCTACACCCGTCTGCCCCAAGCCATTCCAATTCGCTGGCCTGAGCTCTGGGACTGGAACTTTGGAGTTTTGGATCTGTTTCAAGTGCCAGACCGTGCATGAAACGGATCAGATCCTCGCTTTCAGGGCCAAGAAGTGCTTTGCGAATGTTCTCAAGTGATTTTGGGTCAAACTTCATTTGATCCGCTCCAGAACGCCCAGATTCAGGGCGGGATCGTGTACGATGATTTCGAAAGAATCGGAAAAGGTTGTGGCCCTCTGATTTGCGATGTCCATCCAGGTCACAATGCCGCGCCAATCTGCCAACACTTCAATCGGACTCTCGAGCACGTAGTTCAAAATGTGGCCGTCAGTGAGGATTGCTTGAAGCGCAGTTGGGTTGACCTTGCCATCCAGATTGATTGTCCGATCGTGCCAGTATCCTACCGTTCCTGTTTGCGCGGCGCCAACCCAAGTTTCGGCGGGGACGTTTTCGGTGACCCAATCGACAACCTGAAAATGTCCCTGGTTGCGCACTCCTGGCATCAGGTAGCGGCCTAGAAGGCAAACACACAGCACCAAGGCTCCCAAACCCAAAAAACGGGATATTTCGGTATGCCGCACGGGCGCAATGCGTCCCACAATCGACAAGAGAACGGATACTGCAGCGATAGTGGTGAAAGGCGCAATGGGGGCCAGATAGCGACTCAGAAACCAACCAGCGCCGAAATAAAACCCATAGTATACGCTGAGGGTAGTAGCGAACATCAAGAATGCAACAGTTACGTATCGCGCCGGACCTCCACGTTTCCAGGTTTGGACCACGAACACTGAAACAATAGGAAAAACCAATGAAATTGCGATGATTTGAAAGAGCGGAGTAATTTGCGTTTCGGCCGGAACCGGTAGCATCGGAAAGGTGTTTTCAAACAGGATTGCGGGCAACAAATCGACGTGTTTGGCAAAGCCTCCACTCAAAGCTTGCGCCGTTCCGCTGACAGGCACGATGGAGCCGAAGTTTACATAGTTGTTGATCAGCCATGGCGCGGCAATGACCAGGCTCAGTATGCCGGGTGGAAGCAGATCGGCGATAACTTTTACAAACCTGTCTCGCGTCACGATCAAGTTATGCAAACCCCAGACAAGGAAGATCGCCGTCACCAGGAATGCACCGTCATTGCGTGCCAGGAAAGTCACGCCGCAGGATGCGCCCAGGATCATTCGGTCCGCAAAGGTTGCACTCGGACTCTGTCCCAGCACGTTGCAGAACAGAACGAGCGTTAGCGCGATTATTGCGGTGTAGAGCCCAGTCTCAAGCCCGTTCATTGTATGAAACAACAACAAAGGTCCCAGAAACCACAGAGCGGCCACGAACCACGGCCAAAGCGGATTGTCGTCTTGCCGCCGCAACAAATCTCGCGCCAATGCGCGAACTGCAAAAAGCCCTCCTACTGATATGGTTGCCGCGATCAGGTGTACTCCGGTCAGCCCCAAAACCTTGTCGCCATTGGTCAACAGATACGGGATCGAAAACAGGAACGTGGCCAATGGCTGAACGCCATTGCTTGCAATTGTGCCGTCTGACACCGACATCCCCAAACCGATTGCCATGTTACGAGCGATGGTCAGCATGAGATAGCCGTCTTCGGTCATGAAGAATTGGGCAAGCGCTGGCATGCCCGCCACAATGGGCCAAAGTCTATAAGCCATACCCAAGACCAAAGATGCCACAATAAGGCGAAATGTGGTTTTCTCAGTTAAAACTGTCATAGCCTAACGCTATTGCCTGAAAAATGTGTCATTAATATTGCCGCCGTTAACAATGAACTCGTTCCGTTTGAAGCTTCACATCCCTATCATTCGCAGTCGAAATCTCTCCATTCCATCATACCGGCCTATACCGATCCGTGGCAGCGCTTGCCTTGGATCATCAGGCATCATAAGCCTGTCTTCGAGGATCGTAGCACTGACAAAGCCGAGATCATCAAGCGTTTTCATCAAGCCGGGCGTGCAGTTTCCGTTGGGATAGGCGAAATGGCAGACTTCTTGCCCCGTCCAGCCCTGTAGAAGATCGCGTGATTGCGTGATACTGGCAGCGGCATTGCGCAGCGATATCTGATCCAATAATTCATGGCTGTGGGTGTGTGATCCAATGGTTACGAGAGACTCCGCCGAAAGCTCCTGCAACTGTAGGGGACTCATAGGTTGAAGCGGCGTGAAGCCTTTGGTCTCCTGAGCTGTTTGCGCAACAATTTTGTCGGCCAGCGCGTCTCTGTTTGCGGTGTTTGCGGCTTTCAACGCTTCTAGTACCGGGCCGATCTGAGCCCAACGGTGTTTGCCGCCATTTGGCCCGATTTGCCAGGATCCAATGCCGTCCAGCGTGATCCTTGTGGTCCCTTCACTCTGCAGCGCATTCATTACCCGATCGAACCAGAATGCCCGGTTGGTTTCGATTTGTTTTGTTGCAACATAGACAGTCACTGGCAGAGCTTCAGCCCGGATGATCGGTAATAGGTACTCGTAGAGCCCTAGTTCTCCGTCATCAAATGTAAGCACCGCGCGGCGGCGGTCGCTAGCGGTGGGAACCAATGCATCGTCCAGAGAAACAATATCATAGTCTCGCCGCAGTAGATCGATTTGCGCGCGAAACGCTTCGACGGACAGCACAGTCCATGCATCCAGTTGCTCGTTGGCTGGCCGGAGGGTGTGATAGCATAGGATTGTCACTGGGTTCTCTTTTAGTGCCCGACGACGCAGCAACCCATAGACCGGTGGCGTGGTCAGCGCCATAAGCGCTCCACGTTTCAAAAGCGCTTTCATGATCCGACGGCCTCAATCAAGACTTTCAACTTGGCAGCTTCGACAGACGCATCGTGACGTGCTTGCACCCGGTCGAAACCGGCTCGGCCTACTACCTCAAGTTTTTCAGAGGGCATCTCTGCACAGGCCAGCATCGCCTGTTCCAGATCCTTGACTTGTCCTGCCGGTACCAACCAACCTGTTCGCCCATCCTGGACCAGTTCCGGAATCCCCGCGATAAACGTTGAAATGACCGGTCGGCGCTCCGCCATGGCTTCCATGATCACGACGGGCAGGCCTTCTGTGAAACTCGGATGTACCAGCGCCCGGGCACCGCGCAATTCTTTGCGCACCTGATCTGATGTCACCCAGCCAGTGATCCTCACGGCCTGTTCCAGATTTAACTGAGTAATCCTATCTTCCAGCGCCGCGCGCATTGGCCCGTCACCCGCCAGTACCAGCCTTGCCTCTGGGTAGGCGGAATGTACGGCGGCAAAGGCTTCAATCAGTAGTAAATGCCCCTTTTCAGGGCTAAAACGCCCAACACTCAGGTAAACCGGAACATCTGGCAACGGTGCAGCCTCGCCGACAAAGGCCGAGGCCGCCAGCCCGCATCGCACAACATTGACCTTTGACCAATGTGCAGGGGGCACATGATACATCATCTGGCCACCAATATAGGCGCAAGACGTTGCCGCAAACCGCGAGCGGTCTATTTTCAATGGGAGTGCGTGGCGTTTAGGATCATCGAAAACCTCGGATCCATGCGTCGTAAAGCTGAAACTCGGACCGCCTATCGCTTCTACCAAAGCGGCAATCTCTGCCGAGTTAGAGCCGAAATGGGCATGCAGATGGTCCACTTCCGTCCTTTCAAGCCAGGTCACAATCTTGCAGGCATGGGCGAGGTAGATCAGGTGATAGGGCCAAGGGCGAACGGCCCCCTTCGACATCAAAAACGCTAGCTTCAAGCCACGCAAGAATGCGCTCGGACGGCGCAGCCCCCAGCCCAGAGCCCCCAGTATCAGCCTGCCAGCCCCGTCTTTCAGTGTGTGGCGGGTCCGAGCCAGTTCTTCGAGGTCCAGCGGATCGACAAATTCGCTGTCCCACCCTCTGAGCGCAAAACGCTCGATTGTAACGCCCATGTCTTCCAGCGCCCGGATCTCGCGACGAATGAAGGTATGGCTGTTTGCTGGGTATTGGTTGATCAGATAGGCGATGCGCATTCAGGCCTACTCCTAGCTGCAATCAGAGACGCGCAGCTGTTTTGTTCATCACCAAAGTCAGTGAATTGATTCGAACTTAGACGTCCCCGATCCCAGTGGATATCGGCAATGTACGCGACTGCGTCGTCCGGCAGAGTCATGCAAAAAATCTTATCTCTAAGTGTCATGGTGAGTTTCAACCGATATGTGCCAAATGTTAAATATCCAACTTCTTAAATATGCTTTCCGGGATCGCACCAATAATCGCCATAATTACAAACCAGATGCGGCGCACGTAGATGACGTTTCGGCCTTTGCGTAGGCCATTGAAGATGGCCTCGGCCACCTCCTCCGGCTCGGCTGTTAGCTTTTCCGGAAGATCCATACCTGCGGTCATTTGTGTATTCACGAACCCTGGCAGCACTGTCATGACATGGATTCCGCGTTTGGCCATCCGATTGCGCAGGCCTGAGAGATAGGCGGTGAAACCTGCTTTAGCGGAGCCATAAATGTAATTCTTGGCCCGTCCGCGGTTGCCCGCCACCGAGCTAACGCCCACAATCTGACCAGAGCCCCGCACATCGAACCGTTCCGCAAGCAGGCCCAGGATATGCGCTGGGCCTTCGTAAGTGCTTCGCATCACACGCGTAGCGGCCTCGGTGTTGCTTTCATTCTCGATTTGATCCCCCATTAGTCCGACGGCGCAAACTACTACGTCCGGCAAGGCTGGCAGAGCGTCGACGAACTCGATGAGTTTGGCACTCTCCAGCACGTCAAAGTCGTGTAGGCTAACTTCCACGTTGTGACGCAAGGCGATGTCCGTCCGCGTCTTTTCCAGCGCGGTGCTTTCACGTGCCGCAAGCTGGATATCGTACCCTTCTTTGGCAAAACGATGCGCTGTTGCACGCCCGATATCGGAGCGCGCACCGAGAAGTAGAACTGTTCTTTTGCTCATAGACCCAGCCTTTGTGATTGTTGTGATTGAAAGGCTTCCGCTGCACCAAGCTGAGCTCGCATGTGCATAAATTGCTCTGTACGGGCATCAGAGGCGTGTAGTGTCTGTGCGCTCATTCGGCTGTCCTTGGCGAGATAAAAGCGCCCGCCATGTTCCAAAGTGATCCTGTCCAGCTTTCGCATCAGCCCGATCATTCTGGGCGTGGCGGGGAAGTCGAGGGCCAGTGTGTAACCCAGCATGGGGAAGGAAAAGGCGCTATCCTGCGGTCCAAACCGTTTGAGCACAGCAAGAAAGGAACCGGCTTTTTCCTGCGAGGTTGCCTTGAGCAATGTGTCAAGCCCTTTGCGCGATGTCTCCAGCGGCAGAACGCACTGGAACTGCATGAAACCGCGCCTCCCATAAATCTTATTCCAGCCATTGATGGCATCAAGCGGGTAAAAATACGCGTCGTAGTCGAGGAAACTGATCCCGGATTTGCGGCTGCCATTCCAGTAGTAAAGCGCATTGAAGGCCCGGACCGTCAGTCCGTTTAGCGGGCTGAAAGGTGGCGCGATAGGTACGCTGCGCCGTGTCTTTTTCGGGGTTTCGTAAGGGTAACGTGCGGCGTCATCAGACAGCTCTTCTGGTACGGCATGTTCCCCCAGCATAAGAATAGCCCGCCCAAGCGCATCACCAGATTGCAGGCAATCGATCCAGGCAACCGAATAAGTGGCTTCATCTGAAGCCTCAAAGGCAGAGATGACAGCATCAAGATTGGGCAAGGCCTGCGCGGTCTGCCGTATCCAGGCAGAAGGCACCGCCCTAAGTCGGATAGCGGCGCGCAAGATAATGCCCGTGAGCCCCATGCCGCCTATTGTCCACTCGAACAGTTCTGATTTCTCGTTTCGGTTGCAGCGATGTACGACACCGTCGGCATCCATCACATCTAGCCAATCTACGAAGTTGCGGAAACTGCCATCTTTGTGATGGTTTTTGCCATGAACATCTGCTGCGATCATGCCTCCGAGGGTGACAAATTTCGTTCCCGGCGTGACCGATGGAAACCACCCATGGGGCAGAAATGCCGTAATGATATCACTGAGGAGAACACCCGCCTCAGCCACCAGAACGCCGCTTTGTCGGTCGAAGCTGAGCATGTGGTTGAGCTTTTGCATATTGATTGTGCCGTGCAAGCCGATTGCGCTGTCACCATAAGCCCGCCCATTACCACGCGCGATAACCGCCCCCGCTGTGACAGCCTTGATCAACGCAGTCTCACTTGCAGGCTCTGTTACCGCCCCGGAGAATTTGGGAAAACCGCCCCATCCCGAAAGGTCTGTCATAGCGCTGCCACCTTTTGGGAGTCTTTAAAAACAAAGCGCCGATCAAGGGCATATTTGACTACGTAACCTAGCGAGAGCCCCAGCACAGCGCCAAGCTCGCGCATCGTGTGCGTTTCCCAAATCAGCCAGAATGCTGTTTCCGTGCTCCAAAAGATCGTGGTCGTAACAATTCCCATGAGTGTATAGAGAGTAAATTTCTGGCTGTGCGCTTTTATTCCAGTGCTGAAATCAGCAAAGATCCAGCGTTTGTCTAAAATATATTTGACGACGAGACCCGCGAGTGTGCCGCAAAATACTGCCAGCGCAAAACCAGTTGCATCAATGCGCCATGATAGAACCAGCCTCTGGACGCCGAGATTGATCACGGTCGCGATCACGGCAAACAGAGCATAGAGAGCCGCTATACGTACGACGCTCACAACAACGTCCCGCCAGCGGCAACGATCAGAATCAAAACCGCGCAGATCTGACTTTGCCGATCTCTTGCAGCAAAAACGACCGGGTCTTCGTGCATCTGTCCGCGATGCGCCAACAAAATGACTCGGGAAATCCAATAAAGTAGTATTCCGCAGATGGCGCCCAAGAATTTGGGGTTTGCATAAAGCTCCGAGACCGAGGGAGACTGGATGTAGAGCGCCATGACCAAAACAGACACATAGCCGGACGCCACAGCCATCATGACCAGAACGGGCAAGTCATCCACGACATAGCCGCGCCCCGCAGCCTTAAGCTTGCCGCGCGCAGCACTGTCCATAAGTTCGGCTTGCCGTTTCACAATCGCCAGTGAAAGGAAAAAGAAAATTGAAAATGCTAGTAGCCACATCGACATCGTTATACCTGTTGCCACTGCGCCCGCGATGATCCTTGTCGTATAAAGCGTAGCTAATGTGCCGATGTCCACGATTGCCTTACGTTTCAACCAAAGTGAATAAAGCGTTGTAATTAATACATAAAGCAGCATAATCCCAATAAAGGATCCGCCAAGAAACAGAGACAGGATCAGACCAAGCCCCATCAGCGACGTAATCAGATAGGTTGCATGGGCGATCGGAATTGTACCGGCAGCAAAAGGGCGTTTGCATTTCGTAGGATGCGCCCGGTCAGAGCGTAGGTCGAGCAGATCATTGAGAACATAGATGCTGGAAGCCACAATAGAAAAGACCACAAAGGCCAAAAAGCTATCCAGAATGGTGACTGCGTCAAGTTGGTGGGCCGCCAACATCGGCAAAAAGACCAAAAGGTTCTTCAGCCACTGATGCACCCTGATGGCCTTGAGATAGTCCTTTAGTCCGGGTTGGGTGGTGGATAAATGTTCAGCTTCTACACCCAAAGTGTCAACGCGTTCACGAAGATCTGAAGGAAGGTTTACCGTTATCGCTTTATTTGCGTGTTCCCAAACCTGCAGGTCTGCCTCGGCATCTCCCATATAGGCGTAGCCGCCAAGCCCGAATTTATCCTTCAGAAAGTCGGCTTTTGCGCTGGATTTGAGATTGCGAGTCCCGTCTGAGCCGTGAACGCCATCGAAGATATTAAGATGCTGGGAAATCTCTTGGGCAATCGTCTCATCAGAAGCCGTAACCAAAAGAGCTGCCCCTCCATCCGAGCGCCATTTTTCAATGTAGTCGATCACCTGTGGATCATAGGGCAGCGTTGCAACGTCAATGTCCATTCGTCTTGAGAGATCGCGTTTGAGAGCCGCCCGTCCCGCAAAAAGCGCCAACGCCGCACCCAGCGGCGCACGCCAATCCCGGCTGGTCGCCGACCAGAAGCTTTCAAACAACATGTCCGAGCGGA
Organism: Ruegeria sp. AG1; assembly: GCF_056541705.1. Taxonomy (NCBI): domain Bacteria; kingdom Pseudomonadati; phylum Pseudomonadota; class Alphaproteobacteria; order Rhodobacterales; family Roseobacteraceae; genus Ruegeria; species Ruegeria sp. AG1. Next base: position 40,817 of record NZ_JBQFYU010000018.1, on the reverse strand, counting down.
GCAGTGTCCCGTCAAGATCGACAGCGAGTATGCGCTGGTCTTTCAGCTGATCCGGTTCCATACTGTTAATCTCCTGAATACAAGTCTGCCCGGTCGACCGACGGATACGGAACAGTGCAGCGTAGCAGAATTATACAATTGAACCCAACTAAAAGCAGACAACGGTCCATGAATTTTGCGGGAAAAAAAAACTTGTAGATTGACATGAGAAGAAGCTTCCATATTAAGCTCGCATGAGGTGAGATCTCAGATGAGCGGAGCACTCTTGGCATCCGGCAGGAACGGAATGTTGAAAAATAACCAATACCAAGAGAAATGGGAGGCTGGACGCGCTCGCGTAATCCCGCAAATGCCTGTAGTATCGTAACGTTTCCCGTAAATTAAACCCTCTCATTTTATAGGCCATGTATTGAAATCTTGCAAGTTTGCCTCCCGTTTCGACGTCATACATTGTGGCGTTCACAAAGGCCTCGTGTGTGTCCGGTGAGCCCGTTTAAAAATCAGCTTTTAGTCTGCGGCACGGCAATATCCGCAATGAACCCGCGATGGTTAGAGCCAAGTCCCTCGCCGAATGCCTTCATTGCTACCACCCGCGTTCCATTGTGGACGAGAACATGATCGATGGGGACACCGAAGCGCCCCAAACCAACAGGCCAGCTTCCGAAAGGTTGTCGTAAGGTTCGAAATTCCGTGCGAGCCAGAAGGTCAAGCATGGAGCCGCTCCAGGGCGCGGCATTGAAATCGCCAACCGCGACGGCTGGTGCATCGAACCAATCATATTGCGCCACCAGATTCTCGTGCTCTACCTCAGCCAGACCGGTCAGCCAGGGCTTGAGCAGATGAACGGCTGAGACAAACACATGTCGGTCTCTCTCTAGTTCCAGCTCAACAACAGCATAGCGGTCCAGCCAGGCTGCGTTCAATTGCAACGCCCAATAGCGCTTGGGGGCGTTGCGTGCCGCCACGACCAATGAGCACGAATCTTGCGTACAATCCGACAGAAGCGTGTAGTGATGGCCAAGAAAAGGCAAAGCCGCTTTTATCGCTTTGGCCTCTGCAAATATCATTAGATCAGGCTCTTGCATCAACGCGGCAGCCACGATCTGTTCCGCTTGGGCATGGTTGCTGTCTAGCACATTGAAGAAAAGCACCCTCAGATCAGTTGGCTTCTCCGATGCGAATGGGAGGCTAAGGGCACGATGCTGCCAAATCAGATGACCGCTGCTCAATGCTGTGCTTAGTATCAGCATTGCTCCAAGGCGCCAAAGCCCCAGACAAAGGGTCGCCAATGCAAGCAGAAATGCTAGCACAAGCCACCCCGGAGCGAGACTGTCGATCAAACGTGCTCCAGCGCTCAATACGTTATGTTGCGGGACAAATTTCGGAACTGTTCCCGCACTTAGGAAAAGTATCGACAAAATAGCCAAGGCGCCAGCCCAAGCCATCCTGGTTTCAGGTCTTGGTTCATTTTGCATGCAAATGCCTTGCCATCACTTCGCGTATCCGCTCTGTCACGGGGTCGTGTGGCGACCTTGCCCTCTGCGAAAACCGTAGCACGGGTTAGATGCTACCAGTGGAGCGTACCGTCTAAGTGAATGCGACCTTGAAATGTAAAACTCGACTGAAGCGCCAAAGAATAAGCCAGTTTTTTACCGAGTTGGGTTTCAATCAAAATACGTGCGTTTGATCAGGCGAATTGCCGACGTCGGCGCATCAACCCAAGCCCACATAGGCCTGTCAAAAGTAACACAACGCCTACAGGCAACGGCACTGATGGCAGAACATTGAACGTAATGCTCTGCAGTTTAAAGTCATCATCCCAGCTGTCAGTACCGAACCCGATGATCGAACCCGTGACCTCCCCAGCACCAAAGTAATGCGTGTAAGGATTAGATTCTCCGGAACCCAGGTTTTCTTCATGGATCAATGCTGTGGCTGGAAGTGTAGAGTTTTCATAGGTGCCGAAAGCGAACGTATCGCGGTTGTCCCAAAATGAGAAAAGAACGGAAGTCACTTCAACTGTCAGATCGCCGAAATCGATCAACGCAAATTCGTTAGGGCCCTGCCCATCAATCAAATGGTTGTCCGTGCACCAGTTTTCCCAGCGGCAGTCATAGACACCAAGTCCACTACGGTCGTCGTCCCCATCCCAACTTGCGGTCCAAAATTCCGCAGTACTGGTGATTGTGCCTGAGCTATTTACCCTAACACCGTCCACCCCAACTGTTACTGACCCGTCTGTGCTGGAATAACTATTGGATCCACTGGCGTAGCCGCGGTTGACGCCGAAGTTTATGGTTGTTGCACTCGCACACGTCGCGAACAGCAAAAGGACAGCCGCGGCAAGACCCACTTCGGTCTGTTTTGTACACATTTCAATCATTACCCCTAAGAACTACGCACAAGTATTACGTTCCGTCGTTTTCGACATTCTAAACCTACTACACATTACTTTTAGCCTATTGTCTGGTTGCTTTACAAGTCTGCAGGTTGCGGAGAGGCTATCGCAATGGCCAGGGGGCGTTCCGCAACCATGCCCGCAGCCCCCCTCTTGGGCCAAGACGTTTCGATAGGGGGTTCTGGTAGCCCGGCCAGACAATACCCCGAAAGCACAGTGTTTTTTTGAGTAGTCTGCACTAGACAGCGGCAGTTCTCGTTCGGGTCGTCAACTGGCGCTCAAACAGGTCTGCTGTAGTCGAATTCCCAACTGCCTCTTTGTCTTTAAATCGGGATCAAAAACCTAATAAGTCTACAAGGGTATCAAAATAGGAAACACTAAAGGCGCCCAGAACGTAGAATTGTTAAAGTGCTGCAAGATTTTTCGGTTTTTGGGTAATGACTATTTGTGGAACCGAGTCAAAATGTGTTACCGTCATGTTGTGGTAACGTTTCTGCCATGATTGAGGTCGTCCATAATTTTGAGACCTCGTTCTGATATGAGTGCTGGTAAGCGTGTTGTAACGAGTATGAATCCATTGTGATTCTTGTGTTTGTGAGTAAAAAAGTGACAGTTCAATATACTGATATTCAGAAAGAATCGCGACGTATTATCGTTCAGGCTGAACAGGGGGTTTATTGCTTTCACCAGGTGAACGCTTACTCAAGTTTCTTCAAGCGTACTCTGGATGTTGTGCTGGTTTTGCTGGCTTTACCGATCGTTATGCCGACACTGTTGTTCTTTGCGTTGCTTGTGGCACGAGATGGAAACAATCCGTTCTACGGACAAACGCGCATTGGCCGCGACGGTAAAGAGTTCACAATGTGGAAACTGCGGAGCATGGTTCCTAATGCACATGTTTTGCTAGCCGATCACCTGACGCGCAATCCAGCTGCCAAGCGAGAATGGGACGAAACCCAAAAACTCAAAAACGATCCGCGTGTTACTAAAATCGGCCTGTTGATGCGCAAGACATCATTGGATGAGCTGCCGCAACTCTGGAATATCCTGATCGGTGAAATGAGCCTCGTTGGGCCACGCCCGATGATGCCGGAGCAAAAAGGTTTGTATCCGGGTAAAGCTTATTATTCCATGCGCCCAGGGCTAACGGGCCTGTGGCAGGTGTCTAAGCGTAACGATAGTAGCTTTGCTAGCCGTGCCGATTTTGACACTTCATATGCTGGTCAACTGTCTTTGCGTACTGATCTGGGCATTATTTTCGCGACAATCGGTGTTGTCGTACGTGGTACCGGATACTGATCCATTACATTTTCGGCGCGTGAACTTCACTTTGTGTCAATCGAAACGAGGGCGCATGCTTGGGCGTTGTGCGAAATGAAAACGGAACGTATTTCAGCGTGATAGTAACCTGACCTCTATTCAATTTGCTTTTCGCTCGGTGGCCATTGCATTGGAATGAGAGTCTCTGATCGTATGGAGATGATCTTACTCAGACGTTGAGTCTGCAAACGGCTATCCGCGCGCGATGTGTATCAGGTTGGCTACCCAATTGGCGCGCTTACAGTATTTCGGATATTCTTGAGAGCAGTTGAAGGGCTTTGCATCAGCGACATTGGATCGTATGGTCGTGCTGGTTGGGGAAGACCTCATTCTAGAGTGCGTATTCTCCGAAGTAAGTGAATTCGTACGCTGTTGTCTTCTATTTGCGATAAGGTGTTTGCTACCGGGATCTGGCAGAGATGATGGCGGAACGTGACATTGATTTGGACAAGTGACGCCGGATCCTTGGGTCATCGAATCGCCAACTTCGTCTAAGCTTATGCCGGCTCTAAGCTGATGTCGAAAGCACTTGCGACGGAACGCCTTCGTTGTACGCCTCACGGGCTTACAGGTGGATGCCGGAAGAAACCATTCTGCAGACTAAAGAGCTTAAATCTCGATAGGATATGCGCCGCAGAGAATTCCTATCAAACATCGTACTCTGAACACTCGCTATTTTCGAAATATAAGCCTTGCCCTTAAGGTTCGAACCCTGACGGGTTTTTGGACTGCCAGGTCCATGCCGTTCTACATATGTCGGCAATGTCACGCTTAGCGCTCCAACCAAGTAGCCTTTGAGCTTTGGACACTTCGGCAAAACTTCGCGCCACATCGCCTTGGCGCCTTTCTGCGATTTTGAATGGTATTTCTCTGCCTGATGCCTTCTCGAACGCTTTCACTATTTCTAACACAGTTATACCTTTTCCGGTGCCTACGTTAATGGCTTCGCATCCGCAGTTTACGCGCGCGTATTTGACAGCGGAAAGATGAGCTCCTGCAAGATCATCTATGTGGATATAGTCACGCTCGCCCGTACCGTCCCGGGTTTTGTAGTTGCCGCCAAATATGCTGAGTTCGTTGAGCCTACCGACTGCCACCTGCGCAATGTAGGGCAGTAGATTATTTGGGGTCGTGCGTGGATCTTCTCCAATATCGCCGGAGTCATCCGCCCCAACTGGGTTAAAATAACGCAGCAGAACTGCGCTCGCTTCCGGTCGCGAAGCTGTCCAATCGCGGATGATCTCTTCGATAAAGTACTTTGTGCGACCATATGGATTGGTGGGGTTGAGCGGGTGATTTTCGTCATACGGAAGATACTGCGCCTCGCCATAAACCGTGGCAGAAGATGAGAAGACGATATTCTGGCAATCGTACCGCTGCATGCATTCCAGCAGGTTGATGCTGCCCGAAACGTTCTGCGCATAATACGCTAACGGCTTTTCGTTGGATTCACCAACTGCCTTTAGTCCGGCGAAGTGAATGACCGCGTCGGGACGAAATGTCTCAAAGATTTCATCCAGAACTTCTGGGGCGCTGTAGTCCCCAACGTGAGTTTCAAAGCTAGAGTTGGTTAGTTTCCGGATCCGGCGCAACACTTCAGGCGAGCTGTTGGAGAAGTTGTCCAATACCATCACGTCAATACCATCTTGCAGCAGTTTTAACAGAGTATGGCTTCCAATGTATCCAGCTCCGCCGGTCAACAGCACACGCATACCATCTATTTCCTTGTCGACTCGTTGATTTTGCACGTTCTTTGAGCTAGAGGAAATCCTATACCGACATAGTTGCGCAAGCCACCAAGTGATTTGGAGTAGGTGTGATTATTGTTGACCGTTGCTTAAGTCAAAGGCGCTTGTCAATCCGAGTGCTTGTCCGTCGTCAGCGTATTTTCACTTTCGGCACGAAGTACCACAACCTCATCCCAAGCCCATTTGTAAAGCTATCAATAACAGTCAGTGTAGACTATCGACCGCGCCGCCCGAGAAAGGAGACACAGCTCTGAGAAAAGTCTGGACAGAAGGCCAGCCCCTCCGGAGAGATGCCAATTTTTGACCTTCATGAGTCTCGAAAATTCAAGAGTTAGATCTGTATTCAATGTTCTGGCCAAGCAAGACCGGAAATATAGCTGAAAGGACTGGTTAAAATGGTACTGAAGGAGCGAAGTGCTTTTGCAAAGGCTTATGGACAAAGAAAGGACACTCGCGCATCAAGGACGAGACCAAGTGCCCATTTCTGCCTTTGGTATCCTGTATGAGTGAAGTGGCAATGAGTGAGACAGATATACAGCACACAGCCAAAGTTCTGAGTCTTGTGAACTTCCCTGACCGGGCCGAATTGTTCGAGAGCGTCCAGGAGCACTGGAAAAGAAATCAAGGCTTTGCACTGGCTACTTTGAACCTCGACCACATCGTGAAGATGCGTAGCGACCCTGATTTCTTCCAATCGTACATGGAGCATAGCCATATTGTGGCGGATGGAAACCCCATCGTGTGGCTCTCAAGGATGGCGGGGAGCGAGGTTGATCTGATGCCCGGTTCCGAGTTGATAGAGCCGCTGGTAGAATTGGCCGCCCGTTGCAATGTGCCAGTGGCGTTTTTGGGAGCCACACCCGAAACGCTTGATCTGGCAGCGCAGAAATTGACAGCTCAATACCCCGGATTGCGAGTTGTTAAAAGGATTGCACCCCCTTTTGGGTTTGATCCCAAAGGCACGAGCGCTGTTTCCTATCTTGAGGCAATTCGAAAGTCTGGGGCAAAACTGTGCTTTCTAGCGCTGGGGGCGCCCAAGCAGGAACAATTGGCGATTGAAGGGCGCAGGTGCGCCCCTTGCTGCGGATTTGTCTCAATTGGCGCTGGGCTTGATTTCATCGCGGGCAGTCAGACGCGTGCTCCAAAGTGGGTAAGGTCACTGGCGCTTGAATGGGTCTGGCGAATGCTGAGCAATCCAAAACGGCTGGTGCGGCGCTATTGGGAGTGCACTCTAATTTTACCGGGATTGGTGCGTGAGGCGCGATGGATTGGGAGGCGAAATTGACAAATCAGCCTTTGCATTTCGGTGACCGTCCCAGATGCTTTTGTGCCGTGCGCACAGGCACTGTATATGAAAGCGAGCGCTTTGCCGCGCAGCTTGAACACCGTTTCTTTGGTGCAAGCTTGAATGAACGTCATTTGGGTAAAGCGGAGACGGAGGCTTGGCGTAAATAGTACAACGAGGAATTGTCTCACAGTAAGGTTGAAAAAAGACCCGGAGACAGCTGGTGCGTTTAGTTGATGAGACCGGTCCGCCAAGGTGAGAAAGGGCTCAACCCTCTGGAAGTCAGTGGTAAAATCTAAACTTGCAGTTTCTTATTGTGAATGCGGGGCTTTGAGAGCAGGTTTTGACCGGAATCAGTTCTCTTATCCCTTCTTCCCAGTTACTAAATGCCTGTAGATGCCCGATAGCCTCGGGCAACATTCACAAAAGGCTATGACATGACTTGCAAGTTTGATAATGCCAAATAGTCGAATAAGACGTGTATAGTTATGGAATTTGTGCCTCTTGTAGTCCCAGAAGTGGTTTTACTCACGCCTAAGCGGTTTGGGGATCATCGCGGTTTCTTTGAAGAAACCTACAACGCGACCAATTTCGGTGACTACGGCATCGACACAGTTTTCGTACAAGACAATCGCTCGCTTTCGGACGCAGTGGGAACGGTACGGGGTCTGCACTTCCAAGCTCCGCCAAGGGTGCAGGCCAAGCTAGTGCGCTGCGGGCGGGGACGGCTTTTTGATGTTGCCGTGGACATTCGCAAGGATTCACCCACATTCGGTCAATGGGTTGGTGAGGAACTGAGTTTCAAGAACGGGCGGATTTTGTTCGTGCCGGCAGGATTCGCCCATGGGTTCATGACATTGGAACCTGATACTGAGATCATTTACAAATGCTCTGACACCTACGCGCCAGAAACAGAGGGTGCAATTCGATGGGATGATCCCGATATCGGGATCAATTGGCCGTTGGATATGACCGAACCGCTATTGTCAGATAAAGATAAAGCTGCTCCCTTTTTGCGAGATTTGGAGACCCCCTTTGCGATTGAGGACAGTTGATGAAAATTCTAGTGACAGGCGGCGCGGGTTTCATCGGCTCAGCCGTGATCCGGCACGCGATTGCCGATGGGCATTCGGTCGTAAATGTCGATGTGCTGACCTATGCGGCTTGTCTGAACAATGTCGCCTCGGTGGCGGATGCGCCGGGCTATGTTTTTGAACAGGCCGACATCCGAGATGCAGGCGCGATGGCCGAGATCCTGAATAAACACCAGCCGGACACGATCATGCATCTGGCCGCCGAAAGCCATGTTGACCGCTCGATCGACGGGCCTGCGGCGTTTATCGATACCAACATCACCGGCACCTACGTCCTGCTGGAAGCCGCGCGGGCCTATTGGGTCGGGGCAGGCAAACCCGATACGTTCCGCTTCCATCACATCTCTACCGATGAGGTCTTTGGGTCACTCGGCGAGACAGGTTTTTTCACCGAAGACAGCCCCTATCAGCCAAACTCACCTTATTCGGCCTCGAAAGCAGGGTCGGATCATCTGGTGCGGGCCTGGCATGAAACCTACGGTCTGCCGGTGGTTCTGACCAATTGCTCGAACAATTACGGCCCCTACCAGTTTCCCGAAAAGCTGATCCCGGTGGTGATCCTGAACGCGTTGGCTGGCAAGCCCATTCCGATCTACGGGACAGGGGACAACATCCGCGACTGGCTGCATGTCGAAGACCATGCCGAAGCGCTGCTGCTGGTGTTGGAGCAAGGCAAGCTGGGCCGTAGCTACAATATTGGCGGCGAGAACGAGATGACCAATCTCGATCTGGTCAAATTGCTTTGTGCGATCCTCGATCGTTTGAAGCCCGGCAAAACACCCTATGCCGATCTGATCACCTTTGTCACAGACCGCCCCGGCCATGATCGTCGCTATGCCATCGACCCGGCCCGCATCCGGGACGAGCTGAACTGGCGCCCCTCTTACACGCCTGAAACCGGGCTGGAGCAGACGGTTCAGTGGTATTTGGACAACGGCGAATGGTTGGCTGCTCTGCAGGACCGCAGCGGTGTAGGCGAGCGGCTTGGGGTGACCGGATGAAGGCTCTGGTCTTCGGCCATCGCGGGCAGGTCGCCACGGAACTGCGCCGGCATGCGTCGGCGTATGACATCACGATCGAGGCGCTGGACCGGTCCCAAGCGGACCTGTCTGATCCACAAAGCTGCGCTGCCGCGATCCGCAATACAGATGCCGATGTAGTCATCAACGCCGCTGCCTATACGGCGGTCGACAAGGCCGAGGATGAGCCTGATCTGGCCCGGATGATCAATGGTGATACGCCGGGTGCCATGGCACGCGCTGCGGCAGACCGTGATTTGCCTTTTCTGCATATCTCGACCGATTATGTGTTTGACGGGGCAGGGGCCTTGCCTCGGGCTGTCCAAGACCCGACCGGCCCGTTGGGTATGTATGGCCAAACCAAACTGGAGGGAGAGCGCCAGATCGCCCAAGCAGGCGGATGGCACGCGATCCTGCGGACAAGCTGGGTGTTTTCAGCCCATGGTCATAATTTTGTCAAAACCATCCTGAGGCTGGCTGAGGCCCGGGACAGTCTGACCATCGTGGCCGACCAGATCGGTGGGCCGACCCCGGCCGCCGACATCGCCGGGGCGCTGCTGACCATGGCCAGAGAGCGTGCCGAGGGTGGGCTGTTTCATTATTCCGGGGCACCCGATGTCAGCTGGGCCGATTTTGCGCGCGTAATTGTCTTGCAGGCGGGTCTGACCACTCAGATCATCGATGTTTCAACAACAGATTACCCGACCCCGGCCCCCAGACCGCTCAATTCGCGGCTGGAGTGTTCGCGGTTTAATGAGGTTTACGGGCTTGGGCGGCCTGACTGGAAAGCGGGCCTGACGCAGGTGCTGGCCGAACTGAAGGTCACCGATAGCCCTGCTTTGAAAGGATAGATCATGCAACGCAAAGGTATCATTCTGGCTGGCGGCTCGGGAACTCGGCTGTATCCGATCACCATGGCGGTCTCAAAGCAGCTGCTGCCAATCTATGACAAGCCGATGATCTTCTACCCGCTGAGCGTGCTCATGCTGTCGCATATCCGTGAGATCGCGATCATCACGACGCCAGAGGATCAGGAACAATTCCAACGTCTGTTGGGCGATGGCAGCCAGTACGGCCTGTCGCTGACCTGGATCACCCAGCCGTCGCCTGACGGTCTGGCGCAGGCCTATACACTTGCCGAGGATTTTCTGGCTGGTGCCCCATCTGCGATGATCCTGGGTGACAATATCTTTTTCGGTCACGGTCTTCCCGATCTGTTGCGCGCTGCAGATGCGCAAGAGAGCGGCGGAACAGTCTTCGCCTATCGTGTGGCCGATCCCGAACGCTACGGCGTGGTCGATTTCGAAGGGCAGAAAGTACGCGGCATCATCGAGAAACCGAAAGTGCCGCCCTCCAACTATGCGGTGACCGGCCTCTACTTCCTCGACGGCGACGCTCCGGCGCGCGCCCGTCAGGTCCAGCCGTCCGAGCGTGGCGAGTTGGAGATCACATCCCTGCTCGAGATGTACCTGAACGAAGGTCTGCTGAATGTTCAAACCATGGGCCGCGGCTTTGCTTGGTTGGACACCGGAACGCACGGGTCTCTGCTGGATGCGGGGAACTTCGTGCGGACACTAACAGATCGGCAAGGCATGCAAACCGGCAGCTTAGAAGAAATCGCATGGACCAATGGCTGGATTGACAATGAAGCGCTTGAAGAGCGAGCCAGACTGTTTGCCAAGTCTACATATGGTGAGTATCTGAAGCTGCTTCTGAGTTGATAATTGTGAGATATCTCTGTTAATTTAAGTTGCCATTTTTGTTTAATAGATCCTTCAAGGCTTGTGGTTTTGTCTTACAAAGCCGGGAACTGACTCGATGAAATCAGCATGTTTTTGTGCGCGCCGTCTACAGTGATCTGTGTTGCTGTTTCCGCCTACAGAATCTCTTGGGTCCCGCCATGGACGCGGCTCTTCGCAATGCACAACAGTGTTAAAACTCGGCAATGCTTTCCTCACATTTCAGGCCATCCAGATCATTTCTGGTCGCTTCTGTCGGTGTGATAGGACAGCATAGCGTCTGGCATTGTTCTTTCCGAAGGGCGGTATGAACACAACGTTGCACACTGTTCATGGTAGCTGTGGACGTTTGGCTGCGATGCTCACTGGTTCCGATTATCTCCAAAAAGCTCAGATATGCGCAAATTGACCACATTTCAGAAACCACACGAGAAGCCAGTGAAATGAGGCGAACGCTGCTACAAGTATTGCAATCGGATCGAGTTCACGTTCGGTAGGTTTAAAGACTGGCTACGTGTGGTGGCGCGTTGTGCTAGATTCCCAAAGGGCTTGTTTTCCACCATCGCACTTGCAGCACTCGCCATTTTCATCTCAACGGTCATGAATCCTGAACCTAAACTGTCCGACTGGTACTAAAATCAGACACGGTCCAAAGGAAACTCTCCGTTTGGACAACCCTACCTATTTAACACGAGCTTCAAGTATTCTATCTTAAATGTGTCAAAAGGAACGTTGTAATTCGTCTGGCGAGAATATTGTATGCACTAGGTTCGAACCGGAACATCGTGCCCGGCCAACGCAACAGAGTTTTGGATCAGTACCTTGAGAGCAGATCTTTATCTCCAACATTTCCAGTTTCGGGAGCGTCCGTTTGCGCTGCCGCCGGATCCGGATTTCATGTTCTGGTCCAAAGGCCACAAGCGTGCGTTTTCGGTTTTGGAATATGGGTTGGTGACGGGTGCGCCGATTACTCTGCTTACAGGTGAGGTTGGAGCGGGAAAAACCACGTCGCTATATGCGCTGCTAGAACGCATCGACAGTGATGTGGCGGTTGGTCTTATCTCCAATGGCCAGGGCGGGCGCGGCGAGCTTTTGCGCTGGGTGCTTAACGCCTTTAATTTAACGTATGACACCAATGCAGACTATGTGGCGCTTTATCAGAAATTCGTGGATTTCCTACTTGGCCAATATGCAGAGGGTCGATCGGTCCTGCTGATACTTGATGAAGCCCAAAACCTCTCGAAAGAGACATTGGAAGAGTTGCGCATGCTCACCAATGTCAATTCCGGCAAGGACGAATTGCTACAGCTGATCCTGATTGGTCAGCCGGAACTGCGTGACATCATCTCGCAGCCCGAGCTCAGCCAGTTCGCGCAGCGTGTCTCTGTCAGTCATCATCTGGGGGCAATGGATGCGGTATCCAGCCGTGACTACATCATTTCTCGCCTTCGACAAGTGGGGGGCAGTGGTGAGGAGTTCACGGACGACGCTTTGAAGAAAGTGTTCGACTATAGCGGCGGGGTGCCTCGGATGATCAACAAGATCTGCGATCTGGCGCTGGTCTATGCCGCCAGCGCTGATCAAATGCGTGTCGATGCCGAGGTGATCGAGGAGTTGATCAGCGATGGGGTGATCCTGAAAACGGCGACTGCTCCTGTCTCGCTTGCGGATCACTACGTTGTGACAGGAAAGACCGCGAAATGAACCTGCCGCTACGTTTTTACTGGTATCTCTTCAAGCGGCGCCTGCCGGCGATGATGGCGCTGTTTTTGATCTGCTCCGGGCTTGGGGTTGTCACCGCCTTGCAATTGCCGCCGACATTTATGTCTTCGGCACGATTGCAGGTCGACCCGCCGCAAATTCCTGATGAAATGGTGGTCTCCACGATTCAGACCGAAGTGGCGGAACAGCTTCAGTTGATAGAAGAACAGCTGATGACGCGGGCCAATCTCATTGACATTGCACAAAGACATCAGGTCTTCGAAGACATGGCCGCAATGACGCCCGACAGGATTGTGCAGGCGATGCGGGATAGCACCAGAATTCTCCGCAGTGGTGGGCGTGGTCAAGCCTCTTTGATGGCCATCCAGTTCGATGCCAGAAACGGTCAAACAGCAGCCAATGTGGTCAATGATTATGTGACCCTCGTGCTTGAGGCAAACAGTTCTTTCCGACGAGAGCGAACAGAGAACACGTTGTCGTTCTTCGAGCAGGAGGCGGCGCGGCTGGTCGCGGAGATTGACGAAGAATCCAACAGGATCATTTCATTCAAGAATGAAAATGTTGATGCTCTTCCAGAAGATCTCAGTTATCGACAGGATCGGCAATCCACCCTGCAGGAGCGTCTTGGTCGACTTGAGCAGGATCGCGCCGCCATTGTCAGTCAGCGCAGCGAGATGATCGCAGTCTTCGAAGCAACAGGTCGCCTCGGGAATGATGCGCGACGAGAATTGTCTCCAGAGGAACGCCGCCTGCAGGAGCGGGAACTGGAACTGGCTGAAGCGCTGACTGTCTACTCTGAGACCAACCCAAGAGTCATCCAATTGCGTAGTCAAATTGAACAATTGGAGCTTGCGATCACGGGACAACGGCCTGAGGACCGACAAGGGGACGCAGAAGTTGAACCAACGTTCCTCGACATCACGCTGGCTGAAATGAGTTCACGCATCGAAGAAATTGATCTGGAAATCCTGCGCGTGAACGAAGAGTTGGATCGGCTGAGTCGCGCAATTGCGGCCACAGCCACAAATTCGATCACTCTGGAGCGTCTCGAACGGGATCTCGCAAGCGCGCGAACGCGTTACAATTCGGTTTTGGCCAATCTCAATCAGGCCCGGATGGCAGAACGGATTGAAGTCAATGCGCAAGGTGAACGCATCAGCCTCATTGAGGCGGCTGGCGTGCCGCAAGAGCCATCCGGGCCGGCCCGCAAAAAGATTGCCGCAATGGGCGGTGCCATTGGTGGCGCGTTAGCGCTGGCGTATTTCATGCTTCTGGAATTGCTCAACCAGCGTGTTCGTCATCCGGCGGAATTGCAGTCCCGTTTCGAAATAGTGCCTATTGGCGTCATTCCCTATCTGGAAAGCCGGAGAGAAAAATGGCGTCGGCGTCTGCTGCATCTGAGCGCATTGGTCATAGTCATGGCCGCGGTTTCAAGCGCACTTTACTACGTACATACAGAGTATGTGCCGCTCGAGGTACTTGTGAACCGGGTTCTGGCCCAAGCGGGCCTAGCTTGAGAAACGTCACGGTTGGAAGGGTAAAACTGGATGGAAAAACTGCAGGCCGCTCTCGCTAAGGCGCGTGCCGCACGACATGAGACCCCGCGCCCTGATCCTGCGCCGCGACCTCAGCACGTACGCAAGTCATCCAAATCTAGAACGACAGGAACCATCTGGGAGGAACTGCCCCGGATTGAGTTGTCGCCTGACGTTCTGCGACAGCACCGTATCATCGCGGGCGAGGCAAACAGTGATGCCACCCCTTTTGACATTCTGCGTACCAAAATCATTTTGCAAATGGAACAGAACGGCTGGTCGCGCCTAGCCATCACCTCACCGGAACCGTCTTGTGGCAAAACCACTCTGGCTTGCAATCTTGCTCTGGGTTTGGGGCGGCAAACCAGTTCCCGCACAATGCTGTTCGACTTCGATCTTGGCTCCCCCTCGGTACACGAGTTTTTCAACCTCAAAATGCATTTTGGACTGTCAGATGTGATCACGGATACGATTGCCTTTGAAAAACAAGCAGTGCGGGTAACGGACAATGTGGCGGTGTCGATCTCACCTCATCCCGAAAAAGACCCTACACGTTTTCTGATGATGGACCGTACAGCAGAGTTCCTAGATGACGTCCAACGCGACTATGCTCCGGACATCATGATCTTCGATCTGCCATCAGCCCTTTCCTCTGACAAAGCATTGGCATTTCTCAAAAATGTCGATTGCGCTCTGATCGTGGCGCGGGCGGAACATACTAAGTTCAAACAGCTTGATCGGACTGAAATCGAAGTTGCCGCCAATACCAACGTTTTGGGAGTGGCACTAAATGGCTGCCGCCGCGGTACACTTTCCGACAGCGACCTGAGTTGATGTTTTCCAGAGTCTGGGACAGTGAAGCCGTTAAGGCAAATGCTCTCGCGTGGAGCAGTTTAAGACACGAAAAATAGCAGAATAGAGTAGCCGACTATGTTTAGGACCAATTCCTCGTTTCCCCGAATCCTAAGGCTACTTATTCTGACATTCGCCCTTTGCTTTGGCCTGGCAGCCTGCGAGTCCGTTGAAGAGCGTGCCGAAGCCCATTTCACTTCAGCCCAAGAATTGATCGACGAAGGCGATCTTGACCGGGCGGTTATCGAGTTGCGCAATGTCTTTGAGCTGGTGCCCAACCATGTCGCAGCGCGCGAGACCATGGCAGCGTTAGTACTACAAAAAGACGACAAGGAGGCCGCCTATGGCCACTATCTGCGGCTGGTCGAACAGATACCTGATCATGCCGAAGGGCGCACAGTGCTGGCAGAAATCGCATTTTCGGCACGCAACTGGGAAGAGTTTTCCCGCCATGCAACCGAGGTGATTGCTCTCGCACCTGATGCACCCCGCACTCAGATGATCGAACTGGCCTTGCAGTACGAGCAAGCGCTGGCGGCGCGCGATGTTCTGACGCGGAATGCCGTACGCGATCAGGCCGCGGAACTGGCACAAGGGGCTCCGAGTAATGACATTCTGCAGCTGATCCTATTTGACGCCTATGTTCGCAACGGGGCGGTCGATCAGGCCTTGATACAACTTGAGAAAATGATCGCCAAGCAGCCGGACAATCGCGAGCTTTATACGCAGAAGCTTGTCCTGCTCGAACAGCAAGGCGACTTCGCAGCGCTTGAAACACAGCTGCGCGACATGGTCATTCGGTTTGCTGACGAGGATGAACCCAAGACCCAACTCATTCAGTTTCTGTTGGCAAGGGGCGAGCCTGACAAGGTTGAGGCCTTTCTCCGCGAGGTATCGGATCCCGCGGCAGAAGACCCTACGCTTTTCTTTGATCTGGTTCGTTTTATAAACCACCGACAGGGGCCAGACGCCGCGCGTGCTGAGCTGCGCGCTGCCTTGGAGATCGCGGCAGACCCCAAACAGATACAAATCATTCTTGCCGCGCTCGATTTCGAGAACGGTGCGGAAGACACGGCAATCGAAACGCTTCAAACACTGCTTGAGAGCGCCGAAGAAGGTTCAGATTCAGCCAATCGCATCCGCATAGCACTCGCCCGCATGAGAGTTCAGACCGGCAATGAGATCAGTGCGCGCCAGTTGGTGGCAGAGATACTCAAGGCGGACAGCGACAATGTCGAAGCGCTGAAGATGCAGGCGGCTTGGATGATCCAGGACGACGAAGCGGACGAGGCTATTGCCACGCTGCGCCTAGCTCTTGATACAGCGCCTGATGATGTCGCTGCCATGGACCTGATCTCCCAGGCCTATACGCGCGCTGGCAACCATGAACTGTCGCGTGATTTCCTTGCGCTGGCGGTAGATGCCTCCGAAAATGCGCCAGAACCTTCTTTGCGATATGCCCGGATTCTAGCAGGTGACGAACGTTATATTGCGGCTGAAGAGGTTCTGATCCCGGCATTGCGACGCGCGCCTGGCAATGCGGACATGCTAGTGCTTCTTGGCGAGATCTATTTGGCCGCAGAAGACTACGCGCGTGCCGATGGTGTGATCGCGCGCCTCCGCCGAATTGGTACAGAGCGAACCCTTGCCGTAACGGATGCGCTTCAGGCTCGGCTTCTGGGCAGCCGCGAAGGCGTTGAACAGGCACTTGGGTTTCTGCGTGAACTCTCAGAGCGGGAAGACGCCAGCCTCAACACTCAAATTGCGCTTCTGCGCGCGCGCCTCAGCAGCGGGCAAACCGAAGCAGCACTGAAACAGGCCGAGGCGCTTGTCGCAGAATACCCAGAAAATACCGCGCTGCGTTTCATTCTGGCCACCTCCCATGCTGCCAATGGTGCGCTGGATGTGGCAGAAGCTCAAACCCAGGCCCTTGTGGAGGAGGACCCAAGGCGAGGTGAGGCCTGGGTCCAGCTTTATCGTCTCCAACGTCTTCAAGGCAAAGTCGAAGCAGCGTCGCAAACCCTACGCAACGGGCGCGCCGCCCTGCCGTTCAACCGCGAGCTTCTTTGGGCGCAGGCTGGCGAGATGGAGGCGGTTGGCGATATTGACGGTGCCATAGCCAACTATGAGCTGCTATATGAGCGCAATTCCAACGATCTTGTTGCTGCCAACAATCTCTCCAGCCTGCTGTCAAATCACAAGACAGATGCCTCCAGCCTTGAACGTGCTTGGGCTGTTGCCCGGCGCCTGAATGGCACAGATGTACCCGCCTTTCAGGACACTTATGGCTGGCTTGTCTTTCGCCGCGGTCAAGCTGAAGAGGCCTTGCCGTATCTCGAAAGTGCTGCTGCTGAATTGTCACAGGACCCAATCGTACAGTTTCACCTCGGGCAGACATATGCCGCCCTGAGACGGCAAGAAGACGCGGTCGCGCAATATCGCCTGGTATTGGAATTAGCGGAGGATGGCGACCCGCGTCCGCAAATAGCCATCGCTCGTACCGAAATATCCAGGCTGGAATCACTCTCACCCGCCGAGGAATAGTCTGACGCATACCGCTATTGGTTTTGAGGCACCCCGCTTGGCGGATAAGACGTGACCACGTCCCAAACAGTTTCTTGCATCAATCTCGCCGCTTCGGGACCCGGATCAGCTGCCGGACTACCATCGGCCAGTTGCAACTGGTGAGGCAAGCCAACGGGCGAGCGCCCATAAAGCACAGCGTAGTGAGTGAGGGCGACAAGATAGCCACCATATTCACTGAAGTGGATGTTGTCATGGAACATGTCCTTGCGGTCGCGGATAGGTCCAACCCCGCCAGCCGCTTCAACCTTGCGCACAAAAGCAGCCATGACTTGCCCAGCCGGGATGACGTAGATCGGCTGGTCGACTTCCTCATAAGCCAACGTGCGTTTTAGAATTTCGCCTTCCCAATAAACGCCCAGATCCCGGTCGAGCCGTTCAAGCCAGCCTTCTGGATCATCCAATGGATGCCAAGTTTCGTAGAAGTAGACACGTGTATCTGGATTGCCCTCCCATGCGGCGACGGCCCAATTGCGCAAATACTTATGCGGCGTGAAATACTTGATCATGTCTTTAATTTCGACTGCTTCGGTCAGCACCACCGCGTCATACTCGCCGGACGCCATAGCCTCTTTTGCATCTCGAAAGTCTGGGGGGCCGTTGGACTCTTCAAAGCCATTGATCACCACATCTGGCTCCCAATGCGCACGCAGCGGCGTACCCCAACCAAGCTGACTGTTGAAACTGTGCCCCTCGCTACCACCCTGTTCCGCCAATTGCCGAAGCATCCCGGGCATGTATGGGCCCACCAGACTGTGTCCCAGATGATAGACGTTGAGTGCTTCCTCAGGTGCGGACGCAGCGCTCTCATAAATCGTGCTGAACCGTGCTTCGTCCACCGGATCAGGTGTGCTACAGCGATTGACCAGCCCGCAGGCGGATAAAACAAGCAGCATTAGTGGTGCGAGTTTTTGTTTGATACGATGTAAAGTCATATTCATGTACGAGTTAAATGGCAAAATAAGTCCTTATAGATATGTGCAGCGACAACGCGTCATTGCAAGTATACATCTTAAAACCAGTTTCATAACGGGATACAAAGACCTTCATGACCAATTCAGGCAAGCTACTGATTTATGCACCAGTGCCGTTAGTGCAGACTGATTCCGGCCTGTATCTTGAGGATCAAGCTTGCAATGGGCTTAGGCTCTGGGCAGAACATTTTGATGAATTGATTGCGATGCACCCCGTCTCTAATACTACGTTGCCAGACGCTTGGGTGCCTATCAAGAATGTCGGGCCAAACTTGGAACGCATTCGTATCTTGCCTCTACCTACGGCCTATCGTCCTGATCAGTTTCTTCGCCACTACCGAGCCACTCGAAATCTGATACGCGCAGAGATTGAAGAAGCTGACTACCTTGCTTTCTCCATCGGTGGCCTGACTGGAGATTGGGGATCTGTTGGGGCTTGGCAGGCCCATAGAGCTGGTCGCCCTTTTGCGATCTGGACCGATCGCGTCGAATCCGAAGTAACACGCCGCACAGCGTCTAGTAACCCTCTTTGGCGCCGCCGGATCCGAGCGCAGTTAGAGCATCGTCCCATGTGGGAGTGGGAAAAATTCATCATCCGACGCGCTGATCTGGGTCTGTTTCACGGTAAGGAAACCTATGAGACCTATGCCCCCTATTGCCGCCAACCACAACTTGTGCACGATATCCATATCAAGACCTCGGAACATCTCTCTCCCGAAGCTCTGAAAGCAAAGGTTGGCGCTGCGAACGTGGGCCCCCTGAAGATCGTCTATACAGGAAGGGCGAGTGCAATGAAGGGCCCGCATGACTGGGTGGGGGTTCTCGAGACACTTGCAAAACGACAAGTGGATTTCCAAGCCACTTGGCTAGGTGACGGACCAGAGTTGGCAGACATGAAAGCGCGCGTCGCAAGTGCGGGCCTTCAGGACCATGTCTCCTTCACAGGTTTCGTGAACGACCGCGCCGCGGTTTTCGATCAACTGCGACAGGCTCATATCTTCCTTTTCTGCCACAAGACGCCGGAATCTCCGCGATGCCTGATCGAAGCACTGGTTTCAGGCACGCCGATCTTCGGTTATGGTAGCGCCTATCCCGAGGATCTAATTTCGACCCATGGTGGAGGGCAACTCGTTCCATTGAACGATTTAGCTGCTCTGAGTGAGGCGGTGCAATCGATTGATGGAGATCGGTCACTCCTTGGAGATATGATGACCCTCGCTTCGAAGGATGGCGGCGGCTATACTGACGATGCAGTCTTCCAACACCGCTGCGAAATCATAAAGAGGTATCTTTAGTCAAAGGGCCTCCGAAGAAATTTGTCTGGTGTTGATCAGGGTCGTCCGGATGTAGATTCCGTTCGTATTTTGCTGTGATACCCACGCTTTCAACACTTTGGTATCATGGCCTTCTGAATTGCTCAGTATGATGAGCCAATAGTGCCACGTGAGTTTGTCAGCGTTGCCGAAGGCATTTTTTCAGGATGCGTTATTGTATTTTTAGCAAACTCTGAGCTCGGTTTGGTGAAAGTGCGTTCATCTGTGCCTCTTGCCGACAAAAAAAATCAGCAGACAACGATATGATCTCGTTGAAAGATGCGCGCTTTCCGAAGGAAGCAATCCTATGTACCGTTTACTTTTGTCTTGGGCACACCGTGTCGTATCGTGACTTTGAAGCGATTGTCGCCGAACGCGGACAGCGGTTTAACCAGGCTATTCTCAATAGAAGTATTCGCCCCTCGCGTCTCTGCGTTAGCAGTCCAAGAAGCACCCATCTCTGGTATTTTGGCGTTGGGAAGAGAAATTTTATGAATGCGCGAGAAGTAAGTATTTATCTAGTGCGTGGTTGAAAAAGCTATACACACCCTTGAATTCATGATGGCCCAGCGGAGAAATATTCCAGTAGCAACTATGTTCTTGCCAGGGCGCTATCTGAAAATTGGATATCAGATAGAGTTCTCATCGCCAATCTGCCGGTCTGGACTGGCGAGTACAGGTTGAAGATACCGAGCCTCCACCTTTTTTACGCAATCCTTCCCCTAGCTGGATTCGAACCCTTTGGGATGAAATCTTAGACGATCTAAGGCTTGGCGAGATCGGGTGTTCAAAAAAAAACAACATATGGTCCGGTAACACGCTTCATAGTTTACAGGCACATTTCATAGCGCGCTGAGAAAACGCTGTCACTAGGGGCTTATTTGGCTTCATTTCCAACCGAGGTTGTATTTCCACATGACTATGACCCCGGAAAACGAGTACTATAGCTTCGATGGCGAAGGGTCCGAATACCGCAACGGAACTATCATTTCTGTCGGTTGTCCTACCGAACCTGAAGCACTTGGATAGTCGGAAAAAAGGGTTCTGAGCCCAACCACTTCTGGAATCAAATAATTGCGCAACAAAAAATCATAGAAACAGATATCTGTATCCCTTTTGTGGACAGTCTATTGTAGAATCAAACGAGCCTTGGTTATCGAATGATCGCGTAAAACAAGTACTTTTGGGAGAGTAACAATAGATTCTGAAAAAAGTGCCTTATTCTGTTGAGAGAAAATCCTTACACAACCTGTATAGTGGTCAAAAATGTCAGATTTGTTTGGCAACAGTGTTCGCACTGCATAAGATCAATGCGGTTGAGTTATGGGTGATTTGAAAGTGAATAGTTCCGTTCGGGAAAACGATATTGCCATTGTTGGCATCGCGGCCCACCTACCTGGGGCAGCTTCGGTTGAAGAGTATTGGCACAACTTGCGGGCTGGCATTGAATCCATCCGCCGTCTTAGCGAAGACGAACTACGTAAAAGCGGAGAAGTTCCGCATCTACTAAACCGGCCGGATTATGTGCCTTTTGCTGCTCCGCTGGAGGGGTTTGAGGGATTCGATGCCGAGTTTTTTGGCCTTTCTCCCAAGGAAGCGGCCATCATGGATCCGCAGCATCGCCAATTCCTTGAGGTGTCTTGGGAAGCTCTGGAAAATGCAGGTCATACGCCGGAAAGCTTTTCTGGTCCAATCGGGGTCTTTGCCGGTTGCGGCATGGGGAGTTATTTCTATTTCAACATCTGCTCGAATGCTGACCTTGTGGATGACGTGGGCATGTTCCTGTTGCGCCATACCGGCAATGACAAGGATTTCCTCTCAACTCGTTTGAGCCATATTCTTGACCTCAAGGGCCCCAGCGTGAATGTGCAAACGGCCTGCTCAACCTCGCTGGTGGCAACGCATTACGCCACGCAGGCGTTGTTGACCGGTGAATGTGATATGGCGATTGCCGGGGGCGTCACCATCGAGTTGCCGCAAAACCGCGGCTACATCTATAAAGAGGGTGAAGTTCTGTCGCCGGATGGTCATTGCCACGCCTTTGATCATCGGGCGCAGGGGACAGTTTTTGGATCAGGTGCGGGGGCAGTGGTGCTGCGTCGCCTGTCAGATGCGATTGCCGATGGTGATCACATCTGGGGTGTGATCCGCGGTACGGCGATCAACAATGACGGGGCCGACAAGGCGGGGTATCTGGCCCCGTCCGTCGAAGGGCAAGCTGCTGCCATATCCGAGGCCCACACCATGGCCGATGTCACCGCCGATACGCTGGATTACGTGGAATGCCACGGCACCGGCACGTATCTCGGGGACCCGATCGAGGTGGCGGCGCTGACACAGGCCTTTTCAGACACCACCGATGAGACGGGGTTTTGCAAGCTTGGGTCGGTGAAAACCAATATCGGCCATCTGGATACCGCCGCCGGGGTGGCGAGCCTGATCAAGACATCGTTGGCCCTGCATCACAAGGAAATCCCGGCAAGCCTGGGCTATGAAAAGCCCAATCCGGCGATCGATTTCGAAGACAGCCCGTTTCGCGTCAATGACCAGTTGACTCCATGGGTGTCTTACAAAGGGCCACGACGCGCCGGGGTGAATTCGCTGGGGGTCGGCGGAACCAATGCCCATGCGGTACTGGAAGAGGCCCCCACACGGGCCGCCTCCGAGCCATCCGATTGGCCGTTCCAATTGCTGACTATTTCTGCGCGCAGTAAAAAGGCACTTGAGGGCAACTCAGCCGCGCTGGCCACACATTTGCGGGCGCATCAGGATGAAGATCTGGCCGATATCGCGTGGACCCTAAAAGAAGGACGTCGGGGTTTCGAGAAACGCCGGGTGATTGCTGCCGAAAGCCACGAGGAAGCCGCGGCGCTTCTGGAAGACGGCGATCCGCGCCGGGTCTTTACGCATTCCGTCATCTCCAACAATCCCGACCATGTTTTCATGTTCCCCGGAGGTGGTGCGCAATATGCTGGCATGGCGCGCGATCTCTATGAAACAGAGCCTGTTTTTGCCGACTGGATGGATCGCGGGCTGGAGATCCTGCAGCCCAAGCTCGACTATGACATCCGCGCATTGTGGCTGCCGGAATCCGGGCAGGAGGCCGAGGCTGATGCACGTCTGACAACGCCTTCGGTGCAATTGCCGCTGATCATGATCACCGAATATGCCCTGGCGCAGCTCTGGATCAGCTGGGGTGTGGAGCCAGCCGCGCTTGTCGGTCATTCCATGGGGGAAAACACCGCCGCTTGTGTGGCCGGTGTCATGTCCTTTGAGGATTGCATCGGCCTTGTGCATCTGCGCGGCCAGCTTTTTGATACCGTACCGGCAGGTGGTATGCTGAGCGTGCCGCTGCCTGCGGATGAATTGCGCCCGCTGCTGGGGGGCGATCTGGATCTGGGCGCGGTGAACGCCCCGGGCTTGAGTATTGCAACCGGGCCTCAGGCCGCGCTTGACGCGCTTGCCGAGCGGCTGCAGGTGCAGGATATCGACTGCCAACGCATCCAGATCGACATCGCTGCGCATTCCCGCATGTTAGAGCCGATCCTGAAGGATTTTGGCGATTACCTGCGCGGCATCACCCTGAACGCTCCGCAAATTCCGTTCCCATCGAACCGGAGCGGCACATGGATCACAGCCGAAGAAGCCACCGACCCGGAATACTGGGTCGGGCATCTGAGAAACACGGTTCATTTCGCCGATTGCATCACCACACTGGCGGAAAACCCCGAGCGGATTTTCATTGAGGTCGGTCCGGGCAAAGCGCTGGCCTCACTGACCGGCCAGCATGACAAGGTGGATGCCAACCAGGTGATTGGCAGCCTGCGTCACCCGCAGGATGACATCGCCGATGACGCATATTTCCTTGCGATGCTGGGCCGGGTCTGGGCCTTGGGCGGAGAGTTTGACTGGGGCCAATATTGGGGCGAGGCGCGGCGCAATCGCGTCGTGTTGCCCAGTTATGCTTTCCAGCGCGCGCCTTATTTCATTGAACCAGGCAAAGCCCAGCCAGATGCGGAAACCCAATGGTTGATGCGCAGTGATGATCCTGATGGTTGGGGATACCGCGTCAGCTGGACCCCCACCTATGCCGCTTGCGATATCGACGTGACGAAGGGCCTGGAAGATGAGCCACCTGAAAGCTGGCTTGTCTTTGAAGATGAAGCGGGCCTATGCCGTCAATTGGCTGAGCGCTTGCGGGGTGCTGACCACACCGTCACCACGGTGGTTCCTGGCGACGGCTTCGCGCGCATCCAGGAAGATCACTATTGCCTCGCTCCGGAGCGGGGTCGCGAAGGTTATGACATGCTGATCAGGGATTTGTCGGATCAGAGCCGCCTGCCCACACGTATCGTGCATGGCTGGTCCCTGACAGACCGTGAAAGTTTCCGACCTGGCAGCAGCTTTTTTCACCGCAATCTGGAGCAAGGCTTTTACAGCCTCTTTTTCCTGGCGCAGGCGATTGGCGAAGAAGACCTGCCAATGCCGCTGCATATGCATGTGCTGAGCTCGGGCGCCTTGCAGGTCCGGAACGAAGATTTGCCGCATCCGGAAAAAGCCACGCTGACCGGCCCCACACGGGTGATCCCGCGCGAGTTTCCCGGCCTGACATGTGCCCTGCTTGATATCGATTTGCCTCAAGCCGAAGGCAAGCGCCGCCGCCCGGCACTGCCCGGCGACATGGTGGTTCAGGTTCTTGAGGATCTGCTGGCAGAACCGGCCACGCTGACCGCGGCCATTCGCGGCGGCAAGCGCTATGTGCAGGGGTACCGGTCGCAGCCTTTGCCTTGGCCTGACATTGCAGATTTACCTCTGCGCACCGGAGGCACCTATCTGATCACCGGTGGGTTCGGGGGGATCGGGCTTACATTGTCCGAAGCGCTGATCCGCAAAACCGGCGCCAATATTGTTCTTATGTCGCGCAGCTCTCTGCCTGTGCGGGACAGCTGGGAACAAATTCTGCATCAGAACGCTCCGCAGGACCGAACCGTCCGGAACATCCGCGCGATCCAGACACTTGAAGCTGCTGGCGGAAAAGTCCTGCCCCTTACAGGAGACGTCAGCAATGTCGAAGACATGCAGCGCATCATTGCGCGCAGCACGCAAGAGTTCGGAGAAATCCATGGCGTCATTCATGCCGCTGGCCTGATTGATGACGCGCCCATCATGACCAAGTCCATGATGGAGATTGAAGACATCTTTACCCCCAAGATTCACGGTACGCAGGTTCTGAATCAGGTCTTTCCTGACGGATCACTTGACTGGTTGGTTCTGTTTTCCTCGACCTCGACGGCAACCGCGCCCATTGGGCAGATCGATTATGTGGCGGCCAATGAATATCTCAACGCCTATGCCCGCGCGCGCGCGAAGGACAAGACACAGGTGCTGGCTGTAAACTGGGGCATCTGGTCCGATGTGGGCATGGCCGCGGATGCCATGGAAACGCGCATCGGACCCGAAGAGGCGCCGGTTGAATCGATCGACCAGCCCATGTTGGACAACGCCACTTTTGACCGGTCCGGGAACCGGATCTTTACTGCCGAGTATAAAGTAGCAGAGCGCTGGTTCCTTGATGATCACCGGACCAAGACAGGTCAGGCGCTGGTGCCGGGCACAGGTTATCTGGAGCTTGCCTCCGAGGCCCTGCGCGCACAGGGCGAAACCGGCCCGTTTGAAATTCGGGACCTCTATTTCCTACGCCCGCTGGCTGTTGACGATGATACCGGCCAACAGATGCAACTGCGCCTGCCACGCAGCGACATGGGTTATGATCTGGTGATCGAGAGCGCGCCTGAAGGAGCATCCGGCTTTGAGATGAACGCCCAAGCCAACCTGTCGCTCTTGCCGTTGGAATCGCCAGTACCTCTTGATATTGCCGCGATCACCGCCCGATGCGCTCCGCAGTATAAAGCCGAAGCAAATGCGCGCCTGACAGCTGCACAGGAAGCACATCTGAATTTCGGCCCGGGCTGGCAAGTCCTGACCGAGACAGCCCTAGGAGCCAAAGAGGGGATTGCCCATCTCAGCCTGCCGGAAAACCTGACAGGCGATCTGAGCGCAGGCTATGATCTGCATCCCGGTCTGATGGATTTGGCGACGGGCTGGGCGATGGATCTGATCGAAGGCTATCAACCCACCCATCTGTGGGTGCCCGTTTCGTATCGCTCGGTGAAAGTGCACCACCCGCTTGGACCACAGATCGTGAGCTGGGTCCGTAACGCTGGCGATAATCAGGCTGACGGCGAAACGGCCGGGTTTGATGTGACAGTTGCCCTGCCCGACGGCACAGTATGTGTTGAGGTTCAGGAATTCACCATCCGGCGGATGGATTCTGCCGCAGACTTTGCCCAGAGCGATACATCACCTGCGGCGGGTGCAGGGGATGCGGATATCGCACAACCCTTGTCGCCTGCCGAGGAACGGCTGCGCCATAACCTGTCACAGGGTATTCTGGCGTCAGAAGGCGCCGACCTCTTCTTCCGTGCACTGGGATTGAACCAACCGCAGGCCATTCTGTCATCTTTGGATCTAAACGCGCTGATTAAACAGGCTGCAGAGACGGGTGCATCGGCCAGTGACAGCGAACAGAAATTTCAACGCCCCGATCTCGACGGAGAATACGTGGCCCCGGACAATGATATTGAACGCAGGTTGGCAGGATTTTGGCAGGAGCTGTTGGGGGTTGATCAGATCGGGGTCGAGGACAGTTTCTTCGATCTCGGGGGGCATTCCCTGATCGCTGTTCGGCTTTTTGCGCAGATCAGAAAAACTTACAATGTGGACTTTCCCATTTCAGTGCTGTTTGAGGCACCAACCATTCGCAAGTGTGCCGAATTGATCGCCGCCCGCGGTGTGCCAACCGAAGGTGAAGCGGCCGTCGCATCCGAGGACGTACCGGCCACACCGGCGCGTCGATTTACGCATCTGGTTCCAATGCATTCGGGCGAAGGCGGGTCGAAGACACCATTCTTCCTAGTGGCGGGTATGTTTGGCAATGTTCTCAACCTGCGCCATCTGGCCCATCTGATCGGATCTGACCGGCCCTTCTACGGGTTGCAGGCCCGTGGGCTTTACGGTGACGAGGAACCCCACCGGGATTTGCGCGAAGCGGCGCGCGACTATATTGCCGAAATGCGTCAAGTGCAGCCGCATGGCCCTTATGTGCTGGGCGGTTTTTCCGGCGGCGGTATCACCGCCTATGAAATTGCTCGCCAGTTGAAGAAAGCAGGTGAGGAAGTCTCGGCGCTGATCATGTTGGATACACCCCTGCCGGTGCCCCGCGCACTTAGCGCACGAGATCGGGCGATGATCCAGTGGCTTGAGTGGAAGAACAGGGGGCTGTCCTACCCGGTTACTTGGCTGAGAAACCGCATCGCCTGGGAGATCGAAAAACGGCAAGGTGGCATTGAGGAAGGCGCGGGAGCAGAAGGCCAAAATTTCCATGACACGGTCATTGAAGCTGCGTTTCTGGAAAGTGTCGCCAATTACCCATTACAGCCTTGGGATGGACCGCTGACTCTGTTCCGGCCGCCGCTTGTCGGCAAATGGCAGGTCGCACCGGACCGTCTGGTGAATGATGATCGCGACTACCTGAGCCCTGACAACGATTGGACCGAGTGGGCGCCTAAGCTTGAGGTGTATGAAGTGCCCGGAGATCATGACTCCATGGTATTGGAACCCAACGTACGCGTACTTGCCGCCCGGATGCGGCGCAGTCTGGAAGCCGCGGAAAAATCTGCGCTGTCGACCTCTCTTCGGCACCCCCGGCAGGAGGCGGCCGAATGACAATGTCCAGTTCTGTCGTCCTTACAATTATACTGAACTACAAGACCGCCGAGATGAGCCTGCGTTCAGCCGAAGCTGCCCTTGGGGCGATGGAAGGTATCGAAGGCGAAATCATACTTGTCGACAATGATTCACAAGACGAGTCTTTCGAGAAGATGTGCACGCATGTCACCTCGCGAGGTTGGGACAAAAACAACAGGGTCCGCGTACTGCAATCTGGGCACAACGGTGGGTATGGATCAGGTAACAACGTTGGCATCCGCGCCAAGCTCAGCAGCGGTCAGGCGCCTGATTACATCTATGTACTAAACTCTGACGCTTTCCCCGAAAAAGAGGCAATCCGCATCCTGCGGGATCATCTCGATACCCATCCAAAAACTGGGTTTGTCGGCAGCTATATTCACGGCGAAGATGATGATCCGCATCTGACCAGTTTCCGCTTTCCGTCGATCGCCAGTGAGTTTGAAAGTGCGATCCGTTTTGGGCCGGTCACTCGGATCCTGGCGCATCATGTTGTTCCAATTCCAATCCCCGATCACAGCCGCCCAGTCGATTGGTTGGCCGGGGCAAGTTTGATGATGCGCCAAAACCTCCTTGATGAAATTGGTTTGTTTGACGAGACTTTTTTTCTGTATTTTGAAGAAACAGATTTATGCCGCCGCGCTGCACAAGCCGGTTACCAGACACACTATTTGCGAGATAGTCGCGTCATGCATATTGGTTCGGTGTCGACGGGCATGAAGTCTTGGAGCCGAGTGCCAACGTATTGGTTCGACTCCAGACTGCACTACTTTACTAAGACCCATGGGGCTCTTTATGCGGCTGGGGCGACCCTAGCACATCTGAGCGGCGGTTTTCTGCATTGGCTACGCTGCCTGATTACCCGCAAGAACCGCGATGTACCGCCTTTCTTCTTAACGACTTTGGCTTGGCACGATTTAAAAGCCGGTCTGTACGCTTGCCTGCCCAACAACAGGCGAGAACGTCGGCATAAACCTATTCCTGGAGAGTAACGTATGTCCTTTTCAACCCTGTTGATCGGCCATGAATCCCTGCTCGTACAATGCGGCGCAATGCTTCTTGAAGCCGGGCACAATATCCGGGGCGTTGTGACCCGCAATCCGGATGTGCGAAATTGGGCCGAAGGGCAGTCGCTGACAGTTTATGCGCCGGGTTCGGATCTCGCTGACCGGCTTTCAGATACAGAGTTTGACTGGCTGCTCAGTATCGCCAATCTTGATCTTCTGCCACAGAGGCTTCTGGAACAAGCCCGGAAAGGCGCAGTGAATTTCCACGATGGCCCCTTACCTCGCTATGCTGGGTTGAACGCACCGGTTTGGGCGCTCTTGAATGGAGAAACCCAACACGGCATCAGCTGGCACAAGATCACAGGAGGCGTGGATGAGGGCGATATCATCGCCCAACGTCACGTCGATATCAGCGCAAACGACACGGCGTTGACGCTCAATACCAAATGCTATGGCGCTGCGATGGATAGCTTTCCTGATGTCATTGCGGCGCTTGAGGTGGGGATTCCCAATCCACATCTTCAGGACCTGAGCCAGCGCAGTTATTTTGCCCGTGACGCGCGCCCCGAGGCCGGAGCACGGATTGACTTCACCGCTTCGGCCAAGTCGATAAGCACACTGGTTCGCGCCCTTGATCACGGGGATTATTGGAACCCGCTGGCCTGCCCCAAGCTGGATACAGGTGACAAGATTTATCTGGTTGGCCAAGCCGAGGTTCAATCATCGGAACAGGCCGCACCGGGTACAATTTTGGCCCGCGATGCGGACAGTCTGACCATCGCCACAGGGCAGGACGCCACTAGATTAAGCCAGTTCAGAGACTGTTTTGGAGAGGAGATCACGGCCGCTGACATCGCCCCGGATTGCAACGTGCTCCCCTTGTTCGATGCCGCAGACCAGGCCGAGCTTACCGTCACGCTCACCCCCGCAGCCAAAGCGGATGTTTACTGGCGGGAAGTCCTGGAAAAGCTACAGCATTCCGATCTGCCGATGATTGAACGAAATGCACCCGCATCCGATGTGATTTCACACGCAGTGAATGCGAGCGCCACCTTTGAGAAAGCAGCCACTGCGTTGGCCGCGCTTTTCCTTTGCCAAGTGGACGATGATGCCCTGAATCTGGCTCTGTCTCTGCCCAGAACGGCCTCAGACTATGTCAGTAGCTGGGCACCGGTCACTGTGACATCCGGCACTGCAACAGCGGATCTACAGGCCGGGCTGACGCAAGACATCACCGCGGCCCGGGCACGTGGCGGGTTCTCCATTGACCTGCCCGCACGTCTGTCCCGGTCCAAAGATGATCATTTTGCTATGCCACAGCTTGGCCTGACAGATTCAAATGCTGAACTGATCCCTGGCACCAGCCTGACCCTGTCATTTGTAGAGGGTCAGATTCAGCTTTGTGCCGACAGTGGCCATATCAGCGCCGAGGCGCTGGCCCTGATTGCCGCCCGGCTAGAAGCCATCTTGGCACAGTTGGATGCCCCGGAGACGGCCTTAAAACCCATCCGCGATCTATCCCTGATGCCTGAAGCTGAGCGGGTGAAAATCCTGACGGAAAGGAATGCGACCGACACGGATTATGACC
The DNA here is from genome assembly GCF_056541705.1 of Ruegeria sp. AG1. Lineage (NCBI taxonomy): Bacteria > Pseudomonadati > Pseudomonadota > Alphaproteobacteria > Rhodobacterales > Roseobacteraceae > Ruegeria > Ruegeria sp. AG1. Next base: position 10,834 of record NZ_JBQFYU010000018.1, on the reverse strand, counting down.
ACACGACCTGCATTCATCAGCACTTTGAAACCCAAGTCGCCCGGTCGCCCGACGCCATCGCGCTGGCGTTCGAGGATCAAAGCTATAGCTACGATGCCTTGAACCGTGCGGCCAACCGGTTTGCGCATGTTCTGCAGGATATGGGGGTTGGCCCCGATACTTTGGTCGGGCTGCATGTCAAACGCTCGCCGCAGCTTGTGATTGCCGCCTTGGGCATTCTCAAAGCTGGCGGTGCTTACGTGCCGATGGACCCCTCTTACCCGGCAGACCGCACCGCGCTGTATCTTCAGGATAGCGCCGCACCCGTTGTCATTACCGAGACCGATCTGGCCCGGAATCTGCCGGAATCCGCGGCGCAGATACTGTCAATCGATGCGGATCCGCGCCTGTCTGCTGCGCCTGACAGCAACCCCGACAGCACCGTGACGGCAAATAATCTGGCCTATGTGATCTATACGTCAGGCTCGACCGGACGACCCAAGGGCGTGATGATCGAACACCGCAATGTGTCGAACTTCTTCACCGGTATGGATGGGCGTATTTTACATGACCCGGCTGGTGTCTGGATGGCAGTTACCAGCTTGTCCTTCGATATTTCCGTGCTGGAGTTGTTCTGGACACTGGCGCACGGATTCAAGGTTATTCTAAGCGATGATGACAACCGCGCCCTTGTTGCAGGCGACGGCACTCCGGCGCGGGGGTCTACCGGACGCGGCATGGATTTTAGCCTCTATTACTGGGGCAATGATGACGGCGTCGGCCGTGACAAATATAAATCCCTGCTGGAAGGGGCAAAATTTGCAGACAAGCACGGGTTCTGCGCCGTCTGGACTCCCGAGCGCCACTTCCACGCTTTTGGCGGGCCCTATCCGAACCCGTCGGTTACCGGCGCAGCCGTCGCAGCCGTTACCGAAAACTTGTCGGTGCGCGCAGGCTCCTGTGTCGCGCCGCTGCATCACCCGGCTCGGATTGCCGAGGAATGGGCCATCATCGACAACCTGACCAACGGGCGCGCTGCGCTGGCCATCGCCTCCGGTTGGCAACCTGATGATTTCGTTCTGCGACCAGAAAACACACCGCCGGACAACAAGCCAGCCATGCTGCAATCCATTGATATTCTGCGCAAACTTTGGAAGGGAGAGCCCGTCGAGTTTCCGAAGAAGTCTGGAGAAATGCACGCTGTCGTCACTCAGCCCCGGCCCGTCTCGAAGACACTTCCAGTATGGGTCACCACAGCAGGCAACCCGGCAACCTGGGAAGAGGCTGGCGCCATCGGCGCAAATGTCCTGACCCACCTTCTGGGACAAAGCGTCGATGAAGTCGCTGACAAAATCGGTCTCTACCACAGCGCATTGCGCGAAGCAGGCCATGACCCGGAGGACCACACAGTCACCCTGATGTTGCATACATTCGTCGGAGCGGATCGTGAAGAGGTACGCGAAGTGGCGCGCGAACCGATGAAGGATTACCTGCGCTCCGCTGCCGGATTGATCAAACAATATGCCTGGGCCTTCCCCGCCTTCAAGAAACCCGAGGGCGTCAGCAATGCGTTCGAACTGGACCTGGGCTCACTTGAAGAAGAAGAGCTTGAGGGCATTCTTGATTTCGCCTTCCTGCGGTATTTCGAAGACTCCGGTCTTTTTGGCACGGTCGAAGACTGCCTGACGCGCGTCGAAGAGCTTAAGCAAATTGGCGTGGATGAGATTGCCTGTCTGATCGACTATGGCATCCCGGTGGATCAGGTGCTTGAGGGGCTCAAACCTCTGGCCGAGGTTCTGCGCCTGTCCAATCAGGATACCGAACCACCCGAGGATGATTTTTCGATCGCGGCACAAATTCATCGCCACAAGGTTACGCATATGCAGTGTACTCCCAGCATGGCGCAGATGCTGGTGATGAATGACGAAGCCCGTCAGGCGCTGTCGCATCTCAAGTACATTATGATCGGGGGCGAGGCTCTGCCTGGCGCATTGGTATCGGAATTGGCCGGTATCACCTCGGCACGTATTGAGAATATGTACGGGCCAACAGAAACCACCATCTGGTCGACGACCGAAACCGCTGCATCAGTGGCAGGTACCGTCAATATAGGTCGACCAATTGCCAATACTCAGGTCTATGTTCTGGATGAGGATCAAAACCCGACACCCATTGGTGTTGCGGGTGAGCTCTTTATTAGCGGGGCGGGTGTCGCCCGTGGGTACTGGAAACGTGAAGATCTGACAGCCGAACGTTTTGTGCCTGATCCATTCCGTGACCAACCTGATGCTCGGATGTACCGGACCGGTGATCTGGCGCGTTGGCGTCCGGACGGGCGGCTTGATTTCCTGGGTCGGGCAGATCATCAGGTCAAACTGCGCGGCTATAGGATTGAACTGGGCGAGATCGAGAGTGTACTTGATGCTCAGCCGAGTATTCGCCAATCCGTGGTTCTGGCCCGCGAAGATACCCCGGGGTTGACCCAACTGGTGGGGTATCTGATCGCGGATGGTGATCTGAATGAACGGGCATTGCGGGATACCCTGACCGGGCAGTTGCCCGAGTTCATGATCCCCGCGCATTTCGTCACTCTGGACAGCTTTCCACTGACGCCCAACAAGAAGATTGATCGAAAGGCGCTGCCGGCTCCCTTGCCACGCAAGGTCGCTGCAACCACGCAATCTCAGACGGCTGACCCCACGCCCACAGCTGCATCGGATGGAACAGCTGTTCGACAGGTTGCCGCAATATGGTCTCGGATTCTTGGCGTTCAGGATATCAGCCCACGCGACAATTTCTTTGATCTTGGCGGCCATTCACTACTGGCCGTGCAGGCGCATCGTGAAATCAGAAAAGAGCTGAACGTTCAGGGCCTCAGCATTACGGATATCTTCCGGTTCCCGGTCTTGGGCGTTCTGGCTGCAAAAATAGAAGAAAAAATGGGAGGCGTCGCTGCTATAGGCTTGTCTACACAGGCGTCTCAACCAACGGAGAGTTCTACGCAATCCGACAAGGCCGAGAAACGCACCAACGCAATGTCGCGCCGACGGGAAATGCGCGCCCGACGTCAAAAGCGGGCGTAATGGAATTTAGTCTGATCCGTGTTGAACTGACCGGCTCAGCCGGCTCCGATATTGGTGCCGGTGTTAACGATCCCAAGGTTCCCAAAGGTGCCTTGTTTCCAGAAGAAGCCTCTACTTGCAGGGTGTCTTGTATGAGGATCTGCTATGGATCAGGGGTCAAAGGAGGCGATGTAGAGATCTGCCTAGTTTTGTCAAGACAGAGTTAGGTTGTCTCACATGATAAAATCCGTCTCACCTATTTCGGACTAAACGTGTAACCTACTGCAGCTGAATAGATATTCTTGTGAAGGAGTTTATTATTGTGAATATGGTTCTTTTGAATCTCTATGCGTTGCCTCTGCGTCTCATTCGACCAAACGTCGGATTGACAGCTTTGAGCTTCAACCGCTTTACGAATGCGCTTTTTGAATCTGTTCAAGGCGAACTATTGGCGCGCCTCCCATGCGGTGCCAAAATCAGAATAGACCCCAATGAATACCATGGACGAATAACTTGGATGGTGGGTTCAGCAGACTGGAAAGTTTCACGCACAGTAAACGCACTTCTTTCTCCGGGTGATATACTCTTGGATATTGGGGCGAACTACGGCTCGATAGGGTTTGAAGCCGCCGCGAGGGTTGGTCCGAGGGGCGAAGTTCATATGTTCGAACCACAGGCTCGCATTGCTAATCGGTTGGAGGCTGCAATAACAGATGATGGCTTTTCCAACGTAAAACTGCATCGTGTGGCTTTGTCGAACGAAGATGGAGAGGTATTGTTGGCTGGTCCGCTACACCATTCCGGCATGGCAACGATACTCACCAATGACGAGCTTGAACGAGACCGCGATCACAGCGAAGTTGTAAAAGCGTGCGATACTGCATCCACCATTCGCCAGCTGGTCAAGGACCGCAAATTTGGAGTGAAGATCGATATTGAGGGGGCCGAACCAATGGTTTTGCCCGGATTGATTGAACAATCGGCTCTCAAATTTGTGGTCTTTGAAGGTGTGCAATCGGAGCAATGGCTCTGGGATTTCTTCACCGAAAATGGATTCAAGATTTTTGGATTAGAGCGCTCAATTCTTATGTCCCAGATTACACCTTTGAAGAGTTTTGAAGATTGGAGTAGGTTTCACGATTTTGTGGCTGTAAGAACGCAACAGGAATTGCAATCTAAAAAAATGAGCTTAACCGAGATGCGGCAAATACTTGAAAAGGACGATTGGTAGATCGGCGATAAGTCTACAATCGGGACCTTAGATAGATATTAAAACCGCACGCCATATAGAATTTTAAGGTACGGGGCGTGGCAACTTTCTAAAGCGCGCGGAACTGGTGGCCAAACTCATCGACGCAAAAGTGAGTTTCTGAACAACCGTAAGCTTTGCAACAGAACCCAAAGCCGTGCGAAACAGCACCAGCTAGGGGTCACGCTTTGCGATAGACGAATTCTCTTTCAGGATTGGCTGACATGGCGTCCAAAACATCTTTAACCCGGCTATTCAGAGGTGACTTTTTGCAAACGGGATCTGTGGCTTCGGCGTCCTGCGCTAAGGCCATCGCCTGACAACGACAACCTCCGAAGTCGATCTCTTTCCTCTCGCAGCTTTGGCAGGGTTCGGGCAACCAATCGGTTCCCCGATAGGCGTTGAAGGCGCTGCTGTGGTTCCAGATGTCCGATAATGGTTTATCGCGCACCGACTCGAATTCCAGATGGGTGATCGTCTGTGCCGCATGGCAGGGCAGGACTGTGCCGTTGGGCGTGATGTTCAGGCCCGTGGACCCCCAACCGCCCATACAGGCTTTGGGATAGTCCGAGTAATAGTCGGGCGGCACGAAGTCGATGGCCAGAACACCTCGTAAATCCTTGCTGGCGCGGACAACGGTGTCTTTCACGGCCCGGGTCTGCTCAAGCGTCGGCAGCAGTGCGGCGCGGTTCGACAGAGCCCAGCCGTGGAATTGCACACAGGCGACCTCGAGCCTGCGGGCACCCAACTCAACGGCCATTTTAATCGTGCGATCCAGATCATCCAGGTTGTGGCGATGCATGACCGCGTTCAGGGTCAGCGGGATACCCCTGTCACCGATCTCTTTGGCGATGATCATCTTTCGGTCAAAGCCGCCGCGATAGCCGCCAATGCGATCAGCCAGATCGGCATTCGTGCCCTGCAAGGACAGTTGGATGTGATCCAGCCCTGCCGCCTCGAGCCGGTCCAGCCGTTTGGCGGACAGTCCGATGCCGGAGGTGATCAGGTTGGTGTAAAGCCCGATACGGGCGGCCTGCGCGGTCAGGTCTTCGAGATCGCGGCGCGAAGCGGGTTCGCCCCCCGACAAGTGCAGTTGCAAGACGCCCATGTCGAAGGCTTGCTGGAACACATCCGCCCAGGTCTGCGTGTCGAGTTCCGTTTCCTTGCGCTCAAGCTCCACAGGGTTGCTGCAATAGGGGCAGCTGAGCGGGCAGCGGTGGGTAAGTTCGGCCAAAAGCGCGATGGGGGCTGGGGCGGTCATGCCTGCACCAACACGTAGAGGCGGCTGCGCAGAGCCTGCAGGAAGTGTTGAACATCGGTTTCGACCTGATCGGCAGGGGCGTCGTAAGTGGTGGCAAGATCAGTGACGATCTGGCAAAACGAGGTCTTCCCATCCACCCGCGACAGGATGGCGACACCAATATCGTCCAGTTCGATGACTTTTTCCGGGGCTTGCAGGACCATGCGGTCACGCACCGTGTCGCGCTGAACCCGCACGCCGCGCGGCAGATAGGGGCGGTCGGTCTGGTGCAGCTCAAGCGTCATAGCAGGCCTTCCCCCGTTTTCCACGCACCGGGTGGGACTAGGCCAGGCTCTACATATCCGGACCAAAGCGCATCCAGCTGCGCCCACAACACGTTGGTTTTGAAGATCAGCGCCTCGCAGGCCATGTCTTCTTTTTCCGCTGTGTCGGCGTGGTCCAAAACCCAGTTCAGGCCGAATGCCACGTCCTTCGGGGCTTGGGTCAGGCGCTTTTGGAAATAGGATAGGCTGTCGGAATTGGCGAAGTCATAGTGCTGCAACAGGCCCTCGATCCGCTGTTCGTGGATTTTGGGGGCAAACAGCTCGGTCAGAGAAGACGCGATCGCCTGCAGCAGAGGCTTTTCGCGTACGTAATGCACATAGGCGTCGACGGCGAATTGGGTCGCGGGCAGGATACCTCGGCCCGAGGCGACATAGTCAGGGTCCAGCCCCACGGCCTCGGCCAGCTTCAGCCAGCGCCGGATGCCGCCGCCCTCGGTCACGCCGCCATCGTGGTCTTCGATGCGGGATCGCCACTCGCGCCGGATATCGGGATCGTTGCAGCGCGACATGAAGGCGGCATCCTTCATCGGAATCGCCGCCTGATAGGCCCAGCGATTGATCACCCAGGCGCGTACCTGATCGGGGGTGCATTCCCCGCTGTGCAGCCGGTGATGAAACGGGTGCTTATCGTGGTAACGCTCCGCCCCGATCTGACGCAAGCGGGCCTCTAGGGTTTCGCGGCTCATATCGTGATCTCCTGCCCGTCATAGGCGATGGTCCAGCCTGCGGTTTCCACAAAGGCGCGTTCCGGGCTGTCGGGTTGCAGAACAGGGTTGGTGTTGTTGATGTGGATGAAGGTTTTCGCCGCGCGGATCTCTTGCAGTCGGGCGATCGACCCCTCGGGTCCGCTGATCGAGATATGCCCCATCCGCTGCCCGGTTTTTACGCCGGTTCCGGTGCGGATCATCTCATCATCATCCCAAAGCGTGCCGTCAAAGAACAACTGATCGGCATCCGTAATTCGGGCCAACAGGTCATCGGTCACCTGCGCGCAGCCGGGGATGTAATAGGCGGTCTTGTCGGTGGTGGTCAGCCGGACGCCCACGGTCTGTTCGCCCAATAGATCGGTCTGAACACTGTCGCCCTCCATGAACAGAGGGACCTTACCGGGCACCGCAAACAGCTGCGCCTGCAGCCCCTTTTGAAGGTTGAATTCATCACCTAGGGCAATCTGGCGGCGGTCCACTTTCTCGCGGTTGACCGCGTCGAAAATCCGGTTCTGGGACAGCACATCCAGAATATCGCCCGTGGCAAACAGGGTGAAAGGGGTCTGTTCACGCAGGCTGAGCAGCCCGGCGATATGGTCGATATCCCCGTTTGTCAGCAGAACCGAAGCAACAGGCGTGTCGCGCAGCGCGCGCGGGTGCATTTTGGGGCTGTCCAGCATCTGCTGGCGAATATCAGGCGAGGCGTTCAGGATGCTCCAATTCAGACCATCTGGGGACACCGCCAAAGAGGATTGGCCGGACGGCGGGATCTTGCCCTTACGGGCGTCCTCGCAATTCCGGCAACCGCAGTTCCATTGTGGCAAACCGCCACCTGCAGAAGCCCCAAGAACCAGGAAATGCACTTTGGGCCTCCGCTGCGTTTACGTGATCAGAACAGGTCGGGCTCGTACTCGCGGCCTTCGTCCTCGGACGGAGAATACATGTTGATCTCCATGCCGCAGTTCACTTCTTTCAGCTTCGGTGTGCTCCAGGTCATAGTGTCCTCCCGATGAATGACTGGCGTTGTTAAAAACCTACTACCGGCACGATTTTCGGAAAATGCTCCTTTGGTCGTAGGGATGGGATGTAGTGTTGAGGGCCGGGGCGGCTGCGTCAACCGCCTTGGGGTCGTAGAGGCGGGACCTAGGACTTTCGTCGAATGTCACCGTCGCGGGGTGAAATATAGTCTCACGCTCATGCGCGCGATCCTGTTTCTTGTGTTTTTGCTCATCAGCGGCCTGTCGGTTCAGGCAGAGCCTCTGCCGCGTGAGCAGATCGAAACCTATATCCGCGCCCCGTTTTCACTCGGCGATGCGCTGAACGATGACGGGGTTTACAGCCTGCTGAACTCGGGCGGCAGTGAGGCCGGATATGTGTTTGAATCCGAACCTTTAGCCCCCTTGCCGGGGTTTTCGGGCGCGCCGATCAACATGCTGGTGGTGCTGGACCTTGAGGGACGCTTTTTGGATGTCCAACTGATCGAACACAACGAGCCGATCTTTGTCTCGGGTCTGGGTGAGGCCCCGTTTCACAAGTTCTTTGAACAATATGGCGGGCTGTCGATTTCGGATTCGATTGTGGTGGGAACACCCTATGGCGATGCGGCGGCGGGTTCACAGCTTGTCTATCTGGATGGCGTCACCAAGGCGACGGCCAGTGTGCGCATTGCCCACGAATCCGTCATTGGGGCCGCGCTGGCAGTGGCCCGCGAAAAGATGCAGGGACTGGCCACCGCGCCGCCCGCCTTTCCCGACCCCGAGTACCAAGAGGACCTGACCTGGCAGGATCTTGTCGATCAGGGCATCGCCACGCGCAAGACCTACACCAACGCGCAGGTCGACGCCTTGTTCGCAGACACCTTGTGGGAGGATGACGACCCCGAGGCGCAGGAGTATCCGAATGAGCCATACTTGGATATCTGGGTCGTTGATCTGGGCCCAACTTCAATCGCCCGCGCTGCGCTGGCCGAGGACAGTTTCGACGAACTCCAGAGCTTTCTGGAAATCTCGGACAATGATGAACCGATCCTGGTGATCGAAACCGCGCGCCACGGTTTGGTCAGCGAGGACTTCGTGCGCAATACAGCTCCAGACTGGCTGTCAGCAGAACAGGACGGTTTTCCGGTTGCGCTGCGCGATGCCGATCTGTTTGTAGAGCTGGCCGATGGCCTGCCCGATGGCACAGCCATGATCTTGCGAACGGACCGTAGGCTGGGATTTGACCCTTCGCGCGATTGGGTTCTGAAGGTGCTGGCCGTGCGGGAACACGGCATGTTCCAGCCCGAAACAGGCTCGGTCACGCTTGAGGTGCCCCATATCACGCCCGAACGGTTCTTTACCCGTCCGATTCAGGTAACGCCGGTCCCGCCATGGCTTGAGGCGCTCCGCAACCGTCAGGGTGACATGATCGTTCTTGGGCTCTTCCTGACAGGTCTCGTCGCCGCGCTCAACTTTTGCATGAATGCACTGGCGGCGCAGCCTTTGTTCACGCCCCTCCGCTTGGGCGTACTGGCCGTTGTCATCGGTTTTGTCGGATGGTGGGGGCAAGGGCAGCTGTCCATCGTCACCGTTCTTGGAACACTCAGAGCAGCAGTCGAAGGCGGCAGTTTCGCATTCCTTCTGTATGACCCGTTTTCCCTGTTGATCTGGGTGGTGTCCATCGCCGGTTTCATCGCATGGGGCAGGGGGCTGTTCTGCGGTTGGCTTTGCCCCTTCGGCGCAATGCAGGAGTTCGCGCATCACCTCGGCAAAGCCCTGCGCCTTCCGCAAATTGAGCCGTCCGACGCCTGGGACAGACGCCTGAAATGGCTGAAATACGTCATCCTCGCGGGTCTTGTGGGCGTAGTGTTCGTCGCCCCCGATCAGGTCGACAAAGCCGCCGAGGTCGAGCCGTTCAAAACCGCGGTCACCACCTTCTTTGTACGCGAATGGTATTACGTGGCTTACGCGGCGGGATGGCTGTTCTTTGGAATGGTGCTGTTCAAGGGATTTTGCCGCTATGTCTGTCCGCTTGGCGCTTTCATGGCGATCGGAGGGCTGTTGCGCGGGCGCGATTGGATCGACCGACGCTCGGAATGCGGTTCTCCGTGTCAATTGTGCAAGGTCAAATGCAAATACGGGGCCATCGCAAAGAGTGGACGCATCCAATATGATGAGTGCTTTCAATGCCTTGACTGTGTGACGATCCATGACGACAACACGAAATGCGTGCCTCTGATTGTCGCCGCCCGACGCCAAGCCAGAGAGGTCGCCGCCGAATGATAAACCGCCGCCGCTTCCTTGCCATTTCTGCCGCCGCGTTGGCGACCCCGGCTGCGGCCCAGCCCACAAAATGGCACGGCTATGCCTTGGGTGCCGAGGTCAGCCTTACGTTTGACGCGCCTCCGGACGTTGCCGAACCCGCCATCGCCCGTATCCGAGCCGAGCTTGAACGCTGCGAAGCATTGTTCAGCCTCTACCGCCCGAATTCCGACTTGTCTCGGTTGAACCGTTCTGGCCACCTGAAAGCACCCGCGCCCGAAATGCAGGCGCTTCTGCGCGCCTGCGATCGCGCCTACCGGCAGACCGACGGGCGTTTTGATCCGACCGTTCAACCCTTGTGGCAGGCAGCGGCGCAGAATGGAGACCTCGATGCCGCGCGCAAAGCCCTTGGATGGGACCGGGTTCGGATTTCGCCCGATCACATTGCGCTGGATCCCGGCCAAGCACTGACGCTGAATGGTATTGCGCAGGGCTTCGCCACCGACCTGGTCACAGAGGTGCTGCGTCAGGCGGGTTGGCACAACGTATTGGTCAATATCGGTGAGTATTTTGCGGCAGGACGCAACTGGACCCTGGGCGTGTCAGATCCCCAACACGGGATCGTTCAGACCCGGACGCTCAAAGATCAAGCGATTGCCACCTCTAGTCCAGCTGCGTTGCGACTGGGTGGCGGTCAGTTTCATGTCCTGAATCCGAAAACCATGCACCCACCCCAATGGTCGACGGTCAGCGTTCAGGCTGCAGACGGCACATCGGCAGACGCGTTGTCAACGGCGCTTTGTCATGCAGATGAGGGTGAGATTCAAACCATCCTGGATCGGACACCCAATCGCACCACTGTAATTTGTGTTCACCAGAATGGGTCTGTCCGGACCTTCCAATCATAGCAAAAGCCCCGGGGTTTTGCCCGGGGCTTTTGGGTTTGTTGTTTCTGTGTTTACGAGCAGTTTTGGACGGCGCGTTTTGTCATGACGCTGACGAGATGCGCGCGGT